>JBARRO010000001.1:0-6543 GCA_049644265.1 Bacteroidota bacterium
CAGGCTTCTTGTTTGGGTGAACTTCGAATTTCAATGTATCCTCATAAAGTGGATTGGGACTCACGACGAGCATGATAATTTGAAAATGGAGGGCGTATGAAAATGATGAACTGGTTGCCAAGATTCTTGCGGCCAATAAGAACAAGAAAAGACTATGAGAATACTCTGGCTATGGTTGAAAAATATTTCTTCTCAAAGAAAGGGACACCGGAGGCGAATATAGTCGAAATATTGTCGGTGTTGATTGAAAAATATGAGGAGGAACATTTTCCCATAGTGCAGCCGGACCCGATAGAAGCCATCAGGTTTCGAATGGAACAGGTAGGAATGACAAGACAGCAGTTGGTTGCGATAGTAGGGAGCAAAAGCAGGGTTTCTGAAATTTTCAGCAAAAAACGTGATCTGTCCCTAACCACGATTAGAAAGCTCCATACTAAACTCAAGATTCCCGCAGAGACACTTATTCAGGAGTACTAGACTAAGACTTAAGCAAGCAATTCCGCACAAGCTTTCCCCGGTCAGTTGGGCTTTTTCATTTCAATTCCTCCCATTTAGTCGAAAGCACGCCAGTGCACAATTCTCATCCAACTTTGAAAATCCACCAAAGTTCAGTACCATGTAGTCAAACAACGCCACTCGCTCCCCGAACAACTTAGCCGCCTCAGTGCCCCTCACCGTCAGGATTTCCCGAACCGATCCCGGTCGAACCGATATCCCCGTGCCTCAGTATGCAACTGCGGGCTCTGCAGGAATGGACATCTGTGCGGCGGTGGATCAGGACCTTACGGTCAAACCGGGAGAAACTGTGTTAATTCCGTCCGGATTCTTGCTCGAACTCCCTCAAGGCTACGAAGGCCAGGTTCGGCCACGGAGCGGATTGGCGGTGAAACATGGAATCGGTATCCTGAACTCGCCGGGAACGATCGACTCGGACTATCGGGGCGAACTCAAAATCATTCTCACGAACTTCGGTCCGGCTCCGTTTACGATCCGCCGCGGCGACCGGATTGCACAGTTGGTGATCAATAAGTTCGAACGGATCCAATGGGAGGAAACGCATCGCGTGAATGAAACTTCGCGGGGCGAAGGAGGGTTCGGACACACAGGACTACGGAACACTGACCATGGCAAAAAATAAGCCTGCCGGCGCGCACAAACAGACTCCAGGGGACCTGGGCTGGGACTCGCTTTTTTCATCGCTCGGAAGAATCGAGGTCGTCCTCCTCGTTGGGGGAGTGCTGCTCCTCATGGTTCTCATTTATACAATTCAGGCGATCCTCTCACCATTCCTCGTGCTCGGTGCAATTCTCTTTATCCTCTATCCCATGCGACGCTATGCCGTTGCACGGAATATCATGTGGCTGTCGGTGATCCTGTTTGCATTCTGGTTTCTTCACACCGTCTCGAATATCCTCGCGCCGTTCATCGTTTCCCTCGTGTTCGCGTATATTCTCAACCCGGTCGTGGACCTGTTTGAAGGATGGAAGGTCCCGCGATGGCTCAGCTCCCTGGTGCTGATCCTTCTCTTCCTGACGGGAATTACGCTGATGATCTTCTTCGTACTTCCGATTGCGGTGAGCCAATTCGAGGGCGTGCTTGAATCCGTCTCGCACGTGATTGCGGATTTCCGGAACGCGATGGGGAACAGCAAGTTCGTGTCGATGTTTGAACGCTACGGAATCAAACCTGAAGAATTCAGGAATACCCTTGTCAACCAGCTGACGCCGCGGGTTGAGGATATTCTCAAGAATTTGTTAAGCGGGTTCCTTGTGCTCGTGAGCAGCATTTCCAACGTCGTCGCCCAGATCATTTACATTATTATGGTGCCGTTCCTGACCTTCTATATTCTCACGGACTTCCCGAAGATCAATCACCGCTTCAAGATGCTGTTCCCGAGGCGGGTGAGGGACCAGGTGGGCGATCTCATGTCCCGCGCAGACGATCTGATCGGACACTATCTGCGCCGGTCCGTAACGGTGGCGATTATTCAGGGTGTTATGGTGGCCGTCTCGTTTTCACTGTTCGGCATCAACTACGCTTTATTGCTTGGTCTTCTTGCCGCAGTGTTCGACCTGATTCCGTATTTTGGCCTGATTATCCTTATGGCCATTGCCTCGGTCGTCGCCTCGTTCAGCGAGCCGCCGGTCCTGCCGAAAGTCGCGTTCGTGCTCGGAACGATCGGAATTCTCCACATTGTCGAAGTTGTTTTTCTCTCCCCCAAAATCGTTGGGGGGAAGGTTGGAGTTCATCCTCTCCTCATGATTCTGTCCCTGCTCGTCTTCATGTATTTCCTTGGATTTGTCGGACTGCTCATCGCAGTGCCTTCGACGGCTCTGATCATTCTGTTTGTGCGGGAATGGGAAGCCCGGCGGCGCGGAGCCCGAACCTACGAATCTTCTATGCCCGTGGAGTGAGATGGAAGCAACACTCTACCTCGTCGCAACGCCGATCGGCAACCTTGAAGACATCACCTTCCGGGCTATTCGCGTCCTGAAGGAAGTCGATATCGTTGTCTTTGAGGAACGGAAGGAGGGCGCCCGGCTCCTGCGGCATTTCGGCATCGAAAAGCCCGTGGAGAGTCTGAATGAGCACAATGAGGCGGCGGCTGCCCGGATTATTATTGAGAAGCTGAAGGAAGGGAGGAGCGTGGCGCTCATTTCGGATGCCGGCACCCCGGTGTTCTCCGACCCCGGCAATCTGTTGGTGCGACAGGCGATTCAGGAGAAGATTAAGATTGTCCCCATCCCCGGCGCGTCGTCCCTTCTCCCGGCTCTGACGGTTTCCGGCTTTGCGATCAACCAGTTTCTTTTCTACGGATTCCTCTCACCCAAGCGCGAACGCCGCATTCGCGAGCTCCAGCTGCTCAAGAGGGACACCCACACGATTGTGTTTATGGACACGCCGTACCGGCTTGTGCAGCTGATCCGGGATATTGCCGAAGTTTTTGGAGACAATCGTCGCGTCTGCGTCGCATTCGATCTTACGCTCCCCAGCGAAGAAATCTTTCACGGCACGGCGCCGAAGCTTCTGGAGTTGTTTATGAAGACGGGGAAGAAGGGGGAGTTTGTGGTGGTGCTGGAAGGGAAATAACGCTGATACGGTCATTCCCGCATGCTCTTAGCGGGAATCTGACTCACCATCGAGGAAGAACTGCACTCTGTAATTCAGACCCCCGCTAAAGACTTGCGGGGGTGACGAGTCTGGTTTTTGAAGTCATCACGTAAGACCTACCCAGGAATCAGCACTGCCGACGCCACCACCGTCGTCCACAGTCCATTCTTGTCTCCCTCTGCTGACTGTGTAACGTTAAACGTCTTGACGATCTTTCCGCTCATTTTGAAAATCTTTTCCCGTTCGTCCCACGCAGTATTCGGGTCAAACTGAACTCCCAATGTTGTCGCGAGCATGGTTGCGGCAAGGTCTTCGGCGTATTCGCCCGCGCGCTCGTCGGTCTCTCCGTAGGGATGATGCTCGGAAAGATAGCCGTACTGCGAATCATCCGCGGGCTGTGCGACGCCGATGGAGGCCGCGATCAGACGGTTTGGCTCGTTGGTGGCGTTACGGGCCATGACGCAGAACGTGATTGCCCCCGCCTGCAGCATCTTCAGTCCTTCATCTTTCGAGATCCGCTTGCAACCTGGCGGATAAATGCTTGAAACCGTCACGATGTTGCATTTCTCGATGCCGGCCTCGCGCAAAGCAAGCTCGAACGATTGAAGGTAGTCCTTGTGTCTTCCTACGCCTTTGGTGAAGAACATTTTCTGGGGCACAAACACGTTGTCATCTCCGCGTTAAGTAGTGGATAGGGTGTAATGAGGAGTCTATGGTGAACAGGAAACAGTGATAAGCGATAAGTGAAAAGTGAACTGTTAACCGTGAATCGTAAAACGTGAACCATGTGTAACTCGAAACTCTGAACTAGAAACTCGAAACTTTAAACTTTAAACCTTAAACCTTAAACTGCTCCTCTACCTCCTAACCTTCATGAAGCGTCGTTTTCCTACTTTCACCAAAAACTCACTTTCCGTCGGTAAGCTGTTGTTTGGATCCAACACTTTTTCCCCGTTGATCGAAACTCCCCCTTGTTCGATCAGACGTCGTGCATCACTCTTTGACGTCGCGAGTTTGGACTGGAGCATGAGTGTCACGATATCGTTGACGCCGGAGGGCAATCTATATTCTTCAATTTCGTCCGGAACGCTCTTCTCAATGAAGATCCTGTCGAACTCCTCTTCCGCCTTTTTTGCAGCGTCTGCGGAGTGGTACAGCTCAACGATCGTACGGGCAAGTTTTCGCTTCAGATCCCGCGGATTTGCCGATTTGTCGTCAAGTTTCGTTTTGATATCCTTGAGTTCCTTGTTCGGCACATCCGTCGCGAGCTCAAAATAGGAATAAATCAGCGGGTCCGGAATACGGAGCGTCTTTCCGTACATTTCCCTCGGCGGCTCGTTGATTCCGATGTAGTTGTCGAGGGATTTGCTCATCTTTTCCACCCCGTCCGTTCCGGGAAGGATCGGCATGGTCAAAATCACTTGCGCCTCTTGTCCGAATTCTCTCTGGATATCGCGTCCGACAAGCAGGTTGAATTTCTGGTCCGTCCCGCCAAGCTCGATATCGGCTTTGATGGCAACGGAATCCATCGCCTGCGCCAGGGGATAGAGAAACTCATGCACGCCGATCGACTCTCCCGCTTTGTAGCGCTCGGTAAAATCATCGCGTTCGAGCATTCTGGCGACCGTGTATTTGCTTGCAAGCCTGAGCACATCCGCAAAGGCCATCTTTCCCAGCCATTCGGAATTGTAGAACATGGTGATGTGCTGAGCCGAAAGGATTCTCGTGGCCTGCTCGAAGTAGGTCTGGCCGTTCCGGCGGGTCTCCTCGAGTGTCAGGGAGGGGCGTGTTTTGCTTTTTCCGGATGGGTCCCCGATCATCCCGGTGAAATCGCCGATGATGAGGATTGCCTGATGGCCGAGATCCTGGAATTGCCGCAGCTTTCGGAGGACGACAGAATGACCAAGATGGAGGTCGGGGCGGCTCGGGTCGCAGCCGAGCTTGACGTTGAGGGGCTTCTGTGTCTTGATGGCCTTTTCGAGCTTCTTTGCGAGGTCGTCCTCGGGAATGATTTCCGAGACTCCCCGCTTGATCAGGTCCATCTGTTCGTTGAACGGAGGGAACAATTTCTAGTTGTAGCTCCTTTTCATTCGTTGAGCAAGCTCCCGCTTCGCGTCGCGTTGCTTGATCGCTTCCCGTTTATCATAACTCTTCTTCCCGCGGGCAATCGCGAGTTCCACTTTGGCGTAAGGGCCTTTGAAATACACGGACAGCGGAATGAGGGCCAGTCCCTTCTCGACAACCTTTGTGACGATCTTTCGGATCTCTTTCTTTTGAAGGAGGAGTTTCCGTGTGCGTCGGGGATCATGGTTGCTGATCGAGCCGTGCTCATACGGGCTCACGTGCATCCCGAACAACCACACTTCTCCGTTCTTCACGATCGCGTAGCTGTCCTGAAGATTGGCGTTTCCCTGTCTTAAGGACTTGACTTCAGTACCCTGAAGAACGATCCCCGCTTCGAGTGTTTCAAGGACTTCGTAATCGTGTCGCGCCTTTCGGTTGGAGATTGTGACACGCTGTCCTGACTCTTCCATCCCAAAAATTTTTGTTCCAACATAACGGAAAACTCAAAAAGATGCAAACGCTGATACTCACGTCTGCCTGCCGGCAGGCAGGGATGCTCGCGGATTTCGCGGATGAGCACGCCCGCCTGCCTTCGTAGGTCTAGACGGCGGGCAGGGATGCGGCACTCGGAATGAGTACATTCGTCTGGGTGCAGGAGCATTGTGGCGCGAGTGTTCCACGGGAGAGTCCTGAGATCGAAAACTCCTTGTCGTGCGTTTCGCTACTTCTCCGCAAGCCCGTGAATGGGCGCAGGTCGTATCGGCACGGAATCCGCTGCCCCTACCTACCTTAACCTCAACCTTTGCTCTCCACTCCGTTGTTTTTCGTCCACTTTCTAACTATATTTATGTCGTTTTCGGCTCGAAGATGTCATTTTTTGCAGTTTCGCTCACTCGCAAGACCTGAAAAGGATAATCCTCAATGGCGGAAAAACAGTTTGATGTAACAGTCATCGGATCCGGACCCGGCGGGTATGTTGCGGCGATCCGGGCGTCCCAGCTTGGGATGAAGGTCGGAATCGTGGAGCGGGATAAGCTTGGGGGTATTTGTCTGAACTGGGGATGCATACCCTCCAAAGCTCTTCTCAAGAGCGCCGAACTCTACAATGCCTTCAAGAAATCCGAAGAGTTTGGAATTACCCACAAGGACCTGAAGTTCGATTTTTCCAAAATCATCCAGCGCAGCCGGGGAGTGGCCGACAGAATTTCCAAGGGCGTGGAATACCTCATGAAGAAGAACAAAATTGAGGTCGTGCCCGGAACTGCGAAACTCGTCGGTAGGAACACCATCGAGGTTACTAAAGACGGGAAAGTCGTCGACACCATCAAGTCGAAGAACATTATCCTGGCAACCGGTGCGCGTCCGAGG
>JBARRO010000002.1:0-11420 GCA_049644265.1 Bacteroidota bacterium
GGATGGGGGGGGGCGCGCGGCAGGTCGTCCTTTAGGACGACTTTATAAGCCTCTGGACGGTCGAGGTGATGAAAAATCTATCGGTGTAGCTCGGAAGTCTACCGACAACCTCCGAGCTACGCAATCACCGAAAATTGTCCAACAATACAATTCTGTTTTTTGTCTCGGATTTGAAATACGCAAGCGTCTTACCATCCGGAGAAAGAGAGCAGCCAAACCTGTACAAAGATGATGTCGACTCAGTTTCGCTGATCTTCTCAATTGATCCGTCCCGGAGGAGTAGCTTGACAAGTGTTCGAGTTCTTTTCGTGGGATTCCAGATTGCGCCGAGCATTGATCTCCCGTCCGGCAGTTGAGCAATATTTATAAAATATCTCGGAGTCTTGACCCGTTGCTTTGGTTTGCCGTCCTCAATTGACAGAAATGACAGGCTTACCGAGTCTTGAATAATCACGCTTTTTGAGTCTGAGGAAAACATCGCCGGCGCCCACGGAGAGATCAGTTCTCTTATCGGTTGGCCGGGGGTGGTCATCCGTGCCAAGACCCCCCTTGTGACGATGCTGTCTCCGTCGCGCCTATAGAGAATGTAGTTGCCATCCCTTGAAGCGTCGAAGAGCTGGCCGTCGAAAATTTTTCGCGAGACATTTGCTGCAAGGTCATTTGCAAAAAAGCTGCTGTGGAAGACAATGGAATCCGGATTCTTCCTTACCGTATCGCTTCGTATGGCCTGGAACATAATTGATCTTCCGTCTTGCGACCATCGTGATGGAGGCCAGCCGACCAGGTTGTAATTATCGACGGTTGGCATGAACCGTACAGGATCACCACCGTCCTTTCCGCACGTTACATAATAGTTCTGCTTGCTTTCGAACATATCGGCTCGCCAAAAGACGATCTTTGTTCCATCCCCGTTAAACACGGGATAGAGGGCTTGGACATCTTCAAAGGTCAATTGACGATTCTCTTTCGTTGAAAGATCCAAGGACCAGATATTGGAGGTCTCGGATTCATTCACATAGACGATACGCTTCGAGTCCTTCGAGACGCGAGGAACCCGGTCAGCTCCCGCGCCGAGGGTCAGCTGCGTTGCCGTTCCTCCCCGGTCTGCAATGACCCACAGGTCAACGTCCCCTCCTCTGGTAGAGTTGAAGACGATTTCTCCCGTGGACGCCCAGCAAAAATCATCGATGATCTTCTTGTCATGGGTAATCTGATGTTCTGTACTGTCATCGAGTCCGCGTACAAAAATTTCCGTATAGCGTTCCTTCGTCGGCGTCCTGAAACTTCTCAAGAATGCCAGTTTCCGGGAGTCAGGAGACCAACTCACGTTATAGAAGAACATCAATTCAAAGGAGATGAGACGTGTCTCGTTTGTTCCATCAGAACTTGCCGTCCAAAGCTCATAGCCTTTGTTCACACGAAAGAAGGCGATGCGTTTTCCATCCGGCGACCACACGGGAAGGGTTGCATTGCTGATCAGGCGATGGGAGGTTCCCCCGAGCATGGAGACCACATACAAGTCCTGATGATACGGACTGAAATCGATCCGTTCATAAACGATTTGGCTTGCGTCGGGCGAAAAACACGGTACTTGCTTCACATTGTATATGGTGTCCTCGGTAATCTTTTTAGGTTCGCCGCCGGAGGCATGGACCATGTAGAGATTCGAGATCTGTCTTGCGTCGTCTGCGACAAACACGATCCAGTTACCATCTGAGGAGATATTTGGCATGTTTGCATTTGAACTGGGAATCTTCAGAAGGCGTGTCACCATCGGTCCCGAGGGTTCACTCCCTCCGCGCAGCAGAAGAAATGCGGCTCCAGCGGCTCCAATGACGATGACGGAGGCTATCACCAGGAAAAGTGCCTTCCTGCTCAAGCGGCGAGCCGGAAGCATCTCCTCCCTCAAAGGCACTGAGACTCTTGTCGTCTCTCTCTTGAGCCTTCTCAGGTCAATCAGCAGATCATTGACCGTTTGATAGCGATCGGCGGGATCCTTTTCCAGTGTGCGACCCAGAATGTGCGTGAGTTCCGACGAGATTCCGGGAACATACGTCTGGATGGGAATCGGTTCCTCGTTGACAATCGAATACATCATTGCCGCTTCATGCTCTCCGCGAAACGGGAGGTGCGTTGTCAGCATTTCGTAGAGCACGACCCCCACTGAAAAGATGTCCGAACGCGCGTCGGCTTCCCCTCCCTGAATTTGTTCCGGTGCCATGTAGCCAAGGGTGCCAACAGTGCTGGTCGCTCGAGTCAGCTTCAGCGACCCTTTCAACTTGGCCAGGCCAAAATCCATTACCTTAATCTGATTCTTGGCATTCACCATGATATTGTCGCCCTTGATGTCGCGATGCACAATCCCCTTATTGTGTGCTTCCAGCAGAGCTTCTGCAATCTGAACTGCATAGGCGATCGCATCCTTGATGCCAATCGGTCCGTGCAGCAGTTTTTCCCGCAAGGTCGTCCCGTCGACATACTCCATAACGATGAACTGTTGCTTGCCTTCTTGCGCATTTGCCGCCACGCCTCTTGCGGAGTCGGCCGGTAGATCGTATTCCTCAATGGCGTGAATCGTGCACACGTTCGCATGGTTCAACGACGAAGCTGCCCTTGCTTCCTGGAGAAACCGCAGTTTTTCCTCTTCATTCGTCGTGAGGTGCTGCGGAAGAAACTTCAGGGCAACAAATCGGTCTAGTTTTGCATCGTGGGCCTTGTAGACCACTCCCATCCCACCTTCACCAAGTTTTTCAAGAATCTTGTAGTGAGAGATGCTTTGTCCGATCATGGTTGGATTTCCCAAAAATTGTCAGAGGTTTTCAGATCAAACCATTCCATTCTGGTTCTTCATGAAGGAGAACAATATCAGACGGATGGTTCTGCAGGGGAAGATTGAATACAACCGCAAGCTCAGCAAAATGCAGCCGAGAGTTGCTGCACATTGGTGTCGCGGACCGGGGAAAGAATGGGGACATAGCTTCACGACTGAAGGAAGGAAAGAACTTTGGAAAATCCGAGAAATCCTCCAAAGTCTGTGCGGAAGTATACTAAAGAACGAATGAATTGTCAATGCAAGGTGCGGCCTGCATACTCCCATGAGATCGGGTACTCAAGACACCATCTGCGCTTGTTCCAGCTAGATTCTTTCACATTGGTTTGTCTTCACCCAACCGACCTTTCCGTCAGCGAGCGTGATCTTCACCCAATCCCCCACCGCATCGCTCAGGTGGACCTTCAGACCTTCGTGGATCACAAAGGCATCGACGCTCTGTTCGTCGGGAGAGGATTTGGCGGTCACGACGGATGCGTTGACGATTGCCGCATCGTGGGCATTCAGCTGCGAGTTCTGGAGCACCAGCAAGGTTCCGAAACACATCACGAGAATTGCGCTGAAGAGTATGACAATCCTGGCGGCTTTCAGAAAACCCGGCTTCGCGATGAGGTACATGAGCGACAACGCGACAAAGAACGCCGCCCAGGACGCCGCAAAGAAGTTGGCGGTGGTAGCGGCAGAAAAAAATGAGGACGCGGACCGGAGCCATTGAAGGAGAAACAGCTCGGGCACCGGATCGATGCGGTCCATCGTTCGAAGATTGACCAGGTGCAGGTTATAGGCAATGTCGGGGTCGTTGGGCCGCAATCGGACGGCGCGTTCAAACGACAGGATTGCGCTCGAGAGCTTTCCCATCCGATAGTAGGTGTTTCCAAGGTTGAAGTAAATTTCCGGACTTACGAGCCCTTGCTGAAGAATGCTTTCGTACTCCTTCGCCGCTTCGGCAAATTGACCCGACCGATAGGCGTCATTTCCCCGGCGGAAAGCATCTTCCGGTGTTTGTGCCGCAACGGTCGGGCCGGCAACCATTACCAGACCAGCAGCAACTATGGACATGACTGTCCTCATCGAGGTCCGTCCATTGTTCGCTCGATTGAGCTGATTGCATTTGCCGCAGCATCGAGCAGATCTTTCCGGGCAGCCCGCGAATCTGCGGACGGTGCAAACCGTGCAAACTCTGCCCGGTCGATGCACGCTTTCAGGTTTTGCAGAGCATCCTCGGGTACACCCCGCTCGCGAAGCTGCGGAAGGGCTTCGTCCAGCGACAGAGTGGCCTTTGGAATTCGCAGCTTGTGCTCAAGATATCCGCGAAGGGCCCGGGCGATTTCTGCGTGGTAGCTTTCCGTATTCCCCTTCGCAAGCAGCGCCCTCGCCACCTTGAGTCGTTTTGAAGCTTCACGACCTGCGGTTTCGAACAGCAGCCGGGGCATGTCTCCATAAATCTTTTCCATCCGTTTTCGGTAGACAAACGCCCCCACGAACATCAGAGGCGGGACGACAAGGCCGACCGGAAGCCACGGCGAAGAAAACGGCGTTTCGTCCATCGATCGAACGCTGCCGGGCGAGAGTTTCAGAAAACGAATATCTTCCCCCAGCATTTTGATGTCCTCTTTCGAAGCAATGTTCACGTTGCCCAGCGCAAACTCTTTTCCCGGGAGGATGGTGAAGTCGAATCTTGGAGAAGATGCTGTAACGAACTGTTTTTTCTCCAGGTCAAAATAGGTGAACGGAATCGATTCCACGACGCGTTTCCCTTCATTCCGCGGAATCAGCAAATACTCCGCTGTTTTCTTTCCCCGGATTACTCCGGCATCTCTCGTGATTTCCTCGGATATTTTCGGATCGTACGCTTCAAGGTCCGCCGGCAGATTCGGCTTGGGAATCGAGAGAAGCTTGACGTTTCCGGAGCCGGCTACGGTCAGGCGAAGCGTAATCGGATCTCCCGCCCTGACTTCCTTCTTGTCGACCGTCGCAGAAAACGTGAATTTGCCGATGGCCCCGGTGAAACTCGCAGGCGCACCCGAGGGAAGAGGATCAACCGTGATGGTGAGAGGGTTGGACTTGAAATCGTAGTTCGCCGTCTGCATCTGCTGGAAGAACGGGTCGTTGAAGAATGTATCGAACGGATCGTTGCTCCGACGGCGCGATTGAACCTGGACGGCGCATCGAACTTCGATGGGGGCAATTTTCAAGCTGCCCGACTGCGTCGCAAACAAGGCCGTGCGCTTGATGGTCGCGACCCTGTATTGCTTGTTATTCACCGTTTCGTTGGCAAGTGACGGCTGGCGGGGAAGCTCAAAGTCCTCGCTCCAGAATCCTTCAAACGTGGGAGCTTTCGCAAGGTCATACCCCGAAACTGACACGCGCGTGTAGAGTTTGTATGTGACAGTAAGTTGCTCTCCCTGACGCACACGCTGCTTGTCCACAACGGCCTTGATAAACAGATTGTCGCCCATGCTTGCAGCGTCCGGCTGGCCCGACGCCTGCGCCTGCTGTTGGGGCTTTCCCTGCACGATTTCCATGGCGATGGGCTGCGTCTTGAGCGTACGACCTTTGTAGTCGATGCTTGCAGCTCCGATGGTATACTTCCCGGTCTGGCGGGCGTAAAGAACATAGGAATAGTTGATCGTAGCCGACGTCTGGCCGTTGATCCATTGGAAGTTCGAAGACTGATTCGGCCCCGAAATGACGACAAAGTTTCCGAATTCCGGCGAACGCAGGTTGCTCGCGCCGTTCACGTCGTTTCCCGATAGCGTCAGGGAAAGCTCGAACTGCTCCCCTGCCCCGACTTTGGTGCTCGAGACCGATGCGGTAAAGGTTGCATCCTGAGCCGCAGCGATGTTCCATGCCACTCCGAGCTCGGATGCAACGAACAGGGTGAACACTATGGTTTTTGCTGTATGCTTCATTGTCTGCTTACTGCCGCCTGCTGACTGCCAACTGTCTTCCTCCTACCAATCCTTCTCCACCCGTATCTTCACCGCTTCACGCTTCTGCAATTTCTTCTGAACTTCCTTCTCATTATTCCTCAGGGCTTCCAGAATCCGCTCTGCTTCCTGCTTCGGCATCTGGTTCTTTCTCTGTGCCTGTTCCTGCTTCGTCTGATCCGATTTTGCCTGCTGGTTTTGCTGTTGCTGCTGCTGTTGTTGCTGATCCTGTTTCTGCTGTTGTTGATTCTGCTGGTCTTTCTGGTCCTTCTGGTCTTTCTTCTGATCTTTGTTTTGCTGCTGCTTATTCTGTTGTTGCTGCTTCAACTTTTCTCTCGCCATTTGAAGATTATAGCGGGCATCTTCATCGTCCGGATTCAGTCTGAGTGCACGCTTGTACGCCTCAATACTTTCCGGATACTTGTTTGATCGGTAGAGGGAATTTCCCAGGTTGTAGTACGAGTCCGCACGGTCCACGGGCGCTTTTGCCACGGCGGCGGAGTTGGCAAACTCCCGCATCGATTCTTCGAAGCGTTGCTGCTTGTATTGAGCGTTCCCCAGGTTGAATTGCCCTTCGCGCGATTTTGGGTCTTTTTCCAACGCCTTCTTGTATGAAACTTCGGCATCTTCATACCGCCCTTTTTCGTAGACGCGGTTTCCTTCGCTGATGTGCGAGCGGACGGTCTGAGCGCTTGCAGGTATTTGCGCCAACGCAGTAAGCAGAAGAATTGCGGCAACTGCGGGGGTGCCCAGAAAGAGTTTCCTGAGTCCAGCAATCAGTCTTCCACGCCGTTCGGAGAGCGTGGTTTCAAGAACGAGGAACAGGATCGCTATGGCGAGCGGGTACTGGTAGCGCGACTCATACCCGGTGACTTGTTTTGCACCAAACTCGGTTTTTTCCAGTGATCCCAGCTCCCGGAACACCTCGTCAATTTCATTGCCTCCGCTGGTAGCCCGCCGGTACGTGCCCTGAGCCCCCACCGCGATTTGCTGCAGCATTGTTTCGTCAAGCTTTGTCAGCACGATACTCCCCGCGCGGTCGCGCTTGTAATCAACCCTGGCTCCGCTCTCGTTGTAGATCGGAATTGGCGCTCCCTCGAGTGTTCCCATCCCGATCGTATACACCCGGACGCTGGCTTTTCTGGCTTCGTCGATTGCGCTCATCACATCTCCCTCGGTATTTTCCCCGTCACTCACCACAATGATTGCCTTTTGGGTCGGCAGGTCGGTCGAGAACGACTTCAGCGCCACTTCGATAGCGCTCGCAATCGTGGTTCCCGGAGTCGGAACCGCGTCGACATCAACCGAAGAAATAAAGAGGTCCGCTGCCGCGTAATCCGCCGTCAGGGGAAACTGAACAAATGCATCTCCGGCAAACACAATGAGCCCAACCCGGTCCCCTGAAAGTTTCCTGAGAAGCGCAGAGACGTCTCTTTTTGCCTTCTCGAGCCGGCTCGGCTTTATGTCCTCCGCTTTCATGCTGAGGGACACATCAAGAGCGACAAACAGGTCGATCCCTTCACGCTTGATTTCTTCAAGCCGCGTTCCAACCTGGGGATTGGCGACGGCAAGAATGAGGAACGCGAGCGCTATGAGCAGCAGGAATTGTTTCGTCGCACGTTTTCCCCCGCTCGCATCCGGCGCAAGCTCTGGGACCAGAGCGTCGCTCATGAATCTCCTGAGCAAACTCTTGCGCCAGAGGTTGAGGAACAGAAATCCCACGGCCACCGCGGGGACGCTGAGGAGGAGCCAGAGGTATTCAGGATGGGCGAAGCGGAGCATTGTTAGTTGTCAGCTTTCAGCGGTCAGTGTTCAGTTTCCTGATGAATGAGGCAAGCATTTTCTTGATCTCTACAACTGCGATCGAAAGTTCCTCATGGGACTTACTGTTGAGTATTTCCAGGTCATGAGTAAGGAGTATCTGATACTCTACTTCACTTGCTGAACCCATTGCGATTTTCAAAAACCGGTTAAGTTCGTTCTTGCCTTCTCTTCCACATCCCTCAGCGATGTTTGTTGGTACGGATGCGGCGGCACGTCGAATTTGTGATGTAAGTCCGTACAATTCCTCCTTAGGAAAAGCCTTTGTTGTCCTGTATGCTTCCAAAACAAAAAGATGCGCCTTTTCCCAAACCTTGAGTTTTCTAAAGTCTTGCATGGTCCCCCTCCTGTTGTTTTTGTTTATACTGATCACCGACAACTGACCACTGACTACTCCTACGGAACCTTCCTCACCACCGTCGCCGACAACCCCACCTCAATCATCAACACAAGGAGTCCGGCAAAAAGCCAGCTGCTGAACAGCTCCGTGTAGCGCTTGTATGCCGTCACTTCGATTTTCGTCCGCTCCAGCTGATCGATTTCCTTGTAGATTTCCTTCAGCTTGCGATTATCCGTCGCGCGGTAGTACTTGCCCCCGGTCATCTCGGCAACAGCCGTCAGGGTTTTTTCGTCGAGGTCCACGGGAATCATCTGGCGTCGGATTCCAAATGGTGTCTGGACAGGATACGGGGCTTGACCCTGAGCCCCGACGCCGACGGTGTACACTCGCACGCTATACGTAGCTGCAACTTTCGCTGCCGTGATCGGGTCAATTTCGCCACGGTTGTTCACTCCGTCCGTCAGGAGAATCATCACCTTACTCTTCGCTTTGCTATCCTTGAGACGGTTTACCCCGTTCGCCAAAGCCATCCCGATTGCCGTGCCGTCAACCACCATTCCATTCTTAATTTCGTGGAGCAGGTTCTTCAGCACCGGATAATCGGTCGTGAGAGGACACTGCGTGAAACTCTCCCCCGAAAAAATGACAAGGCCGATGCGGTCATTCTGGCGGCCGTCGATGAAATCTTCCGCCACCTGCTTCGCAGCAACGAGACGGTTCGGGTTGAAATCCTCCGCAAGCATACTCCCGGAGATATCGAGCAGCATCACAATGTCGATTCCCTCTGTGGAGACGTTTTCCTTGCTGGAGACGGACTGGGGACGGGCAAAGGCGACAATGCAAAGGGCGATGGCAATCATGCGAAGAGCCACCGGAGCGTGGCGCAGCCGCTCCCTGAGCGTCCGAGGAGTTGTCGCGAAGGGCTGGAGAGACGAGAACTGAACCTCCGACACCATCTTCTTTCTCCGTCGCCAGAAGTAGAAGGTGAGGAGCGGGATGGCCAACAGGAGCCACAGGAATTCCGGATTGGCGAACTTGTCACCCAGCATGGACCACCTCTTTTCGCTCCACCTCATCTTCGGTTGGCTGCGGAGGAATCATGGACCGTACGATTTCGTACGCCCACTGCATTTCGCTTTCGTGCTCGGCGGGCGCCGGTTCGTACTTCGCAAACTTCACAAGGTCCGCCGTCGTAAAGAATGACTGCATCTGTTTCCAGACCTTTTCGGACTCGGGGATTTGTTTCATCTGTTGAAGAATCTCGTCCGAGGTGAGCTCGAGAGCGACGATCTTCCACCGGCGTTCAAAGAATGTCCGGATGATCTCGGTAACCTCCGAGTAGTACTGTTTCACCTTCCCCTGTTGCCACAGTTTTTTCTCCTCGATGAGGCGGAGGGCCGCAAGCGCCTCGCGATGCGGTGGAATTGCAGACCGCACCGCCTCCTGCATGGACTCCCGTTGCATCCTCCTCTTGCGATAATAATAGTACGCCATTCCTGCAATCAGGAGAACAAGAAGGGCAATCAGGTATGGGACAAAATCTTCAAACTTCCAGGGTGCAGAAAGAGGGGGCTTGATGTCTTTAATCTCACCTTGCGCATCCACGGTCACTCCTGCAACCGTGAGAGAGACCGGATTCGTGTATGCCTGTCGCTGTGTGGTATCTCCCTTGACCCGATACGCGAACGGAATCGGCGGAACGAACACCCGTCCCGTGTCGATGGTCATGAGCTCGAATGTCCAGTCCGGTTCATTCCCGCTTCGTCCGGCACTGAGGATTTCGAATGGTCCCACGCTATCCTTCGCTGCAGGCGAAATTGCTTCAAGGTTCGGGGGGGTCCTTCCGTGGACATGCAGGACAATCCTATCCCCGATTCTGAACCGGGATGAATCGGTTGTGGCACTGAGGCCGACCTCTTGACCCTGCAGGATTGAGGAAGACAAAACCAGGATTAGAAGGATGAGAGGATTACCAGGATGAACAAGTCTGAATTTCATTTGTACAATGACTTAATAATCATGGGAATCCGTATCATCCAATGAATCCTGGTCGTTACCATCTTCGTTCCCTCAGCCTGAAGAAATCCACCAACGGCTTCATATATGGCTGGTCAAGCCGGACTTCGACAGCGTCGAGTCGCGACTTGACGAACATCGACTTTCGCGTTTTCATCGTGGCGTCACGGTAAGCTCTGAACGATGAGCGTACGCGCGCGTCGCTGGTATCGACCCATCGCTGGGCGCCGGTCTCTGCATCCCGGAACGTGATCAGTCCTACGTTGGGAAGCTCGTGTTCGCGCGGGTCCAGGAGGGCAACGCCGATCAGGTCGTGACGTTTGCCGGCTATTCTGAGCGCCGTTTCATAGCCACTATCCATGAAATCCGAAATGAGGAATACGATGCTCCGTTTCTTCTGGATGTGGTTCAGATATTCCACGGCGTTCTTGATGCTGGTGGAACGCTTCTTCGGCTCGAACGAAAGGAGTTCGCGAACGATACGCAACGCGTGAGACTTTCCCTTTCTCGGCGGAATGAATTTCTCGATGTCTTCCGTGAACAAAATCGCGCCCACCTTGTCGTTGTTCTTCATCGCCGAGAATGCGAGGATGGCGCTGAGCTCCACGGCAACGTCGCGTTTGAGCGATGCCTGGGATCCAAAGTATTGTGAGCCGCTCATATCCACCAACAACATGACCGTCAGCTCGCGTTCCTCTTCGAAGATTTTGACAAAGGGATGGTTCAGCCGCGCCGTTACGTTCCAGTCGATAGCCCGAATGTCGTCGCCATAGGTATACTCGCGCACCTCGGAGAACTCCATGCCCCGGCCTTTGAACACGGAATGGTATTCACCGGAGAAGACCTGGTTGACCAGTCCTCGCGTACGGATTTCAAGCTGGCGGACTTTTTTCAGGAGTTCTTTTGTTTCCATCCTTCAGTTCTTCATCCACACTTGGACATTGGGCGTTGGATATTCGTTATTGGAAATTGATTTCTTTCTCACGGCACTTCCACATGGTTCAGAATCTCGTGCACAATGTGCTCCGGTGTAATCTCTTCCGCCTCGGCCTCGTAGGTCACCGCCACCCTGTGTCGGAGAACATCGGGGCAGATCGCCCGCACGTCCTCCGGAATCACATACCCCCGTCTCTTAATGAACGCGTGGGCTTTTGAAGCAAGCGCAAGGTTGATGGTGGCACGGGGCGAAGCTCCGTAGCTGATGAGCGGGGCGAGCTTTTCCAGTTTGAAGTTCTTCGGCTCGCGCGTCGCAAAGACAATATCCAGGATATACCGTTCGATCTTTTCATCCATGTAGACCTGGGAGACAGCTGCCCGGGCTGACAGGATCTCTTTCGGAGAAACGACCGGTTTCACCGCTTTCTGATCGCCGGCAATGTTCTGTCGCATAATTGCAAGTTCTTCCTCGCGCGTGGGGTATCCGATTTTCACTTTCAGCATGAAGCGGTCCACCTGGGCCTCGGGCAACGGATAGGTTCCCTCT
>JBARRO010000003.1:0-23826 GCA_049644265.1 Bacteroidota bacterium
CCATAGCCCAGATGAACGAGTAGTTCTGCGTCGCAACGCCCGAGTGAATCGACCAGCTCGGAGAGATGACAGCCTGCTTGTTTCGAAGAACGATGTGGCGTGTCTTGTTGGGTTCGCCCATAAAATGAAAGAGCACCGCGTTGTCGGCCAAGTCGAAATACATGTAGATTTCCGAACGTCGCATGTGTGTGTGGACTGGCATCGTGTTCCACACACTTCCCTCTTCGAGCTCGGTCAACCCCATCACCAACTGACAACTCTTCATGCCTTTTGGATGGATAAACTTATTGATCGTCCGTTTGTTGGCATCCTTCGCTTCTCCCAATTTTGAATGCTCCACCGAGGCGATTTTCGCATGTACGGTCGGGAGGTTCTCATGCGCCGGATAACTCACGAAATAGAACTCCGCCGGCTTTTTCTTGTCAAGACTTGAGAATTCCACTTCCTTCGTACCCCTGCCGACATACAAGCCGTCTTTGCGAGCCATCGGGTATTCCTTTCCGTCCGCCTTTACCATGCCTTCGCCGCCGATGTTGAAGATTCCGAGCTCGCGCCGTTCGCAAAAATAGTCGGCTGCCATCTCTTTCTTGCTGCTTTGAAGTTTCAGAGCTCCGGCCGTCGGAACAGCACTTCCGGTAATGGACCGGTCGACGTCGGAATACATCATGAAGATTTTCCCGGCTTCGAACAACTTGTCAACGAGAAACATGTTCCGAACTTCATCGGATGTGAATCGATCGAACGTCCGGGGGTCGGTGGTGTATCGGACTTCCATGGAGGTCCTTCCTTTCGTTAAGAGCGGTCAGTGTTCAACTGTCAGTGGTCAGTAATCTTCATTCAATGATCAGGTAACTTCCCTTGAAATCCTGGTTACGTGCTTCAACGAGCATTTTCCTCGAACTAGCCGGAACAAACTCAATTCGCGCCAATCCGTTGGCCATTTCAATGATGCTGCTTCCAGTCGGAGTACCGCGGTTGATGATCAGTTCCCCGGCGCCGAGGTTGGTAAAATAGATTCGTTTGTTGTAGTCAAGGCATCGTCGGCCATTGATATCGACAGCAGTTGCGGTTATGAGCACATGTCCGCTTGCAAGGTCCTCCGACGAAAGGACAATGTTTGCCGGTTCTCCAATCTTTCTTGAGCTAAAATGAACCTGCATCTCATCTTCCGTCACTTTTCTCTTTCCCTCATATCCTACAGCAACGAGAGAATTCTCCCCCCCCTTAAACAACACATCCCAACTCAATCCACAAGCCGGGTAATTTTTGATATTCCGTTTTTTTACCCCCTGACTCTTTCCATTCACCAAGAGTTCAACTTCAGCGCAATTGCTGAACACCTGAACTTTCTTTGCCACGCCTGCAGGTCCGTTTCGCTCAGTCCACGTGTGCGATTCGATGTAACAGAAGGCGGGGCTCGTCGTCCAGTAGCTCTTGAACACATAGTACGCATCCTTGGGATTGCCTTCCCTATCGACGAGTCCTTTTTGGTTAATGTAGGGAATTGGATTCTCGGGCCGCAAGGGAGTGCCAAAGTCCTTGAATGCCCATTGAGCGTTTCCGCTCAGCCAGTCCAGCTGTTCCGACACGTGCAGGTGCCAGTCGAACAGGTCCACGATATAGTTCTCACTCCAGTCACTGTTGAGCGAGATGTTCCGAATCGGCTTCCCCTCCGTTTTTCCTCCCCCGGAAGGAGCAATTCCGTTGCCGGTCACCGGCGACTCCGTATGTCTCCCGACATGGCTATCTCCGCCGTATTCGACATGGAGTAATCGCCGATACTTGCCCCGGGCTGAGGCGATCGAAGCTTCGTAGTTCTTATAGAAACTCGAATACCATCCCGCCCAGATCGACGGTGAGAAGACGTCGACGATGCCTGCGCCATCATCAATCTTTCGAACTGCCGTCAACCGACGCGGGTCGAGCGTATGAGCGATCGAGTTGAGCTCGTTGATAAACACCCGTAGAGAGTCGGAATTATCTCCGCCCGGGATATCAGGAACCCAGTAGCTTTCGTTTCCAAGAGACCAAATAATGATGGAGGGATGATTGATGTTCTGATTGATTTGTTCGTTCAGAAGTCGCTTCGTGTTTGCCTTCCATTCATCGCCGCCTAGTCCGCCTCGACACCAGGGTAACTCGTCCCAGACCAGGAGCCCAAGCTCGTCGCACGCGCGGTAGACTTCAGGCGCCTGAGGATAATGGGCAAGCCGGACGAAATTGGCTCCCATTTCTTTGATCATGCGCATGTCTTTCCGGTGCAGGCTATCCGGTATCGCCATTCCGTATCCCGCATAATCCTCGTGACGGTGGGTTCCGCGGAGCAACAACCGCTCCCCGTTGAGATAGAATGGGCCGTGCTCTTTGAATTCGTACCACCGATAACCGAATCGGTCGATCTGTTGGTCGAGGACTTTGTTTCCTTCCTTGAGACTCACGGTAGCAGAATAAAGAGTCGGACTTGACGGAGACCAGAGGTCGGGATTTTTCACGGCGGGGCTTTTCAACAAGGCAATTCCAGATTTATTTTGCATTGAAACCTGGGCAGAAGTCCTCGCAACTTCTTTTGCGTCTTTGTTTGTGATGACGAGCTGCACGGTAAGTTTTCCAGACCTTGACTGAAAGTCCTTCACTTCGACTTCACACTCGGTTTCACCAGTTGATTTGGTCACACGAGGAGTTCGGATTCTCAGGCTGGCAACATACACTGAGGGAAGGATTTTCAGCCAGACGTTTCGAGTGATTCCGCCGTAGATGAAGAAATCGGATTTTTGGGAAGGAATTGTCGTCAGGTCGTAGGAGTTGTCCGCACGGACTTCGATCAGATTAGCCTCTCCTGCCTTTACAAAAGGAGTGATATCAACATCAAATCCCACATATCCCCCAACATGGGAACCGGCAAGTTGCCTGTTCACAAAAACCTTGCTCGAGATGTTCACTCCCTCGAATGAAAGAAGAAACCGCCTGCTTCCTACGTTTGTCGGCACGAAAATCTCACGCCGGTACCAACTTGCCGATCGCCGATAGCCGGGGACAACGTCGACCGCGTCGAAGGCATTCCACGTGTGGGGCAGGTTGATTTTTTTCCACTTGTTCTCGTCGGACGGCAGGTCTGCGGGATTTTGCAGGCTCTCTTCGAGATACCGCCAGTTCGCATTGAGCGAATAGACTGCACGGGAATCTGTCAGCCTGATTTCCGGATTTGCCTGCCGGCCGAAGGCCTGGTTCAGACAAAGGATCGCAAGGATGATCCACAGCTTGGATATTGTCCGCACATCAGCAGGAATCATGTGTTTGAACATACTCATTCCTGGTACCACAGCACCGGCTGGCGAACCGGCATGTTGCGGATGATTTCTTCATTTGTCGGATCACCGTCGAGCTTCTTCCACAGATCGAGATACTTGTTTTCGCTAAACTCGACGCCTGCAAAAAGCAGAAACGGCTGCCGGACGGGCCAGAACTGATAGAACATGACGTCCTGTGGATGGGTCCAGCTTGCTTTGTTTTCGACAAACGGATACATAAACGCGACTGCTTTTCGCATTCCTCTGCCATCCGGAAGTGCAAATTCCCACAGATTATCATCGGAAGTGGACAAGAGCTGACACACAGTCGCCATGGCATCAAGGTTGAACAAAGAGTAGCCATAGGGCTTCGTGCGCGCCAACTCGAGTGGAAAACTCCCGTCAGCAGCCATCTGGTTCGGCAGGAGGACTTCCTTGAATCTTCTGCGGCAATACTCGAGTGTTACTGTGTCGCCTGCCAGGCCGGCAAAGGCCGCAACTTGCATCACCCAGCATGTTCCGTGGTTGTTCTTCGCTTCCCTCTCCTGAAGACCATACTCGTGTGTGGTCATCCATTTCAGATAATCCGAAAACCATTGTTTTGTCGAAACCGCGTCGTTTGGGTCCATGGACTTCGATGTCTGAAGTACCGCGACCGCTTTGGCAACTTCAATCAAGTGAATCGTGTCAATGATTCCAACTCCCCTGCCCGTTACTTTTCCCTTTATCGCCTGGGCGAATTTGAGGTGAGGGTTCATTTTCGTCGCCTCGTCTACAAACCACGCCTTCAGGTGACGGATCGCATGAGCCGCATACCGTTCCTCTCCGGTGATCTTGTACGCAGCTGTCAGAGCCGGAACCTGAATGCTCAGCCGAACCAGGGCCCGCCGATGGTCGACAAAGTTGTCCGGATTGGTCATTCCATCGCGCTGAATGTACGGCCCATCCGGATTCTTCGGGTCGGGCCACCAGTAATCGCCTTCGGAAAAGAAATCGTGCAGTCCACCTGCGCTCCGCGAAGACGATGATGCCATGATCGTCACCGGCTGTTCCTTGAGAAATTGTTCCGCTGCACGCAGCACCCGATCCCGCTCGGTCGACTTCAGGTCGATCATCGACTGCCGACCGAACAGCATACTGGTCGGGACAAGAAGGAAGAACAGAGATCGTCTTATCGTTTTCATTCAGCCAAGGAATCTCGTCAGCGCTGGATACGCGCCGACCCGCCTTTTGCGAATGACCGTACTTGTTCGACCGTCGCCATGGTTGTGTCTCCAGGGAAGCTCGTCAGGAGCGCACCATGAGCCCAGCCAAGCTTCACGGCCTCTTCCGGCTGTTCGCCTGTAAGCAACCCGTAAAAGAATCCACTCGCAAATCCGTCGCCGCCGCCGACGCGATCCAGAACATCGAGCTCGCACGTCGGAGCCGTATATGTCTTTCCGTTCACCCACGCAACCGCACTCCAACTGTGGTGGTTGGTCGAATGCACCTCCCTCAGGGTTGTCGCAACAACTTTAACCTGAGGATGCTTCGCGACTACTTTGTCGATCATGCCGAAAAATGTGCTCGGGTCGAGTTTCGATTTGGCTGAAACCTCGGGTCCCGGAATTCCGAGTCCCTTCTGTAGATCCTCTTCATTGCCGACCAGAACGTCGGCGTTTTCGACGATTCGGGCGACCACTTCCACGGCTTTCTTCTCTCCGCCCCAAATATTCCAGAGTTTTTCCCTGAAGTTCAGGTCGAAACTCACGATCGCACCGGCCTTCTTTGCCGCCTTCATGCCTTCAATGATCAGTTCCCCGGTTGTTTGTGACAACGCTGCAAAGATGCCGCCGCTGTGGAACCAGCGTATCCCGCCCGAGAAGATTGCATTCCAGTCGAAATCGCCGGGCTTGAGTTGTGCTGCGGCTTCGTTCGAGCGATTGTAAAACACCACGGGCGGGCGGACACCCTGTCCGCGGTCGCTGTAAACCGCAGCCATGTTGGGACCGTTGACGCCGTTGTGCTTGAAATGCTTATAGAATGGCTTCACACCCATCGCACGCACGCGTTCGGCGATCAGATCACCGACGGGATAATCGACAATCGCAGAAGCGATGCCCGTGTTCATGCGAAAGCAGTCCGCCAGATTTGCGGCAACGTTAAACTCGCCGCCGCTCACGTGAATCTGGCATTCCGTGGCCTTTCTGAAAGGGATGATCCCCGGGTCCAGGCGATGGACGAGTGCTCCGACGGAGACCAGGTCGAGACCGCCCGAGGGGCGGATATTGAGTCCGTTACTCATTGATGTATCCTATTTTCTGGTGAATGTTTCAGACGACATAAGCGGACGAAGCGGTGGCCCCTCCGTGTCCGGTCCAGTTGGTATGAAAGAACTTGCCCCGCGGTGCATCCACACGCTCATACTGGTGGGCGCCGAAGAAATCGCGCTGAGCCTGAAGCAAATTCGCCGGCAATCGCCCATTCCGAAGTCCGTCGTAGTAGTTCAGCGCCGTCGAGAAAGCCGGCACCCACACACCGTTGAGAACAGCGGCCGAAATGACCCGACGCCACGCCGCCTGCGAGCTATCGATCTTATCCCGGAAGAACGAATCGAGGAGAAGGTTGGAGAGCTCGGGATTGCGGTCGAACGCTTCTTTGATTCTCCCGAGGAACATGGAGCGGATGATGCATCCGCCGCGCCACAAGAGGGCAATTCCGCCATAGTTGAAGTTCCATCTGTATTCTTCGGCGGCGGCGCGGAGCAGGACGTACCCTTGGGCATAGGAGATGATCTTGGAAGCATACAGGGCCTTCTCAAGATCAGCGAGAAGTTCCTGTTTGGATCCGTTGAACTTCGACTTCGGACCCTGCAGTACCTTTGACGCTGCGATCCGCTCGTCCTTCATGGCAGAGAGACAGCGCGCATATACTGCCTCGCTGATCAGTGTCAGCGGCGTGCCAAGATCCAAAGAAGAAACGCTCGTCCATTTCCCGGTCCCTTTTTGACCAGCCGTATCAAGGATCTTATCGACAAGCGGCTGGCCGTCTTCGTCTTTGAAGGCCAGAATGTCGCGGGTGATCTCAATGAGATAGCTGTTGAGCTCGCCTTCGTTCCATGTCTTGAACACTTCGTGCATCTCGGGAGCGGTCATGCCGACCAGGTCTTTCATGATCTGATATGCCTCGCAGATCAGTTGCATGTCTCCGTATTCGATCCCATTGTGCACCATTTTTACAAAATGACCTGCTCCGTTCTCTCCGACCCAGTCGCAACAAGGTGTGCCGTCTTCGACCTTCGCTGCAATTCCCTGAAAGATCGGTTTCACATGAGGCCACGCTGCCGGAGATCCTCCGGGCATGATGGAAGGGCCTTTGAGAGCTCCTTCCTCTCCGCCCGAAACGCCCGTACCAATAAAAAGCATTTCTTTCGACTCAAGATGCGCCGTGCGCCGGATGGTGTCAGGAAAGTGAGAATTCCCGCCGTCGATGATGATGTCTCCCTTTTCAAGGAGCGGGATGAGATGTTCGATGAACTCGTGCACCGGCTTTCCCGCTTTCACCATAAGCATGATTTTGCGGGGTTTCTTGAGCGATTTCACGAGCTCTTCCAGCGAATGCGCCCCGATGATGTGCTTTCCGTTTGCGCGTCCCTTCAGAAAATTATCTACTTTTTCCACCGTGCGATTGAAGACTGCAACCGTAAACCCGTGGCTTTCCATATTCAATACGAGGTTTTCCCCCATGACTGCAAGTCCTACCAACCCTATATCGGCTTTTTGATCACTCATTTCTTCTAGTACTCCTTATGGCCGCTATGTTTGTTTAGATGTTGACACGAACGGTACGGATTACACGAATACATGCTTGGCGAGACTCCCGGAATCTTTCTCGGAACCTCTCAGTGAGATTCCGGGAGTCTTTCTCATTTTTTCTTCGTATTCATTCGTCTCATTCGTGTGATTCGTGGTTACCTCTTAATTCGCGCGCTTCCTCCACCCATCACGTGTTTGATCTCCTCCATCGTCACCATACTCGTATCCCCGCGTGTGCTTTGGAGCAACGCGCCGTGGGCAGCGCCCATCTCGACACATTCCTGGGGATTCATGCCGTTCAACAGTCCGTACACGAATCCGCTACAAAAACCGTCACCACCACCCACCCGGTCCTCGACTTCAAGATTCTCGTACTTCTTTGATTGATAGAATGTCCCGTCGAAGTACATGATGGCGGACCAGTTGTTGATCAGTCCGCTGACCACTTCACGAAGAGTCGTTCCAACGGCTTTGATGTTCGGATAGGTCCCCACAACCTTCTTCACCATTTTTTTGTACGCTTCAACCGGTAACGACTTGAGGTTTTCATCCGTTCCTTCCACCTCAAAACCCAGAACTTTTTGGAAATCCTCCTCATTCCCGATGAGAACGTCAATGAACGGCACGAGTTTGTTGGTCATCTCGATGGCCTTCTTGCTCGGCCAGAGCTTGCTCCGGAAGTTCAGGTCATAGCTCACGATTGTGCCGGACTCATGGGCGGCTTTCATCGACTCGAGTGCGACGTCTGCACAGCTGTCGCTCAGGGCTGTGAAGATCCCTCCCGTGTGGAACCAGCGAACTTTTCGTTGACGAAAAATCCGCTTCCAGTCCACGTCACCGGGTTTCATATGGGAAACCGCAGTATGTCCCCGGTCGTACATCGTCACGCTGGCTCTCACTCCGATGCCGACCTCCGTGAAATTCAGCCCGATGCGATCGGCGCGGCCGGATCCGTCATACGGTGCCCAGATGACCTCGCTGAGGTCCATGCCGCTGGCGCGGGCGTGGTTCTTAATGAACTGACCGAGAGGGTTGTCGACAAGTCGAGAAATCCACCCGGTTCTCATGCCGTACCGTGCGAGAGCATACGTCACGTTGTACTCGCCGCCGCCGGCGTACGCCTCGAACACGGGGGTCAGCTCGATCCGTTGATGGCCGGGAGGACTCAGACGAATCATGCATTCGCCGAGCGAAAGCACATCGAATTCTGCTTCGTTTTTTGCTTTGATCTTGATTGCCATGGGTCATCCAGATTAGTTTTTGAGTCGGTACAAATTCTGTCCTGCGTTTTCCACCACGAGAAGGTTCTCATCCTTACGGGACCGCCACTCGTCGAGGTTCATCGTCCGGGGATCCCGGTAACCCAGGTTGACACTCCGACACACCTCTTCGGGTATTCCGGTTGCGAGGGTCACGGAAATTCGCGGATGCTCGACTCCGTTTTCGAATGTTCCAATTCCTCTGACGTTCGTCGAATGAGCAAGAATCAGTTTCGGTTCATTCCTGAAGCGATCCCACTGTTTCACAAAATAATCCAGAACATGGTATCCAACTTTCCGGATCTGCTCACCGTGAACGAACGAAATTTCCCTGATGTGTGGTCCGTAGACGATTACTTCCCCGCCGTCAGCCACAACCGGTTCCATTTTGTAGACCGCCTTTCCCCCCACCCACAATTCCTCATAGATCGGCGGTGTAATGGAAAGAACCTGGCGGAAGGGTTTGTCGACGTAGTCGACGTGCACTTTCGCGGAAACGTCGGCCGCCCGGGACCATGATTCCCGCGGCTCACCAACAAACAGGGACGAAAGGCGGTCTTCCTCGTCCACCGTGAATGCAAAGCATGTGGTGGGAACCTTAATGAATGAAGCGCCGCGGTCAATCACCCGACGCGTGGGCGTGTCCTTCACGCCGTTGACCACAGGGTTTGTAATGACGGCAGCCATCCAGTGGAAGGTTTGAATAATATCAAGTCCGCCACAGCCCGGGAAAAAGTACTTATTGCCACCCGAAAAACCTACAGATTCATGCGGAACAACGGGACTTACGATCAGGATGTGGTCGCATTCGATGAGCCTCTTGTTGACCGTTACGCGCACGTCTTCCTTGAATAGTTCGCCGGAAATCCCTGAAATCTCAGACGCCGGGATTGTCCCGATCAGTGCCAGGGCAGATGGGTTGTCATGCTCATGATTATAGAAGCGGACGTTGGGATATTTCGAGCGATGGTCGGCGCGGGTGATTCCGACAAGATGGTAGATCTGTTCCATGCTCTCGGCGTGGTGCGTTCCGGTCGCAACCAGAAAATCCAGAGACCGCACCTTCTTTCCCACAAGGTCAAAGATGATCCGGAAGAAGAGATCGATCGGAGCGTGGCGGGTGTGGTCGGGAATGAGAACGAGAACTTTCTTGTTCGTCAGATCGGTTAGGGAGAGAGCGTTTGCACAGATCTCCTGGATCTCTTCTCGAGAAAGAGTTGTTTCTCCCATTCTTTTTCCGACTACCGAGTCCACGATTCCACCTGTTTTGGACTTGTGACGTTGAATCGAAGCGCTTTCAATGCTTGCTCGACCTGGCCGGAACTGGAGGAAAGTGAAACCGCCCCGTTCACAAATTCGCGGCGAACACGATAGTTCGCACGGAGGCGCATGAAATACGCAGCGTGTTCCTGCTGCGGCACGGCGATTATTTCACGAAGTTGCCGGTCATCCTGCTCAATGTCGTAGAACGGACGCATCGCCTGAAGAAGCGCCTCCTCAAGAGAACGGACGCTTATACTCACCGGACCTGAAGCAATTCTTGGGAGAAAGCTCTGAGCCCGGCGCAAGGCTGGAACCGAAAGGTACGAACAGAGCGCTTCATAGATCATCTGGACAGCATTTACTTTTCCTTCAAGGGAATACCCGGCGATATGAGGCGTTCCAAGAAACACCGACTGGAGCAGACCGGTGTCCACCGAGGGCTCACCTTCCCACACGTCAAGAATCGCAGCGGACAGATGACCTGTTTCGAGCATCTGTTTCAGTGCAGGGGGTTCGATAACGGGGCCGCGTGAGGTATTGACCAGAACCGCACCGCGTTTCATTCTCCCCAATCTTTTCTCATCAAACAAGTGATATGTGGCATCCTGACCCGATTTTGTCAAAGGCACGTGGAGCGAGATGATGTCCGCTCCCATCAACTCGTCCAGCGAAACGAACTTTCTGTCACCAGCCTCGCGAAAGCGAGGAGGGTCGTTTTCAAGCACGTTCATTCCGAGCGCCCTTGCGATATTTACGACTTTGCTCCCTACATTACCGACCCCGACAACGCCAAGAGTTTTTCCCGACAAGGAGGCGTTCTTCCTTCGTGCGAGGACACAGAGCGCTGAGGTAACGTATTCTGCGACCGATTGTGAATTGCTTCCGGGTGCACTGGCAAAGGCAATGTTCTGCTTTTTCAAATATTCCAGGTCGACGTGGTCGGTCCCGATCGTCACCGTTCCCACAAATCGCACGCGACTTCCTTCGAGCAAGTCCTTTCCCACCTTCGTTTCAGACCTTACGATCAGGATGTCGGCATCACGGACTGCTTCGCGCGTTACCTCGCGTGTTTCAAGGGCAACGATCTTCCCCAGATGATCGAACGTTTCGATCACGTAGGGAGTGTTTTTATTGGCAACGATGGTGAGAGAAGGGGACATGGGCTTAGGAGAAGCTTGGAAATTGATTCATTGACTGATTGATGAATGGTGAGTGGTTAAATGGTTAATCGGCTAATTTGTGAGTGGTGAGTGGTGAGTTGTTTATTGGTTGATGGCGTCTGCGCGCACTCATAGACTCATAGACTCATAGACTCCCTCATCTCCTCAAATCGTCATCGCAGTAAATCCACCATCGACGGCTATGACTGCTCCCGTTACAAATGACGACGCCTTGGAAGAAGCAAGCCAAACTACCGCACCCGCAAGTTCATCGGCCTCCCCGAAACGGGCCATGGGCGTATGGCCAAAGATCGACTTCTTCCGCTCTTCGGTCAGGATCTTTCGGTTCTGTTCTGCGGGGAAGAATCCTGGCATGATGGCGTTGACCCGGATGCCCTGGGTCGCCCATTCACGCGCGAGGAAACGGGTCATGTTGTTCACGCCCGCCTTCGAAATCGAATACGTGAACACTTTCGACAATGGAATCTCGGACGACGCGGAAGAAATATTGATGATGCTCCCCTGAATCTTCTGGTCGAGCATGTATCGTGCAAACACCCGGCAAGCCTGAAACACGCCTTTCAGGTTTGTGTCCAGAATTCTCTGCCATTCCTCGTCCTTGATTTCAAAGACAGGAGTGGGAGAGTTGACACCAGGCGCATTAACGAGAATATCCACATGCTTCCACTGTGCCACAATCTCCTTGAGCGCTTCTTCAAGTTTGGTTCGCGACGAGGTATCCGCCTGCACTGCGATGGCTTTTCCCCCCGAGTTCTTTATGGAGGAAACCCGCTTTTCCGCTCCTTCAATGTTGTTGTGGTACAAGATCGCCACACTGGCTCCCGCTTTTGCCAATGCCTCAGCCATGCTTCCACCAAGGACACCGCTTCCTCCGATTACTGCTGCGACTTTTCCGGACAGGCCGTACATCTCATCCAGATACGACATGGGCAAATCCCTTTCGACTAAGACTGCTTGATTTCAAACGGTTCAAATTTTGGTGCAAGAAGATGATGAATGGCGAACGTGACGAGGTAGGCAAAGGCGCAAACCGCAAACATGATCGCGTAGCCCGGTGTCACGTCGCCCGATGCTTTGAACGTATCGAGCACTCTTCCGGTGATGATGGGGAACAAAATCCCGCCGATGGCGCCGGCCATTCCGCCAATTCCGATGACCGATGCGACCGCACGCTTGGGGAACATGTCCGAAACTGTCGTAAACAGATTTGCCGACCATGCCTGGTGTGCCGCACCTGCCAGACCGATCAGCAGAACTGCGATCCAGTCGCCAACACTTGTTACCGCAAAGATGGGAAGGACAAGACACGCAAAGATGAACATTCCGGTCTTGCGCGCACGGGTTACCGTCCAACCCGATTTGGCCAGAAAACCCGTAACCCATCCGCCGAAAATGCTGAGGACCGTAACGATCGCATAGATCGTCACCAGGTGAACCCAGCTTGTTTTGATGTCAAGTCCGCGCGTCTGTTTGAAAAAATCCGGAAGCCAGATGAGGAAGAACCACCAGATGGGGTCCGTGGTGAATTTTGCGAAAATGAACGACCAGGTCTGACGATAGCTGAGCAGGCTGGCCCAGGGAACTTTTTCCTGGCTTGTGTCCTCTCGGTCGCTGCGAATAAACTCGAGTTCCTTCGCTTTGATGTATTTCGACTTCTCGGGGACATTGTAGAACGGGATCCAGAGGAAGAGCCAGAGAAATCCTGCAATCCCTGCCACAATGAACGCCGCCTGCCATCCCCAGGTCAGAGCGATCCATGGGACAACTGCGGGCGCAATAATCGCACCGACATTGGTGCCCGCGTTGAAGATGCTCGTCGCAAACGCACGCTCCCTTTTGGGGAACCAAAGCGCAACCGCTTTAATGGCCGAAGGAAAATTTCCACCCTCGCCTGCGCCAAGGGCAATCCGGGCAAACATGAAACCGCTCACACTCGCAACCAACGCATGACCCAGCGCGGCAACACTCCATGCAGCAATGGAAACTGCATATCCGATTTTTGTCCCGTACTTGTCGATGAACCATCCAAATGCCAGAAGACCAACGGCGTAGGCACCCTGGAAGGCGGCGTTGACAAGGCCAAATTCCTCATTTGTCCATCCCAGTTGAATATCCAGCATCGGCTTGAGCAATGCAAGAATCTGCCGGTCGATGTAGTTAACCGTGGTTGCAAAAAAGAGCAGACCGCATACCACCCAACGATAGCGTCCGATGCTTTCCTGAATGGTGCCTTCGCCCTGGGCGGTGCTGATGGAGTGTGAGTCTGGCATTCTCGGAGTCCTTTAGGTTAATGGAACACGGAAGAATCAGAAAGAACGGAAAAACACTGATAAAAAAACTTGCGTTTTCCATCCGTGTGAATCCGTAGGATCGGTTGTTTCCGTATTCCATTTCCAAAGCAATAGAACACCGAAGAGGCCGATGGGATGGATGGACACGGATGAGTTTTTGTTGTTTCAGTGCCCAATGGAATCTCTCTGGTAACGCGAAATCGCTTCAAGAAAATAGTAATCGCCGTAGATCAATGAGACATCCACTTCTGAGTTTGCGGGCCGGCTGCCGGTTGCATGATTAAGAATTCCCATCGAGGGGGTTCCCTCCGAGAGATACGGCGGACCACACAGAGAAGCGAGGATGTTCTTCGCTGTCGAACGATATCGTGTGGCGAGAGTTCGATCCTTCGTCAGCGACGACAGCTCAAACAGACCAGAACATGCGATGGAGGCGGCAGACGCATCACGCTCCTCGTTGGGAATGTGCGGCGCCTGGAAATCCCAATACGGAACGCTGTCTTCCGGCAGACGTGCGATAAAATAGTCTGCAACGCGTTGGGCCGTCGTGAGGAATCGTTCGTCTCCTGATTCTCGATATGCCATGGTGAACCCATAGATAGCCCAGGCCTGGCCCCGTGACCACGCCGATTCATCTGCAAAGCCCTGATGGGTCTGTCGAGCAAGGACTTTTCCTGTAGTCGTGTCATAACTGACGACGTGATAGGTGCCGCCATCTGCCCGAACATGGTTCTGCGTGGTTTTCAACGCATGACTGACCGCCTGGTTGTAATGCTCACGGGATCCGCCATTTTTCGAGGCCCAAAAGAGCAGCTCAAGGTTCATCATATTGTCGATGATGACGGGAAAAAGCCATTTTCTGTTGTCCCAGGACTTGATACAGCCGACGACGGGATTGAACCTTGTCGAGAGCGAGCGGGCTCCCTGGAGCATCACCTGTTTGCATTGTTCACTGGGATACCGGCGAAGTTCATTCCCAAAGCTCGTCATCATGACGAAACCGACGTCGTGCGTGCGGGTATTCCATTGTTGACTTTCAAGACCTGCAGTCCACTTTCTTGCCGCTGTCCCGAGATCCGTATCACCTGTCATTTCAGACGCCAACCAAAGACACCCCGGGAAGAATCCAGCAGTCCAATCGCCCGGTTTCACGGATTTCCATGACCCGTCCGGTCCCGTGGTTCGCGGATAGACAACTGAGTCCTGCAAAGCTGTCACAGACTTTTTCAGCTGGTCCCTTGAATATGAGATTGCATGGCGAACCAAGGAATCGAGGTCTTGAGACACACACACATCCCAGGTCGACTGGCAGGCGAGCGCCATGACCATGGTGCGAATATATCGTTCCGTTTTCCAGGGAACCATTGTCTTTCGCTATCGCCCCATCCAGCCGCCGTCGACAAGCAGCACGTGACCGTTCACGTAATCCGACGCGGATGACGCAAGAAACACTGCGACCCCTTTCAGGTCATCGGGAGTTCCCCACCGTCCAGCCGGAATCCGATCCAGAATTGTTTTTGAGCGGACTGCGTCTTCCCGCAGAGCTTTCGTATTGTTGGTGGCCATATACCCCGGGGCGATGGCATTCACATTGATGCCGAGCGGAGCCCATTCGTTTGCCAGTGCTTTCGTGATTTGCGCAACCGCGCCTTTGCTTGCGGAATACGACGGAACGAAGATTCCCCCCTGGAAGCTCAGCAACGAAGCAACGTTGATTATCTTTCCCTTCTTTTGTTTCAGCATCACGCGACCCGCCGCCTGGCACAGAAAGAAGACAGCCCTTGAGTTCACCGTCATCACCTCATCCCAGTCCTTCTCCGAGAATTCGGCTGCGGGCGTGCGGCGAATGATTCCCGCATTGTTAATAAGGATGTCTATGCGGCCGTACTCTTTCATCACCCTATCGACAATCTTCTGCGGCGAATCCTTGTGCATCAAGTCCGCAATGATGGAAATGCTCCTTCTTCCGAGAGTTTTTATTTGTTCTTCCATCCCTTTCGATGAAACCCTGTCCACGAGGACAACGTCGGCTCCGGCTTCCGCCAGGCCGAGCGACATTCCGCCGCCGAGGCCCGTGCTGCCGCCGGTGACTATGGCAATCTTACCGCTGAGGTCAAAGAGCTCCATTATGAGTGCTCCTTTATGATTTTCACTTTCGCACCGCAGGATTCGCGGACGATCAGTGTCGGGTCCAACACCGTTTTCGTATTTACCGGTTGTCCCTCGATCCGCTTGATGAGATTCTCGACAGCGAGCGCGCCGATTCGGTCGAACGGCTGCTGCACCGTGGTGAGTGGAACGGGCGCATACTGCCCCCGTTCAATTCCGTCAAAACCGACGATCGCAATATCATCGGGAACTCGAACCCCCTTGTCGAGGAGTGCTTGTTCAAATCCGAGGCCTGCGAGGTCGTTATAAGCAAACACCGCTTCCGGCTTTCGGGAAAGGGACAAGAACTCCTCTCCGACGGCATAGCCGGAGCTGTAATCATTCGATTCGCCGCCGAGCGGCAACCGGAAAAAAAACTGGTCTCGTTCAGGGACATCGTGTTGTTGGAGGGCGCGGACGAATCCATCCTTCCTCAAATCCCCCACTGCATTTCCTTCTTCCCCATTAATATATCCCAGAGTTCGATGACCAAGACTAAGAAGGTGGTCTGCTGCAAGGAATCCGCCCTTCTCATGGTCGGTGCCGACAAAGTAGATATCGGGGTCTTTCACATACGAGACCATGATGCAGGGATAGTTTTCAGTGTGGGGCGTACGAAGGAACGGCGGAGCCGAGTACTCATGAGTCATCGACGCGATGATCAGTCCGTTGACGCCTATGTCATAGAAGTGCCGGATAATGTTTTCTTCTTTCTCGATCTGTTGTGCAGAATTCGAAATGAGGATGTTGTAGCCTTTGTGGGATGCGTACTCTTCAACGCTGTGGACGATGAGAGAGAAGAAGGGGCTCTTGAGATCGCGAAGGACCATGCCAATTGTTTTGGTCCCTAGCGTAAGTTTTCTCGAGGGTTCCTGGTGAACGTAGGTACCTTTCCCTGCGCGGCTGAACAGGAAACCTTCCGCCTTCAATTCATTCAACGCTCGTTTGATGGTAATGAGGCTGACCTTGTAGCGGCCGGCTAGTTTTTGGTGGGAAGCAAGCTGATCTCCGGCGCTAATATTTCCGGAAAGTATGTCGGCGCGAATAATATCCGCAACCTGACGATACAGGGGGATCGGCTTCTTGAGGTCTATTTCCAAGGCACTTTTACTGTAGGTATACCTAGTATACTAGAACAAAAACAAGATGTCAAGAAGAATCGGCGAGATGTCATTTCTGGTGGAAAGAGCACAAAATGCCAAGGAATTTGAGGAAAAACGGATCCCTATTTGACAAGCGACATCTTGCGAACAACAATCGCGTCTGACGACTCCAGCGAGCAGAAATATATGCCGGCAGAAAGTCGGGCCCCGTCGAATGAAAGTCTGTATCTCTTGCCTGCTTCAGCCCGCGAATCAAACGGCCGCGCTACCTCGGAGCCGAGCACGTTAAAGACTCTGACAATCACATGTCCGCTTTGTCCAACGCTGAAATCAATTTTCGTGGAGGGATTGAACGGATTCGGGTAGTTTTGATCAAGCCGGAAATCGGTGATGACCTCTTCCCAATCACTCACGCCCGCCGGATAGTCTGATTCAAATGCGCCGAGGTCGGGTGCAGAGCCCTTGTACGGGAGCCCAACGTCGACTCCTGCGTTGATCAGATCGCTCCCCTGTGCGAGATGCAGGAAGGAGATGTCCGGGAGGCTTCCATCGGCTTTTCGAGCGCCCCGTACCCCTGACGTGTCGATGCTGATGAAATCCCCCGTCGTCACGACAAAAGGACTCATCCAGCTGTTCGTTTGCTGAACTGCGAACGCTCCCAGTGACCCGTAGTTCCCGAGAGCAACATCGTTGGTCAACGTCAGTACCTTGCCGGGGCTGAGGGTACGCGTGATATTGTAGTTTGTTCCGTTGCCGTACCCTGAGCAATTGATGAGAGTCATGGAGCCGGCGTTGTTGTTCTGGTCGAACCCTTTTACGCGATTCATGAACGCGACGCAGTTCTTCAGCATCATGTTGTGCGCCCAGTTGCTTACATTCCCGGAATCCCCTCCCCCCATCTTGAATCCGTTACCGTTCCCGACACTCGGAGATCCATCCTTCAGGTACCCGTTGGCAAAGACCCAGCAGTTTTCCAGAGTTGTGGAAACGTCATTCGCACCGCGCATGTAACCGTCCCAGCCGTCGTCGGAGTTCTGCCAGGAGCGACAGCCATAAAAATAATTTCCCGTCCCTACATCGAGCTTTGGCGCAAACCCGTCCGCGTTTCCCTGACCCGGGTCTGAGTTGAAGTACGAGTCGCAATTAATGACCTGATTGTTTGAGCCTCCGCTGCTGATCTGCAATCCGGTGTCCCTGTTTTCGGAAAAAGAGCACCATTCGACGATATTGTTCGAGCCGCTCAGGATCATCCCATTATCTCCGGCGCCCTTGATGTCAAAACCTTTCACATGCCAGTATTTTCCACTGAGAGATATTCCCCTGCTGCCGAGCGCTGTAGACGAGAAATCGAGAAGCGGGCGTTCACCAGGGTAGGCATACAATCGATAAGGCGCTGTGCCCGTTCCGCTTTTGGAAATGTTGATCGTTGAGGCAATAGGATACAAGCCGCCACGCACATAGATGGTGTCGCCCGCGGCCACTGAGGAAATTGCTTTCGGTACAGTCAGGAACGGCAGGTCAATCGTGCCGGGATTCGTATCACTGCCCGTCACAGCGACATAATACGTTTTCGCGATGGCAGTCGTAAAGAACGCTGCAACGCACAAGATCATCAACTTCGCTATTCTCATTTTCTCCATCAATCACCTAATACACCTTTCTTCCGAGAACTCCAGAGCTCAATCGAATGGTTCATCGACAACAATCCCGCAGTGGCGCCCGGCGACGGGCACCACCACGGGATGATGTTCGTTCATTTCAAGCCTGGTGTGTTACTTCAGCAACGTCATCTTCTTTGAAATCGTCTGCTCAGGCGCCGACAAACGATAGATGTAGATGCCGGAAGGCAAACGGGAAGCATCAAACGCGACATGATACTCGCCCGGTTGCTTCATTTCGTTGACCAGCGTGGCAACCTTTCGTCCGAGCATATCGAACAATTCCAGCCTCACGTTCGACACCTTCGGAACCGTGTACATGATGGTTGTCGCAGGGTTGAACGGGTTGGGATAGTTCTGGTTCAACGAATATTCTGCGGGTGGTGCACTCGCCGCGGGAACATCGGAGACTGCATCTGCAGCCCATAGAGCTTTCTTCGAGGGGAACCAGTTCAAGTCACCCACAGGATAGCCACCCTGGGCTCCCGTGTAAGCTTGCGAACCAGTAGAATACGTGCAATTAAGCGTGTCGTAATAGTATTCTACAAGCTTGCGATCATAATCATACAGCCAGTGGCCTTTGGTTGCGCTCTGCGTGAAGTTCGTCGTGGCCTTCGTCTTGTTTCCGCCGTTCGTCGCACGATACCAGCGATTCATGACGTTCATCAAGGTGGGAGTCTTGGTCAGGGTAAGCGTGATCTTCCTAAAGGTCGTCGTTGTATCCTGCCCCACCGCATTCAATCGTGCGTTGATATTGTATGTCAACGGCGTTCCCTCTCCTGTCACTCCCGCCGATTGAAACTGATTGTAGAATGCCTGTCCGGAATCGGAAATAGCGTAGTAGTTGTTGTTCACCCACCAGCGTGTGGTATCATTCGGAGCCGAAATCACCCAGGTCATTCTCGGGTTTCCAAATGCGTCTTTTTCACCGCTGTCTGTGAATTCTGCCTGGCGTGTGGCATCGGTATCGTTTCCGAGTGAGAATGGATCTATAAAGAGGTTGTTGGTGATGAATGCTCTGTTCCCAACCTTGCCGAGAGACAACATACCATGGTACGACATGCCGTTGACCAGCGTGTTATGATCGAAGCGCAGATACTTGATCGGAGCCGTGCTCTGGAAGTGACGGATAATCCGATCCTGCCAGTTCACGAACGTGCAGTTCTGAAAGATACACGTGTCAACCGACACGTTACGAAGGTCGATCCCTTTTCCCGCGCCAAGATTTGATCTTCCAAGGAACCCCATATCGCCAATAATCGTGTTCGTCACCTTCACGGTTCCGGGCGCTCCATCCGTCCGGATGTGATTGCCGTTTGAGCTCTTCAGGATGCAACTGTCGATATACATATTGGCACCAACGCCGGCAGCGGGGATGTTGATCAGTCCGCCCTGAAGGTTATTCAGGTTCGAATCGACCGGCTCAAAATACCCGGAGAGCATGATGTTCTTGAGGTACAGATTGCCTCTCAGGTCGATGAAGTTTCCGGGTGGATTCTGCGGATTGCCGCCCGTTCCGGTCGGATAAAGATAGATCGTCGGTTTGTAGTGCTTGCTCCCGTCATAGTCAGACCGGATTTTCAGCGTACGACCGGCGTCAACGCGAAACAAGGCGTTCACGTAGTAAATCCCATTCCTGTTCAGCACATAGACCCGATTGGCCACCCAGCCGTTGGCCGCGGTGTCCGCTGCAATCTGGGCATTAAGGTACTGGTTCCCCGATGCGGTCCAGTCCGGAAGGACAAGAGGAGCTTCCTGCCCGGATGAAACACACGGGAGCAGCAGCACCAACAACAACATGAAACCAAGTTGTGCTTTCATGATTGACTCTCCCATCAAAATGATGAAGTAAGTGAATTAGTTGAACTGCGAGAACAAAACCATGAAGAATCGGTGTACAACTACAACGTAATTCTAACCCCAAAGTCAGCCGTAAGTCCGAATGTGTTCTGCGTGTTGAGTAGATTCCATCCCTGGCGTCTGTTTGCTTGTGTTGTGCCTTCGTACACATTCGTAAGATTGTTGATGCTTGAAAGGATGGAAACGTTGTCCGTAATATCGTACTTGAGTGCAAGATCCCAACGCGTGAAGCTGTTCACGATCTGGTCGGATTCGCCGGTCGGGGAGAAACTGAGATTGTATTCGCCCTGGTAGAACACTGACAGGCGGATGGAGAACCCGCCGAGGTCGTAACCAAGTGCAACATTCCCGAACAGCTCAGGTTGACCCTCTGTCCGTTGCTTTGTCTCCCCGATGACAGGGGTGAACGAATAGGTTTTCAGCGTATCCCCCCGCGGCCCGATTACGATCGAGGAGTCTTTCCTCGTGGTGGAATTAATGAGGAAGGTCTCCGACCTCGAAAGGGAAAGATTGTACGAGAGAACGGCATGCTGCAGGAATCCCGACAGGAACCCGAAGTTCATCTGATGTTCGAACTCCAATCCCCAAACCTTGGTCGGTTTTGTGGAATTGTACGGAGCGGTGAGGGCATATCCTCCGCTCGCAAAGCTCGGAGCCCTCCAATCTATTCCGAAGCTCCGATACAATGAATCTCCGGTCACAAAAATGGCATTGAGGTCATGCACGAAATCGTCGATAACCTTGTAATAGGCCGAGATGGACACCAACCCAATTTCATTGCCAAAGATGGAAGTATTGACCTCGTAGTTCCAAGCCTTTGACGTTCTCAAATGCGAATTTCCCAGCTGCAGGGTCGAAGTGGCACCACTCCGCTGCGCCGCATATTTTTCCAGCCTGAGGTCAAAATCCGGCCTCGCCAATGCACGGTAAGCCGCAAACCGGACACTCATGTTGTCGGAGGGGCGCACCGTCAGATGAAAATTGGGAAGCCAGATTGTCTCCGCATGGCTTGCCGATGTGTCCGCGACTCTTCCGGTTATTGGAAATCCCGTGAGCTCCGTGGGCAGGTAGTTTGACCGATAATCGTTGTCCTCGCGTTCCACACGCACGCCTGCAATGAACGTGATGTCGCGACCGAAATCCAGGCGGTTCATGACATATCCAGCGGCAACTCTCTCTGTCACGGCGTAGTCGTTCACCGCATACGTCGGGTCCGGATAATATTCGTTGGCCAACGACCCTCCTGTGGGGTTGCGGCCATTGATATTCAGTTCGTACCAGAGGTCGAGCGCGTCCCTGTTGATCAGGGGGGTCAGGGCGTACTTTCCGAAGATATCCCTCGACGGCGCGTCCGGATGGTCGAGGAAGTCATCGGCGAGCGGGAGCCGGTTCCCTGTCCGTAAGAAGTCCTGATAGAAACGGTCAAACCGCGTCCCTGCCAGCGCCTTCATCGATCCGTCGGCATTATATTCCTTCCAATATCCCAAATAGTAAGGAGCGTACGTCTGGCTGTTCGTCATCGTCCGCTGTTTTTCCCTGTACTTGCCCCCGATTTTTGCCGAACCCGAGAACAGAGTCCCGAGAATATACTTGTGTTCAAAATCGATGTTTGCGGTCTTCTCCTTGTCGAGGGCAGCTTGTGCCTGAGCATAGCCACTGCTGCAGGTTGCTGCGACGTAGTTGTTCCAGGCAAACGGAATCAGGAGCTCTGGTCGGTCCCGGAGAGAAGGCACGCCCGCTTTCATTCCCGAGGTTGTACTCGATGGCTCCAGGAAATCCAGGTAGTAGTCGAACGGAGTCTCCGTTTTCGATTGGGCAAACGAAACACCCCAGGTGAGCTCCGAGCTCAGGATGTTATTCGTTCCGTGCAGAGCGCTATTGAAGGTGCTTACGTCCTGCTTTCTGTGACGGGCTGAATACACGAGGTCCGCTCCCGTCACCGGATAATTTCGCTGATACGTGAGGTAATCTCTGCTTGTTTTGTTGTAGATATTGTTGAACTTCACCGATCCTTCGTCGGGCGTGTTCACATCAAACAATACCCCAATGCCGCTCCGTTTTCTGATTTCATCAATGAACGTAAGCTTGAAATTGTTGATCTCGTAGTCGGTGTTCTGACGCAGATAGCCGTAGTCGTCGTCGATCTGCTCGTTGCTGCGGATTCTGTTCTCGAGGTTTCCTGTCACCTGGACCCCCAGCATGTCGTCCAGGAATCGCTCGCCGTACTGACCCAGAACATCGTATTGCTTCGCGGATTTCATGAGGGCATTGTACCCGCCCTTCGTCGTCAATCGCACCGACCGTTCGGACGGCGCTTTCTTGGTCACAAGGTTCACGCTCCCTGCGATCGCGTCGGCATCCTTGTCGGGCGTCAATGCTTTGAAGAGTTCAACACCCGCAAGGGCTCCCTGGGAGATGGTGCTGAGGTCGACATCACGCGACAAGGGATCCGTGGGAGGGACTTTCACGCCGTCGAGAGTGATGTTGCTGAATTTTGAGCTCAGCCCTCTCAACACAACCTGCGTTGCCTCTCCTCCAGATCGAATGATCGAAACACCAGGCAGTCGCCCGATCGCTTCGGCCGCGTTTGCATCGGGCAATTCTTTGATCTTCTCCTCCGAAACGACATTGATGATCGTGTTGGAAGTGATTTGCTGGTTGATCGCTGCAACCTGGCCACGGAGTTGACCCGTGACAACGACTTCCGAGCCCTCGATAACGTACGCGACCAGCCGGGCATCGATCACCTTGATTTCATCGCCTTTGACCGTGACGGGAATTTCCCTGGGCTGATATCCGATATAGGAGATCCGCAGCGTGTGCGTTCCTTCAGGGACCCGAACAATTTGGTATTTGCCTTCCCTGTCCGTCACACTCCCCAGAGCGGTGCCGACCAGAAATGCATTTGCTCCGATCAGCGGGTCATTCGTTACGGAATCCAGGACGCTTCCCTGCACGGTGGCCTGACCGAGCAGGGTCGACGTGGCAAGACAACTCAACAGCAGCGCCACAAAGCTTGATGTGAGTGTTTTCATGGTTGTATGGAATAAGGGTTGATGGGCGTAAACGTTTACTTTACCGGTACCTATCACAAGCACACAATGGTCTTTGTATGGACTGATCCGATCTCCGTTTAGGGTTTTGAAGTTGCTGGCGTGCTGACTATCGCAACGGGCCGGCGATCAATGCCCAAGCGGTCAATGATGGGTAAACCGAATTGTGTGTCAATTATCCCTTTCCCTTTTTCGAGCCTGCGATCTTCTTCGTGACAGTCTTGTACAGGACAAGACTCGTGGGAAGCTTGACATTCTGAATGGTAAACTCCTCTTTCCTGCGGATATTCTCCAATGTAAGCTCGAGTGCTTTTCTTCCAAGCTCGGCGGTCGGCTGATGCACATAGCTCAGGGGCGGAGACAGAAATTTATTCATTTCCCCCCCTCCGAAACAAATCAAGTCCACATCGTCGGGAATCTTCATCCCCAACTCCTCCACGGCTCTGTAGACGCCGAGGGCGACCGGGTAGGTCACCGCAAAGATGCACTCGGGAAGAGAGCCGGATTCGTAGAGACTCATGAATCCTCTGTATCCGTCGCTTTCGCTGAATCCACCACGAACCGACCATGCGGGATTGATGGGGAGCCCGTATTGCTTCATTGCGGCCTCGAACCCCCGGTTGCGCTCCTTCCCGATGCTCGTAAACTGGTATCCCCCCAGATGCGCAATCTTCTTGTAACCGATATTGATCGCCTGTTCCGTGGCGGAAAACGCTCCGCCCTGGTCATCCGCGACAACGGTGTTGAATCCATTCATCTTGACGACGCGGTCCATGAAAGTCAACGGAATCCCCAGCTTTCGCACCTTTTGAAATATCGCGAAGTTCTTCGTCTCCTCGGAGACCGAGACAATCAGCCCGTCCACCCTCATGGAAAGCAGAGTTTCCACATGACGTATCTCCCGTGCGGAATTTTCCTGCGAAACGGTC
>JBARRO010000004.1:0-2964 GCA_049644265.1 Bacteroidota bacterium
TCCGTTGCGTCGAAAGCTGCCGGCTTTGCCATGATGATCCGGTTCTTCAAGGTCACGTTTATCGACTCCAGTGTGCTGGGACTTCCGGAAGGGATGTGGGCGTCGCTCTATGGCTTCGAATGGAACAAGCTTCTGGCGATCGTTTCGGTGCTGACGATGACGCTGGGGAATCTGGTGGCGGTGTGGCAGAACAACCTCAAGCGCCTGTTGGCCTACTCCAGCATCGCGCATGCCGGTTACATGCTCATGGGGGTTGTGGTGATGAGCGATAAAGGCTTGGCCGCGGTCCTGATTTACTTCATGGTGTACCTGTTTATGAACCTCGGCGCGTTCTACGTGGTGATGCTCGTAGCGAACAAGACGGGGAGTGAGCACATCGATTCGTACAAAGGACTGGGATACCGGACTCCGCTTGCAGGCGTTGCGATGGTGGTCTTCTTTATTTCTCTGACGGGGTTGCCCCCCACGGCGGGGTTTGTCGGAAAGCTGTATCTCTTTGCAGCGTTGCTCGATGCGCGATGGATCTGGCTTGCAGTGGTGGGAGCGTTGAACAGCGTTATTTCGCTGTATTACTACATTCGCGTGTTACGAAACATCTTCCTTCGTGACCCCGAAGGGGATTCCTCAGAAATTCGATTTTCCGTGCCTCAGACAGTTATTCTGTATGGCTTGATGATCCCGACGTTGCTGTTTGGGCTCTACTTTACGCCACTTGTGGATTTCGCAAATGCTTCGATAGCAATGTTTGGTCTTCGGTAAGGGCGGGTTCAACACTCTCAAGAAGCCTCCATCGGCATGCCGGTGGGGGCTTTTTTATTTCTTCCCCCGTTGATCCTTCTGCATCACGCGTTTTGCAATGAGCCGGACGCCGTCGAGGACGAGAGAGGGCTCAACATGATCGATGCCCTTTGAATGACTCTCAATGAACCCGGAAAATCCCCCGGTTGCAATCACCGTTGCTTTCTTCCCCTCCCGTTTTCGTATTTCCGCCTGCAACCGCTTCACCATTCCCTCCATTGCGTCAATCGCTCCGAAGAGAATCCCGGCCTGCATGCTTCCCACCGTGTCTGTGCCGATGATCCGTTCCGGCAGGTGGAGCTCCACTTTGGGGAGCTTCGCGGCGCGACGGTGGAGATCGGCCGCCGAAGTTTCAATTCCCGGTGCAATGACTCCACCGAGATAGTCTCCGTTCTTTCCCACCACATCGTACGTCGTCGAAGTCCCAAAGTCGATGATCACCAGCGGTCCACCAAACCTGGCGAACCCTGCAACGGCGTTGCACAAACGGTCGGCGCCAACGGCATTGGGATTTTCATAGTGAATCTTAATGCCGAGCGGCAGTGTCGCATCGATGATGGTCGGTGTGAGAGAGAAATACTTCCTCGCCATTGTTCCATAAATATCGGTTAAATTTGGAACGACCGAAGAAATGCCGATCCCGTCAACTTGTTTGACGTCGATGCAGGCATATCTGAGAAACAGCATCACCTGAGTTCCCACCTCATCCTCTGTGCGCTGCAGAGTACTGGTGATCCGCCAGTCTGAAAGAAGTTTGGCGGCCTTGTAGATGCCGAATACGGTGTGTGTATTGCCGATATCGATTGCAAGAAACATTGTGTCGACTCTCGTTACATAATGAGGATTATACCGACATGGTTACATCGCCGGCATAGTACGTTGCCCGGCCGCGAGACGTTTCAAGCACAAGACCTCCGTCGGCGCTCAACTCAACAGCGATTCCTGAAACGGTCTGATTTGCATGCGACAGGCTGACGGGTCTGCCGAACATCAGGCATCGGGAATTCCATTCCTCGAGAACCCAGTCGAATTGCCCCTCCTTGATTTTCCAATAGGTTGAATCCAGCTCCATAAGAAGCTCGCGAAAAAGCCGGATTCGGTCGAATTCCTTCCCGGTTTCAATCCGCAGGGATGTTGCACGCCCGGCAAGTTCACCCTCAAACGCCTGCTGGTTCACATTAAGTCCGATGCCGAGAATGGAGGACTCGACCCGGTCATTCTGAACCGAATTTTCAAGGAGCAATCCACAGCATTTTTTTCCTCCGAGAAGAACGTCATTCGGCCACTTGCACTCTGCGGTCAGCTTGGTCGCGGCTTCGACAGCTCTTGCAATGCTGACGGCTGCAAAGAACGCAAGAAATCCGGCCTTTTCCTTGGGAAGGATAGGACGAAGGATAACGGAGAAGAGAAGTCCGGTGCCGGCCAGGGATACCCATGGTCTCCCTTGTCGGCCCCTGCCGTTGGTTTGAAAGTCGGCGATGACAACCGCGCCCTCGTCAGCGCCAGCCTGAGTGAGGGTCTTTGCACAAGTATTTGTCGAATCGATGGTTTCAAATACGAAGAGCTTTCCCCCCAGGGTCTTCGTTTTGAGTCCTTGCAGCAGTTCCTTCTTGGAGTACATCACGGGTGCCCAAATCCCTGTAAATCCTTCATGATTAGTAATTCTGATACGTGGGTGCGGTTACGTTTTTTGTGAAGACATGCGGCATCTGTGCCGTCTTCCAGCCGACGGTGTAGACAAGCTTTCCGATCTTTGCCATTCGGTCGAAGAGAATTTTGTCAACGGTGTCGGTGGGTCGGTGGTAATCAGCGTGTGTTCCCGTAAAGAAGAACACGATCGGGACCCCGTGCTTTGCAAAATTGTAGTGATCGCTTCGTTTGTAGAATTGGTTCGGGTCCTTGTCGTCGTTATACTGATAATCAAACACGAAGTTTACCGTTTCGTCGTTAGCGACATGGAGAACACTATCGAGCTCTGCACTGATCTTGTCCGAACCGATGACATACGTGTAATCGACCTGATGCATTTGCTCGTGCTTTGGATCCACTCGTCCGATCATGTCGGTGTTCAAGTCCGCAACAGTGCGCTCGAGGGGGAGCACCGGATGAGACGTATAGTACTCCGACCCAAGCAATCCCTTTTCTTCTCCCGCCACGGTCATGAAC
>JBARRO010000005.1:0-101731 GCA_049644265.1 Bacteroidota bacterium
CCACAAACACCACCCAGTCTGTTTTCTTCTTTGAATACTTGTTTTCCAGCCTTGAATTGTTCCTGGCGAGGAGCGCGTACTTGGGAGTGCGGATGAATTCGCTTTTGTGCTTGAACAGGCCTTCGAAGACCGCCTTGGAATTGTTCAGGGCAAACCCCATGCTGCCCGCCATGAAGAGCGGGAAGAGCAGGATTCTTCGTCGCCAGTCGGAGTGGACAGATTTTTGGGAGTACATGTAGAACATAAATGACCCCACGAACGCAAGCACAAAGACCGACATCAGGGTAAAGTATGCCTCGTGCCCGCCGTGCTGTTTGATAAACATGAGGGGAACGTTCAGCAGTCCCGCAAGAATAATGAAGGGGAACACAATGTTATTAGTCAAATGGAACGTCGAGTGAATCTTGACGCGCAACGGGATGTTCGATTTCCAGACTTCGGGCAGCATTTTGCGGGCGGTTTCGATCGCACCTTTGGTCCAGCGGAACTGCTGGGACTTCAGCGCGTTGACTTCAGCGGGAAGTTCCGCGGGTGACGTGACGTCGTTCAGGTACTTGAATTTCCATCCTCGCAACTGGGCGCGGTAACTAAGGTCGAGATCTTCAGTCAGCGTATCGGCCTGCCAGTTCCCTGCATCGAGAATCGCCGCTTTACGCCAGATTCCTCCCGTACCGTTGAAATTGATGAAGTAGCCGGCCTTGTTCCGAACATTCTGCTCCATCACAAAATGACCGTCCAGCGCGATCGCCTGCGTGCGCGTCAACAGCGAATAATCGCCGTTGATATGCTCCCATCGGGTCTGGACCAGAGCGATCTTCGCATCGCCAAAATACGGAACTGTCTTCTGCAGAAAATCCTTCGAGGGAACAAAATCCGCGTCAAAGATGGCCACGAACTCCCCGCGCGCAGTCACAAGACCGTTCTTCAGCGCACCGGCTTTGTAGCCGGAGCGGTCGGTCCGATGGATTTGCTTGATGTCGTAGCCGAGCGCACGGAAGTGGTCAACAGCTTTGGCAACAAGGTCCCGCGTTTCGTCGGTTGAATCATCCAGTACCTGGACCTCCAGCTTATCTTTCGGATAGTCGAGGGCGCAAACCGCTTCGATCAGGCGATTGACGACGTACAGCTCGTTGAACACGGGCAATTGCACCGTCACGACCGGAGTAGAGGTCATGGGAGGTTGGTCAGCCGGCTGCGTCCGTTGCTGTTTCAGATAGTAGTACACCATCACAAAACCGTGAGCCGCGAATGCAAACAAAATAAGGAGTGAGACGAAATAGAGATAAAGGAGAAAATCCACCAACATTGGATTGTCGGTGAGTTCCTGTCGAAAGAACATCATTGCAAGGTTCATAGTGATTTTACCATCCTGCGACTGTTTCGTTAAGAATATCTTCTGTGAGTTTTCGCACCGCCTCTTTCACCCCTTCATTCCGCTGGGTTAAACCACTGCCTGACGGATAATCCCCCCAATTATTGAATTCCTTTTCCCAAACTTTCTTGCGAAGCTTCAAGTCCTGGAACGTCACACGGACCGTGACCGTGATCCTGCGTTGCGCCACCTGCTCTCCCCCCTGCAACACGTTCGGCGCATCTTTGACATTCACGATGACACCCTCAACCATGGAATCCGCGGTGTTCCTGTCCGCAAGCTGCAGGGTGTTGTCGTTCATAAACCGCTCGACCAGCTGCGTTGTAAACAGATCCCTGAGCGTGGGGTCACCGTAACCACTCTGGTCCTCAACGATCGGAATGGCCACGGTTTTCAAATGTGGTGGAACCGAGCCGCCCCGGAAGGAATAGGCACAACCGGCGAAGAGAATGAACAATGAGCAATGAACGATAAGCAATAAGCGTTTAGCTGTTAGCAATTGGCTGTAAGCGAAAAAGTGACAAGCAATACGCGTAGGTGAAAAGTAAATCGTGAATAGTGAATCGTAAAACGCAAAGGCCTTCTTCTCCTCTGCACCCCAGCACCCCCGCTCTCCGGCTTCCTACTGCAGCCCGTAATCCTTTATCTTCCTGTATAACGTCCGTTCGCTGATGTTCAAATCCTTTGCTGCGAGCCGCCGGTTTCCGTCGTGGCGCTCCAGGGCGCCGACGATCATTCTGCGCTCCATCTCATCGAGTGTGAGGCTGCCGTTCCCGTTGCCGTGTTCCGGACGATGCTCAGTCTCTTCAACAACAGTGCCGGGTCGGTTGCCGATCACCTCTTTGAGTTCGATGATATTCGCCTTCAGGTCCAGCAGGGCGCGGTAGATCAACTCCCGCTCCGCCTGCTCGACGGTCTTGTTTGTAACGACCGGAAGGTTCCTCTCAGTCACAACGGTGTGTTGATCTTTCACGTACTTCCTCACATCATTTCCACTCAATCGTTTTCCACCCTCCAACACCAACATGCTCTCGATAACATTTCGCAATTCCCGCACGTTGCCGGGCCAGTCGTACTCCATAAGGAGCTCGGTTGCGTCATCTTCGAATCCCTGAAACTGAATTCCATTCTTTCCGCTGAATTCCTTGACAAGGTGTTCCACGAGGAGCGGAATGTCCTCTTTCCTGTTCCGCAGGGGCGGGATCTGGATGTTCACAGACCGCAAGCGAAAGTACAGGTCGGGACGGAATCGCCGCTGCTGCACTTCGTAGTCGAGCACTTTGTTGGTCGCCGCGATCACCCGCACGTCCGTCCTCCGTGGCGTCGATGCACCAACCCGGGCAAACTCGCCGTTCTCCAGAACCCGGAGCAGTTTTACCTGCGTGGCAAGCGGCATCTCGCCAATTTCATCGAGGAAGATTGTACTGCCGTCCGCGATTTCAAAGTAGCCCTTCCGTGTATCTGTGGCGCTGGTAAAGGATCCCCGTTCATGGCCGAAGAGCTCGCTTTCGATCAATCCCTCCGGAATTGCGCCGCAGTTCACCGTCACCATCGGTTTCACCGAGCGTTTGTTCGCACCGTGCAACGCCCGCGCGATCACTTCTTTGCCTACGCCGCTCTCGCCGGTAATCAACACGGTGATGTCCGTCGGGGCAACCTGCTGAAGGACGTCAACGATTTCAAGAATCTCGTTTGACCGACCGACGATCCCGTATTTCTGCTGAAATGTCTCCCGGTCCATCTCCATCCACTCCTCCCTTAGCGGGAAACGACAATCGATTCCAGGCTGAATTTCTTCCGGACTTCCGCAGTAAACCGCTTTGCTTCGTCATACGTCTGAAATTCCCCCACCCACACCTTGTGCAGCTTCTTTCCGTTCGTGACAATTGTGAAGATGTTGGAAGAATATCCTTCCTTCTCGAATTTCGACTTCAATTCTTCGGCGTTCTGAAGCGTTGAAAATGCCCCAACCTGGATGGTGAAGTTTGTCGGATATTTTTCAACGGCCCCTTTCGGCTTTACCACGGCGGGTTGTTCCACAAAGGCCTGATCTTTCCCTTCCGTTGCAGTTTCTTCCGAAGCATACGCAGAGAACGGATAATCCTGCTTCAGCTGGACCATCTTCTGGTCTGCGGTCTTGTACAATCCCACCGAGTAGTAGTACTGGTACAGCTTGTACAGCGCATCATCCGCCCATTCGCTCTTGGGAAAATTGTCCACGATACTCTGGTAGATTGTCGCCGCTTCCGATCCGTCGGAGGTCAAAATTGCCTGCAAATAGAGGACTCCGGGGTTGTTCTGGAAATTCGTCATCAGGTTTGGAAGCTCAGCTTTGACGACTTCCGCCTGACCGCGTTCGATCATCTCGAGCCGCCGGGCAATGTCCGGATCGTTCGACTGCGCAATCGCCAATGAAGTCAGGGCAAGTACAATTCCGGAAACGTAGAGTATTCGCTTGTTCATCGTTCTACCCTCCTTGATCGTTCTACACATACATCAAACCAAATATCAATCCTGGTAATCCCTTAATCCCCACATCCCGGCAATCCTTTAATCCCTGAATCCCGGTCAAATCTGGGTCCCGAATAACGTCGCTGAATTCACGCGCTCGATCTTCACGTTCGTAAACTGGCCGGGCGCATGGCCGTTTCTCGGAAACACCACCATTTTGTTCGTGTCAGTCCTTCCGCAGAATTCATGCGCAGATTTCTTGCTCTCCCCCTCCACCAAAACTTCCACCGTTTGTCCGACCATCGCGTGATTGAGGTTGAGTGAAATTTCTCTCTGGACTTCTATAATCTCGTTGAGCCGTTCAACCTTCACTGATTCCGGAACGCTGTCTCCCATGTGCCAGGCCTTTGTGTTCTCACGCGGTGAGTACTTGAATGTGAAGGCGCCGTCAAACCCGACTTCGCGCAGGAGGTCAATCGTTTTCCTGTGATCTTCCCGGGTCTCGGTCGGAAATCCGGAAATAATGTCCGTCGACAGACTGACCCCTGGAATTGTCCTTCGGATCCGTTCAATCAGCTTCAGGTACTGGCCCGAGGTGTACGTCCGGTTCATTAACTCGAGAATTCTATCCGACCCGGATTGAACAGGCAGATGGACATAGTTGCAGATGTTGTCACGGTCGGCGATGGTTCGGATGAGTTTGTCCGACATATCCTGCGGATGCGACGTGGTAAACCGAATACGGAGCGTTGAATCGATCTCGGCAACGCCCGCGAGCAAGTCCGAAAAGTCAAACTCACCGTCGCGGTAGGAGTTCACGTTCTGACCCAGGAGTGTCACTTCTCTGAATCCTCGTTTGACCAAATCCTCAATTTCACGTACCACACTTACCAATGAACGGCTACGCTCCCGTCCCCGCGTAAACGGCACAACGCAGAAGGTGCAAAACTTATCGCAACCCCGCATCACAGAAACCCATGCGCTGAGTCCGTCGGTTCGCAGCGGGACGATGTCGTCGTAATTCTCGACACGTGAAAGCCGCACCGCAATGCCCTTCTCGCCGGCGATGGCATTCTCCACAAGTTCTGGGAGCTTTCGGTATTCATCCGGCCCCACGACAAGGTCGACGAAACTTTCCGACTCGAGAAGATCCTTACGGAGTCGTTCCGCCATGCAACCGAGGACTCCAACCACGAGATCCGGTTTGTCCTTTTTCAGATGTTTGAAATCTCCGAGGCGACCGTAGATCCGGCCTTCCGCGTTCTCACGCACCGCGCAGGTGTTGACAAAGACAACATCGGCCTTGGCCAAAGCATCTGTCCGCTCGAAGCCGGCGCCGTGCATGACACTCAGGACGACCTCGCTGTCAGCGACATTCATCTGGCAGCCGTACGTTTCAACGTAAACCCGCCTTTTTTCAGGCAAAAACATTGATTCCATAAGATGCTAATTTAATGAAAGAATGTCAGATTTGCAACGAATGGCTGGGGACATTAATCGCTTTTAATCTTAAAGGGTTTGTTGAGGTAGGTGGTAAAATCGGCTCTCATTCTTGACAATTCGTCAGATACATGCGACGTGGGTTCGTTGATTGAGGAGAGATGGGGTGGTATATTGGGAAGTTGAAAGTCGAGGGGAAGGGAAACGGTAGAAGATAGAAGGTAAAGGATAAAAGGTAAAAGGTACAGGGAAGAGGTGGAAGGTGATGGATAAATTAAGGAAATGAATGGCTGGCCCACAATTTCCAATTGTGGGTACCAAGGAAGGAAAACCCCATGTCGAAACTCGTAGATGATATCAAGGCGAAAGCGAAGCAGCTAAAGAAGCACATAGTCCTCCCCGATGCAACCGATGAGCGGGCGATTCGGGCAGCGCGCATTTGTACGGATGAGGGAATTGCGACAATCTCCCTTGTTGGGAATGAGGTGGAGATTCGGAAGAAAGCCGGAGAGCTCGGAGTACCCCTGGAGAAGATTCGTGTCGTTGACCCGGAGCGATCGGACAAACTGAGCGATTTCTCGCACATCTATTTCAATCTGCGGAAGTCCAAGGGTGTCATGTTCGAAGAGGCGCAGAAAACCATGGTGCGTCCGCTCTTCTTCGGAGCAATGATGGTTCGTGAGGGAATGGCTGACGGCAGCGTTGCCGGCTCGCTCTCGACAACCGGAGACGTTCTCCGCGCAGGAATTCAGATCATCGGCGTAGCCGACGGAATCAGCGTGGTCTCGAGCTTCTTCCTGATGATCTTTCCGTACACCACGTACACGTTTGCCGATTGCGCGGTAGTTCCCGACCCGACGGCGGAGCAGCTTGCGGATATTGCGATCGCATCGGCGGAAAACCATCGGAAGCTGGTCGGCGAAGTCCCCCGCGTTGCCATGCTCTCGTTCTCCACGAAAGGGAGTGCGGCGCATGTGCTCGTTGAGAAAGTCCAGGCCGCCACAGCATTCGTGAAAAAGAAGAAGCCCTCCCTCAGCGTCGACGGCGAGCTTCAGCTCGATTCTGCCATTGTTCCCTCCGTCGCCAAGCAGAAAGCACCGGGCAGCAGCGTTGCGGGTACGGCAAATGTCCTGATTTTCCCCGACCTGAATGCGGGCAACATCGGCTACAAGCTTGCCCAGCGGATGGCAGGCGCGGAAGCGCTCGGTCCCGTTGTCCAGGGCCTGAAGAAGCCGGCCTTCGACCTATCCCGTGGATGCAGTGTGAACGATATCGTGAATGTCGTCGCCATTAACGCGGTGGTTGGAGCCGTGTAAGTAACCCACGATTTCAATCGTGGGTACCCCGACAACAAATGAAAAGCCGCCCAAGGGAAACCCGGGGCGGCTTTTGTTTCTCCTTAAGTGGCGTGCTGGTTACTTCATCAGCACCATCTTCCGAACCTCCATCCGCTCTCCTGCCTGAAACTTGCAGAAGTAGATTCCGCTCGGAGAAGATCCCGCATTCCACGTAGCCTTGTATGTTCCTGCGGGCATCACTCCGCTGACAAGCGTCTCAACCTCGCGTCCGAGAACATCGAATACTTTCAAGCTCACATCACTGACAGCTGAAAGCTGATAGCTGATCGCTGTTGAGGGATTGAAGGGATTCGGATAGTTCTGGCCAAGCCGATATTCGCCCGGTGCCAGTTCTGTCCCGTCGCCAACCGATGTGCCGCCAGAACCAAGCGTGTTGGTGGTTGTGCCGGTCTTCCTGGCAAGCGCGAGGTATACTTTGGCCCCAGTGTTGATCGTGATTGCTGTGCTGAGCGTGTCAGACTGAATCTGCGTATCGGGAATGTACGTCGTGTCATTGATCGTCTGTGGCATGGCTGTCCATGATGCCAGACTGTCCGTCGAATATGCCACACGCAGGTCAGTATTGCCGCTCGAGACTCCGTCATCCGATCCATAGGAAACACTAAACCTGTCGAAACCCATGGTCGCCGAAGAACCCGCGTTCTGCAAATAGCCCACGGCGTAATATCGCACCGCGGAAACTTTGTCGATTCCACTCCCCAGAGTGCTGCTTCCGGTGTTGGCGTTTCCGCTCATGTATTTCGCCCAGACAAAGTGCCCGGTTGCATTTGCGGGTCCGAAGCATCGGACATTGATGGGTCTGTAGTTCACACCGTCCCCCATTGGAAAGTCCAGGGCGGTCGTCCCGCCGCCGTTCGTAACACCACGGCCAAGATATCCGATGAAATAGCTCGAGGCCGATCCGCCAAGGACTGCAGCCGAGCTTGTTCTTAATATCGCCCAGTAGTTGGATCCGGTCTCGACAATCCCCGAGATAAGCACCAAGGTGTCCGGTGAGTTTGAGGTATTGTTATTCTGGTAGAGGTTTCCGGAGGCAAGAATCACTCTGCCGCTGCCGGACTTGTTGATGATGATAGAGTTGAATTCCTCCACGCTCGAGCCGTACGTTGTCAATGAAAGTCGGATCGTGTCGTTCGTGCTTCCCGAAAACGTGACTCTTCCAACAGACACGTTTGCTCCCGATCCCACCCGCATATCAAAGCTTCCCCCGGTCAGAACCGTCAGATTCTTCTCGAAAACCACGTCATGAGATCTTGGAGCCACCGGCGTACCGCTTGCACCCCGAAGCCTGCCTGTCGCACCGACCGTGGCGTTCCCATGAACCGTCAATTTGTAGCCCGAGCTCAGGATATCAAAAAACAGATATCCGTTTGCGGTGAGATCTTTGCATTCGGCTGTTACGGTGTCAATCGTCACCGTGTGGCCGGCGACGATCTCGACATTGTCTGTTGCCGTCGGTACAACACCGCCCACCCACGTTGCCGGTTTGCTCCACCCGCCAGTCGCGGCAGATTGGATCTGAGCTGATGCACTTCCGGCGAAGAGCATCGTCAGACAAACCACAAGCGCAAGCGTAAGAAATCGTTCTGGAGTTCTCATAAGAAGCCTCCTGTGATATTGAGATGAACGAACTAGTGAATTATACATTGACTGAATCCTGTTCTCTTCTTGAAGCCGTTTCAAACCTTCTTTTGAGCTTTTGTTATTCGATGGACATGAGTGGATAGAACAAGTGAGCACGCTCCCGTTTGAAGTTCTTGGAGACAGCTTGAGCTTTGGTTGCATAGTCTGAATCGCGGTATCGCCACGCGGCGATATGAAGAAGGGTATAGACTTCCTCGTCCTCGACCGTTCCGATTTCCTGAAACGCCCATTTCGCTTTCCCGGTTGCCGCCGGCACAAGCAAATCGAGCGCCTTGCGAAGGCTTCGTCCGTCGGCAGTCGTGTAGTCCCAAAGATTAACGTTGAGCCTGTCTCCGATCAGGGCAATCCGGAAGAGGGCTTCAATGTTGAACATGCTATAGTGCAGGGACCGCGTGCGGACGAGCTCTTTCGGCTGACGGCCGTCGGGTTCGATTTGCGCCGCAATGCGTTTGGATTTTACCGCTTCGATGATCGCGCGGGCTTCCTCGCGTTTCCCCAGGAACAATGCCATGGAGGCAGCCTGCTGTGCGTACCAGGAGCCGTGGTTGTTTGGTGCGTCGGATTCGTCCATCCCGACCGGGCTTTCCCGCAGCCACCGGTAATACTCTTTCATCCATTCTTCCATCCCTTTTTTGTCCTCTGCAGTCCACGACTTCGAATCATCAAGAAATCCAAGGGCATCGACGATGCGGGAGAGGTTCGCCGCTTCAATCAGTCCGGCTCCCCGCCCTTCATTGCGCCCGATGATTGCCTGGGCGAAGTTCATGTTGGGATTCATTTTGGTATCCGGATTGAGATACCAGGTGCGGAGAAGCAGCGCCGCGTGCTCGGCGTACTTTTCATCCCCCAAAAAATAATACGCACAGGCAAGCGTCCAGATATGCTGCTGCAACGCCCGGTAGTTGTCGCGATCCGCAACTTCAGAGCGTTCGGGATTCACCTCTCCGTCTCGTCGAATGTATGGTTTACCATCGGGTTTACTCGGATCGGGCCACCAATAGGGCGCCAAACTCATGTAGTCGTGCTTATCATCGCTGGGTGCAAGCTTGGTTTTTGTCGTCACGGAAACCGGCTCAAAATCCAGTGCTTTTCGGGCATCCTTTTTCAGCCGGTCGAGGACCCCGCTCAGCGATTCCGATTCCGCATGGGCTTTGCTCCTCATCTCTGCGACGATCTTCGGGTTGGCGAGGAAGATCTTTGGCAGTGGGGTATCCTGGCGAGGAAAAGCCTGCTGCACAAACAAAACTGAAAGGAGGATCGCTGTTGTTAGCTTGAGGAGTTTCATGAACGGTTTCCTTTTTCATTAAGACATCGCCGGCTTAAAGGCCAGCCTACCAGAAATCTGACTCTCACTTTGCTAAAATCATTTTCTTTGTTTGAACAGAGCCGTTCGCAATAAGCCGGGAAAAATACATCCCGCTTGGCGCTTGAGATGCGTTCCAGGTTGCCGCGTGGACTCCCGGATCCAGCCTTTCGTTGAGAAGGACGGCGACTTCTCTTCCCAAGACATCATAAATACCAAGGATCACCTGACTGACAGCTGACAACTGAAAACTGATCACTGTCTCGGGATTGAACGGGTTCGGAAAATTCTGATTCAACATGATCGACCGTGGAATTTCCGTAACACGTTCAGATTCCATGGTTGTTGGCGTCGCCACCGGACCCACTTCGTTGCGGGTGATGGGAGTCCGAAGAATCCCTCCCGAGGCAAGCTCATCCGCGCCGGCATCGAATGGCGCAACGCGAGCCTGGCCGTCCATGTCGTCTGTAACGAACGCATAACTGCCTACTGCCGATTTCAGTGCGGGACTACCCTGTTGAGGCCGCCAGAGACTATCCGTACCGAGCACAAGCTGAGGGTTCACGAGCTGATTGCTTGGGGGTAGCGTCGTTCCCACTGTGGCACCGTTCAACACATTTCCCTCCCAGGTCATGTTCCCTGGAGTGTCTGTCAGCGTGATCAAAGGCGAATAGGAGCTGACGACGACGTTGTTGGCGATGGTGCAGTCCAGCGGAGGAAGCGTGTTGGTGGCGCTCTTTCCTGCTCCGACCGTGATGGATTTCGTGTTGTTGACGAGCGTATTAAACACCACGATGGCCCGCTTTACCTGAAAATACCCGTTCAGAGCGGAGTTCGGAATGCCGTCCACGAGCGAAATTCCAGAACGGAAATCATCTCCTGTCGTTCCCTCGATATAGTTGTTGAAGACCTTATGGTCTTCGCCGATGATACGGATACCTCCCGAACTCGAAAGCCGGTGGGCAAAAAAGAAATTCCCATACACACTGCACCGGTTCCCGTGACGCAGTGTTAATGTGGCTTTGTTGTCGAGAAAGACGTTGTACCGATAGACGTTTTCACAGGATTTGTTGGAAATGATTTCAATTTCACCGTCACAGCGTTCAAAGAGGTTGTACTCCACCGTCGTGTAGGAATCATACATGGACCAGTCGCTTGTCCCGACGCGGATTGTTTCGCCTCCGTTGAAGCCAAGGTTGGGCCGCGGACCGAAGTAGTTATGGTCGATGCGATGATAGTTCGGCTGAGCCGAGAGCCACACCACGAGCGTCGTGCCCGAATGGGTCTTTCCTTCAAACCAGCAATGGTCGACTCTGTTGTACGACCCATAGAGCGAAACCCACTTGTAGTCCAGCGTGCTGTCGCCTGGGTTGTAGCTCTTGATTTTCGTATTCGTCAGGCGGCAGTATGTGCTGCCGGTTCCGCCCGAAGTGCGGAACTCGATCACCGCCCCACTTGGAGAGGAACCGTTCTCGAAGACAAAGCCATCGACGACAAGATAATTTCCTCCGATCCTGAGGTACGAACTCCCGGAAAACACCACGCCTCCCTGCGACTCCGCCCGCATGAGAATGGGACTCAAGAGCGTACCGGACCCTGCGAAATTCAGCTGTGCGTTATTCCAGACTCCGGCCGCGAGCGTGATGGTGTCTCCCGGTTGAAGGAGCGGGACACGTTGAGAGAACGCCGTCGGAGTCGTGACGCGATAATTTCCGCCGTGGAGGATCTGCAGAACAACCAATCCCGCTATTCCAATGTTTCCGAGCCGTTTCATTTGAGGAGTGTGATCCTCCGGACAACCTTCTGATTTCCCTGCTCAAGTCGGAGAATGTAGACGCCCGATGCGAGCTTTGAACCGTCGAACGAGACTATACGGATTTGTCCCCCGCCCACGACGCCTGAATACAACAACGCAACTTGTCTTCCTGCCGCATCGTACACCCCGATTCGCACTTCACCGCTTTCCGGTGCCGAGAACTCCACGCGGGTCGAGGCATTGAAGGGGTTGGGATAGTTTCGCAACACCATTGCAGAGGATGGCTCGTGCGAAGGAACTGATTCCACATGCGTCGGCGTATTTCGGTCTTCCAACTGGGCAAAATAGAGTGACCGCGGAGTCAGGCCGGATTGATTCGCACCTTCGACATAACCAGTGGGCTCTGTGAATCCTGCAGGCGGCTTTGTGCCCGTAAATGTTCCTTTCCCGCCAATTGCGAAATTCTGGCCCGTGGGAGGTTTTTGTACAAGGACGACCCCTGTTCTTGAATCGTAATTCCACATGACGGAATTCACCGCAGCCCATCCGTGGCTTGTGCCGTAGTATCCGCGATTATAGAATCCGGCCATGATTGTACCGGCCGACCTCGGCCCGTCCAACTCTGTAATATTGTCGAACAACAGAGCCTGACTCCAACGACGATGTCCTTCGCTGCTGGCGTACGACCCCTGCGAAGTGCAGTCGACAAAGGCACATCCCGAGGTGAGGCTCGCGCCGTTTGAAACAAAATGGTGGCGGCCATTGGTCGCGTGGCAACGGTTGAAAAGTATCTGTTGCGATGCCTGGTAGACATTGAAGTTATACCGTCGCTCACCAGTAATGATGCTCACCGGATCGATCGCAGAGCAATCTTCGGCCGTTACGCGGGTTGCCGTGTTCGTGATAACGCCCGACTGGCCAAAGTGAATCATGGTGCAATTTTTCACCCAGGAATCCTCAAGCTGGTTGAGCTCGATCGCCTGCCATGCATGATTCTCGTCGCCGTTCGCATCCGATGTGACTCCAGAAGTTTCGATATCAACCCGGAGGTTCTCGATGCCGATCATTGTGCGGAGACTCGATCTCGAATACTTGTAGATGTAGCACTGCGACCGACTCTTGATGAGAGCGTAAAACACGGGGACGTCGATGGTAATTGTGTTTCCATTCTTCGCGGTGATGTACCGGTTGTAGATGATCGGTTGACTGTTGACGGTCCACGGGACGTCCTCGGGGCCGGCTCCTGCTTCCGTGTAATGCGATCCTCCATAGTCGACACTCTGAAGCCACCCATCCGTGCAGGGATGGTAGATGACGATGTTATCTCCTACGTTGTATAGCGATGCATCGGCAATGTCAAACGAACGGCTTCCCATGGCGACGGAATCCGTCGTGATGTTCTGCTGGCTGATTCCGGAGACTCGGTCGCTCCATTTCGAACCATTTCCTCCGCCGGCCACAATCACAGAGCGTTGATGCGGTGTATCGCCGGTGGCGTAGATGACTGTGCTGGTTCTGGAGTCCGCGCCTGCTCCGATGCCACGCAGGACGATTCCCGACGCATTGATGCGGATCGTTCCGGCTACGGGATAGATTCCCTCGGACAGAAGGATTGCTCCGCGGATACCATTGGCATCGAGCGGCATAGCTGCGACTTCATTGATTGCCTGCTGTATCTGCGCTGTATTGTCACCTGCAACCGGACTGATCGATTTGACCACTGGGACCGTGGGCAGAGCGGCTCCCCCGTTCTTGAATCCCGCATAACTGAAATCGGGGATGCGATTCCCTCCGGCGTCGGCGCTGTACACAAGTTTTCCGTTGACACTCTGCACAAGCGCGGATTGCCATTGGGCGGAGGTTATGGTGATGCCCAGAGTGATGAGAAGAATAATTTGGAGGCTTCGTTTCACTGCAAATCACTTTTGGCTTGATGACAGACAAGCCGGCAACAAGGAGTCATCATCCCCGCATGACAAGAAACCGTCATCCCTGCCCGCCCAATCAGACCTTTGATGGCAGGCGGGCCTGCCTACCGCAGGCAGGCCCACATGCTCCTCGTGGGGATCTGATCTACTCCAAGCGTGCGCCCTGAGACTCCACCTTAGATCAGATTCCCCGCCTGCCATTTCAGTTCTCATAGGTGGGCAGGCCGCTAAGAACATGCGGGAATGACTCTCCTCGTTATTTTGGGAATGACGGTTTCCTTTTTCTTCCTGTTCTTACTGTGTTACTCTTTCCTTCTTACCTTTGTACTTACTACTTCTTACTTCCTTTTTTCCTACTTCGTCAACAGCATTTTCTTCAACATCGACTTGCCGCTGGACTCCAGTCGTGCAAAGTATACACCGGATGGCATTGACGTGCCGTTGAACTTTGCCTGGTAGTATCTTCCTGCCTCTGCAGGCCCGTTGAACAACGTGGCGACTTCCTGACCCAGGATATTGAATACCTTAAGAGAAGCAATTCCGGTCCCAGGAACCGTGAACTCGATCACGGTCGTTGGGTTGAAGGGGTTGGGATAGGCGTCGGTCAACGTCAAGGCATTCGGGGCTATTCCAATCTCGACTTCTGCAGCGCCGTAGTATTTGAAGGAACCGTCGTTGTTGACGGCTTTCAAACGATACGCATAACGGCCGGGCGCGACATTGGCATCGCTGAAGCTGTAGGAGCGTGTGCTATTGCTTGAACCTGCGGCACGAACGGAACCGACGGCTGTCCATTCCTGCGTTCCCACTGCTCTGCGCTCAATTTCAAACGACGAAGACGCCACTTCAGTGGCAGTGCTCCACACAATCGTTGCCGACAAGCGCTCCGTGAGGACGTTCAGCGTGCTCAGCTCAACGGGCAGGGCGGCCTGTTCACCGGCAGTGAAATCCGAGAACGAGGTTTGAGCGGCTGCTGTGAATTGGTGGAGTCCGGCATCGACCGCTGCAAGCAATGTCCATGCACTGCCGGAGTATTTTCCGCCGTACATGTTGGCCTCTGTGCCGTTAACATCTGCCGTCTTATAGGTGAAGACTGCCGAATAATTCGGACTGGTTATTCCGCTTCCTCCCAGCGTCCAGAAGCGATTGATGAAATCTGTGCTGCTGGTGTTTGAAGACTGTTTGCTATTCGTAACGGTAGCGCTTACATACGCGGACGAATATCCCCCTGCTGCCATTGTCACGGCGACGGGAGAATACTCGGCTGTGCCGGTGACTTCTCCAATGGGGAATGTGAACGATCCGTCAGCAGTGAACGACTTTCTGAACTGACCCGCGCCATTGGTTGCCACCATTGCGGTCGCGGACGGAGTTCCGGTTACCGTTCCGGACAGAGTGAGGTTATTGGCTCCGAGGCTGAGAACCCCGCTGGTCAATGCAAGAGATGAGCTCACTGTAAGTGGTGCGGCAAGTGCCACTCCGGCTGCGTTGCTGATCGTTAACGTCTTGACGGTTGCCGGCAGCTCAACGCTTGTTGTTGTCTGGGCTGAGGTTCCGTTGTATGTCACGCTGTAGTTTGTCCCATAGGAGAGTATGTTGCCACCGAGACTCAACGCACCTGCCGTCATTGTTGTAGAGGAATCGACGGTCTGGTTGCTCGAGAGCGTTACTCCAGCGGCGTTGTTGATGGTGAGCTTTCCTATCGTCGCCGGAAGGCTGGGGCCAGTCACTTGGGCACTCGTGCCAACATAGCCATAACCCGCTGCGGTACTGAACGTCTGCGTCCCCGATACCTGGATCGGCCCAGTCGCTGGGTCAAGCCCATCCACTGTACCGATGTTGATTTTCCCTCCGGCCGGCAGCGTAAAGTCTCCTGCCCCTGCAACAACAACTGTTGGAGTTGTGAAATCTGCAGTCCCCCCGCCACCAGCACAAACAGTTAAGGATCCGCCGCTGGCAACCGTGATTGCCGTTGATCCCGCACCAAGCGATGCGTTGAGGTTTCTGCCCACAGAGACTGATCCTGAAGACCCTATGTTCAATTGAAAGAGTTTGCCGGTTGACACGCGAAGGTTCATGCTGCTCCCCGGCCCTTGCATAGCAAGCGTACCGTTAATGTTGAACGTCGTGCTTGCCGTTCCATCAACGGTTACGCTAGAGGCAGTGCCGATATAAGCCGAATCAATGAGGGTGAGCGTTCTCCCGGTGTTTACAGTCACAGTAATGTTGTCGTTTGCTGCGCTGTTGGCCGTATAAAGCGCCATTCCCCCGCCACCGGTACTACCCGTGTACATCATAGTCATGTTGCAATCGATAATGATATTGACATTCGTTGAATCGGTCCTCGGTCGGATCCGAGCTGGTCGAATCGTTCCTGAACCAGCGAATCTTACCGTACCTGAACATTCGAATGAGACTGCGTCTCCCGCTATAGTTCCCAAGGTACCATCAGTTGTTACAGTGCCGTTGTAAACGCGGAAATAAACAATGCCGCTTGTCGGCAACGCAGTGTTCGCATAAACAGTGCCACCAGATTCAATGGTCAGACTCTTGCAGACTTTTCCGCTCGCATCAATTCTCACAGTGAAGCCATTGGGTATTATAACACTGTCACCCTGCGCTGGAACTGCAGCTCCAGATGCTCCTCCCCTGGTAAGAGACCAGGTAGTAGTGGCACTCCAGTTTCCAGTTGCAACCGCAAATTTGTCGGTCGCCAATGCCGCAGTCCATTCAAAACCCAGGCACAGGATAACCAGCGTAACAACAATGATGAAACGTTTCATAGGAACCTCCCAGTAAGATTGGTAGATTCCCCCTCGTTGATTAGGTGATGAAGAGTTTTGAGTTGTGAGTTTTCAGTTTCCAGTTTGCAGTTTGCCTCCAACGTCCCGCCGCACCGCACCGGTGCTCCGTCAATCTTGCTACTTCCTACTTTCCTACTTTCTCCCGTACGTCACTTCCGGCCAATCGTCCGTCCGGAATGGCGACGCGGGGAGGCCGGCGCCGTTGTACAAATTGCAATCCGGATTGTCAGCCCAGGCATAACGGACGGCAACCGGGATTGCGATCAGCTCATTCTCCACGAGAATATCCAAGCCGTCGATCACTGCCTTGGCTCTCATGAATTTCATGTTCTGTCCCGCAATGAAAAATCCCTTGAGCTCGCCGCCTTTTGCCACGAGACCGCTCTCGGCGTGGTCAAAAGAAATCCGAATCTTATTCCCCTCACCCTTAAAGCTTCTGTACACAGGGCCTGAATATTCCACCTTCTGTCCGTACACTTTCGCTTCTGCGATCAGGGCCAGGCGTTCCCCAACAGGTTTTTTGTTTGTGGGATGGAGATTTGCGGGATCACCAACATCGATCGTGACCGCCATTCCGGTGTGTGGAACGTTCAGCGTCATCAACTGCGCTTCGCGGAGCTCTGCCCAACCGCTTCGGGAAGGTTCGGGCTGACGGGCGAGGTTCGGCAGCTGAACATAGTAAAACGGAAGGTCCGCCCGGCTCCAAACACTCCTCCATTCTTTGATGAGAACGGGAAACAGCGTCCGGTATTGATACGCACGGGAAGCGTTCGCCTCACCCTGATACCAGATGACTCCTTCGATCGCAAGCGGAACGAGCGGTGCGATCATGGCATTATACTGGCCCGACGGCGTGTCTCGCGAACCGGGATCACCCCGCGGCGGACGCGGCTTCTGAGGAACCACACGATTTTCAGCAACTGCGCGGACTGAATCGTCCTCCCACTTTTTGAGAAGCTCCTGCTCCTTCTCACGAAATTCCGCGAACGCAGTCGGGTAGTTGGCCTTATCTTTCTCCCATCGTTCGAGGATGGGGGCAAAATCCGGATCTGTATCAAGCGCCGAATGAGGGATCCAGCTTTCTGCAGCCGTTCCTCCCCATGAGGAATGGATGATTCCGACCGGAATCTTGAGCGTTGCACGGAGGTGTTTGGCAAAATAGTAGGCAACCGCCGAGAATCTACGAACTGATTTCGGATTGCAGGATTGCCACTTGCCTTCGAACGTTGTTTGGACGGTTTCGGAAACTGCCCGCTTGACCGTCAGAAGTCTCAGGTCATCATCGTTGGCTGCGGCGATTTCAGCGTCACCGTCGGTGGACTTGTCGAGTGAGAACTCCATGTTTGACTGGCCGGATGCAAGCCAGACTTCTCCGATCAGGACGTTCTTCAGTTCAACAGAATTGTTTCCTTCCACCTTCATCACGAACGGGCCTCCGGCCCTCTGCGGAGGAAGAGCAACGCTCCATCGCCCATCGTCCGCGGCAACAGTTTCCTTTTTCGATCCATTTAACTCAATGCTAATGCGTTCTCCGGCCGACGCTGTTCCCCAGACAGGAAGTTCTTTTCCCTGCTGCAAAACCATGTTTGAACCGAAGACCGGCGCAAGCCGGAGCTGGGCCTGAGCGGGCTCCAGGAGGAGCAGGCAGAGGTAGAGGTAAAGGTTGAGGTTGGACATTATTTGCGATTTACGATTATTGTCTGCCGTCTGCTATCTGCTATCTGCCGTCTGTTGAACTGTTTCTCACTTCTCGCATCTAAAATTTCACTTTTTACTTCTTACTTTTTACTGTGTACGATTTACCTCCGCCCCACCTACCGCTCCTTAATCCTCACCCTCTCAATCTTTCGTCCAAAATAGAAAATCGAAACAAGCGAAAGCGGCACCACCGTAGCTCCCATCAGGAAGAACGGCACGTAGCTGTCGGTTGTGATAACGGGGATGAGATTGCTCGTGACCAGCACGCCGAGGGCCGCACTCAGACCGCCGAGTCCCGCGAGACTGCCAACGCTTTTTCCCGAGAAGAAATCGCTCGGAAGAGTCTGAATATTATTGATCATGATCTGGAAACCGAACAGGATGACGGCGCAGAGACAGACCGCAAGTAACGGCGTGTAGGCAAAAGCAGCCGCGATGAGAGCGGGGAACTGAATGACGGCACCGATCAGGATTGCCCGCTTACGCGCTTTGTCGGTTGAAACGCCTTTGCTGATAAGGTGGCCGGAATACCATCCGCCGAGGATGCTGCCGACAGCGGCTCCCACGTACGGTACCCATGCAAAAAAGCCAATCTGTTTCACGTCGAACCCGTACATCTTTGCCAGATAAATGGGCAGCCAGTTGACGAACATCCACCAGATCGGGTCGATGAACAGGCGGCCGAGAATGACGGACCAGGATTCCTTGTACCGCATAAGCTCAATCAGGCCCAAACCCCGCTCATCGGATGATCCAGACGTCGCCGGGACTTGCTGGCCCTTCAGAATGAACAATCGTTCCGCTTCGGACAGCCACGGATGCGTCGCGGGGCCGGACTTGTTTACAATCAGCCAGGGGATGATCCAGAGCATCCCGAGACTGCCAAGCACGACAAATGTCGCCTGCCATCCGAGAGAGACGTAGCAGATGGCAACGAGGGGGGCCGAGATCACAGCTCCCATCGACGCTCCGGCATTGAACAAACCCTGTGCGAGCGCCCTCTCATTGATCGGATGCCATTCACAGTTTGACTTCGTCGCTCCCGGCCAGTTCCCCGCTTCACTGACCCCAAGCATAGCACGTACCGCAGAGAACGAGATCACAGACCGCGCGAGCGAATGCCCTATGCAGGAGAGCGACCAGACGGAGATCGTCACGAGGAATCCAAACCGCGTTCCAACCCAGTCGAAAAGCTTCCCCGACGCCGCCTGGCCGATTGCGTAGGCGATCATGAAGACCGAGACGATGTACGCGTACTGCTGTTCGGACATACCGAGGTCTTTGGAAATTGCCGGCCACATGACGGCGAGCGCGTTCCGGTCGATATAGTTGATGACCGTTGCGAGCCCGATCAGGCTGATGATCCACCAGCGGAGGCCGTTTATCTTCTTCATAGGAGTGCGTGGAAAAATGTCAAATGCCAAAGTTCAAATGACAAATGAATGTCAAAAGGGCAAGTTCCATTTCTAGTTTTTTGAAATTCATTTGAACTTTGAGCTTTGAAATTTGACATTTCTGAGTGTCATTTTTTTGAATGCGCAGCCACAACGTCGTCGCGGCAAGGAGTGAAGACGTCGATAAGGCTGCTGTCCTCAAGTGCCACGACGCCGTGCTCGAGATCCGCGGGAACGTAGTAGCAGTCCCCCGCCTTCTGAATATTCTTTTCGCCCGCGATGTTCACTTCAAACGAACCGGATTCGATGTAGCTGACCTGTCGATGGGGATGCTTGTGGAGGTATCCCACACTTCCCTTTTTGAACTTCACATGCATCATCAGAATGTCAGGACCGTAGCCGAGGAGCTTTCGTTCAACGCCTTCGGCCATTGGAAGCCACTTGTTTTCGTTGCCGAAGACGAATAGGGGACTCTGTTTGGACATGGGGAGTGGTGAGTGGTTAACTGGTCAATTAGTTAATTGGTGAACAATGAACAATGAACAATGAGCAATGAGCAATGAGCAATGAACAATAAACAATGAGCAATAAACAATAATCTCAAATCCGTGTGGATCCGTACAATCGACTTCTTCCGTGTGCTATTTCTTTTCGAGAATAAAATCTCCGGTCCACTCTTTTTTCCCGTCCTTTGTCAAAACTTCATGGTGCGCCGTTGTCGAGGATTTGCCGGTCGAAACCATCCATTCCCATTTCCTTCCATCCTTCCATGCTATCTCCACGACAGAACCCTGGTCATTGGAACCGAGAACCGTCACCGATTTGACATTCCCGTTGGCATCGCGCGAAACCTCCGTATTTCCATCCCACAAACCGTGCGGTTCGATCACCGACGCAAAGACATATTCCTTCCCCTTTGTCCTGAGAATCACACCCCCTTCTTTTCTTAAGTTGAAATTTGGATCGTTGGCACCAATCCTTACAAAACACACTTTCATCGAGCTGTCAGACGCAGTCGTCAGCGTGTAGTAGCGCCCTATTTCCAGGGGACCTTTGGTCTGAAGCCAAGAAAAATTGGCCGGAATCGTTGCCTTTCCCTCCGCTTCAAGCCATAAATGCTGGTATCCGTTTTTTGTGCCGAGCGGTTTCTGTGCTGACGCGAACGGCGTGTACGACACACTGCTGGAAAGGAATTGTCCCTCATAATAGAACGGCAAGTCGTACTGATGCTCCCGGTCTGCAGCAACCCGGAAGACATCGATGAGCACAGGCTTCGAATTTACCGGGTCCGTCACCATTGAAACTGTCCGCTGCATCGAAATTCCTTTGTACGCATTCAGACAGGTCGCACTCATGACCTGCAACGCGGGATCTTCCGCAGAAAAGAACTGTTTGTCGGCGTGGTATCGCTCTGAAATGGACTGCTTCCCTTCATACTGAGAAATCCCATCCACCGTTACCGTGTTGTGTGCGATCGTTTGCATCGCCCAGGATTTGTTCTCCGGCAAGTACCGGCCGCCGTATTTTGATTCAACGTTGATGAACCGGGCGGACCCGTAGTCCTGTAAAATCTCCTGACCCGCATCATAGCCGAAGATTTCCAGCTTGTCGTAATGACCGTGAGACAGGCCGTGCCCGGTGTACTTCATCGCGACGACGAGCTGGTCATCGGGAGGGCCCGACCGAAGGACGCCAAATGCGCCGCCGTCCCCGTTGGGGCCGTCAGAGAATTCCACGCTGGCGTAAGGAAATGGCTTTGCGAGCCCCTTCTCCAGCGCGGCAGCGACTTCATAGCCGGCACCCAAAAGCGTTACGGCTCCCTGGTTCTTAGCAATCGACAGAAGAGTGGGATCGTTTCCGTAGCGCTGGTAGACGATGTCGAGCGCGAGGATAACCTCCGGAGACCGGTAGGATTTTTCCTTCAGTGCATCGTTGATTGGAAAGAATGCGCCATTCACGTTTGTAAGCTGGAGCGCCGCATAGAGAGCCTTCTTGAGAATCTGTTTTCGGTACTCGAAGATCTTCATGTCCGGCTGGTTGTTCTCTATCACCTGCCCGAACACGATGAAGGGCATGATCGCGTAGCGAACGTAGTAGAGACCCTCTGTGTAGAATCCGTCGGGCGAAAAGAGACTGTCGAGCTGTTTCAGGAATCCGCCTTTGCCGTCTTTGTGCGTGCCATACAACGCCTGCTGAACCAGGTCCTTGTCGTGCATGACATAGCCGGCCATTCCGACAGCGGTAACCATCCAAGTTCCGTGGTTGTGAATGCGGTCGTGCTCCTCCCGATGTTCTGTTATGAAGAATTTCGTCATCGGACGGAAAATATTCTCTTCGATCTTCTTCCGGTCTGCAGGACTGAGCCAATCGTAGATGCAGTCATAGGCCTGCGATGCGTGGACGAGCCAGACGGTTTCGTTGAGAGTTTGCCAAAAGAGGCGGCCTGCGGATTCTCCCGCTTTCGCCGGATGTTCACCGAGCGTCGGGTACAAGCCGGCGTAGCGCAGGAGCATCTCACGAATAAACCGCGCGTATCGTTCGTCTTTGGTCACGGCATAGAGAATGCCGGCCAATTGCATTTCGGTGTAGTTTTGTTTGTGACGCTCGTGCGTGTATCCTCCGGCGTCCTTCGGAACGGGCACATCCATCGGAGTCGCAAGTGCATGCTCAACGGTCTCTTTTGCCTGCTGAAATACCGCATCAAAAAGGGGCGCTTTCCCAAGGTTTTCGCGGATTTCGGCGACGTCGTGGGAGTTCAGAAGGAGCAATGGATGGGCTGGTTGAGCAAGCGCTGTTCCCACGCTGAAAAGAATAACCACAGAGAACACGGAGAAAAGATGTACAGGGTTCCGTTCACCCATTTTCCTCTCTGCGCTCTCTGCGGTGAATATCAACCTACGAAGGTTACGCAAAGAATATTCCCCCGTTGATTTCCACCGATTCTCCGTTGATGAACGATGCGTTGTCGGAGGCCAGGTAGGCAACCAGGTCGGCGACTTCCGGAGCATTGCCTTCGCGTCCGAGCGGAGTCATTGAGGCAACCCGCTGGCGGACTTCGGGTTTTGTAAAGGTGTTGTGGAAGGTTGTGTTGATCATGCCGGGAGACACGGCATTGACGCGAATTTTTCTCGCGGCGAGTTCCTTGGCGAGGCCGCGCGTCATGTTCGCAACGGCCGCTTTTGCCGATGCATAGGCAATCGCGCCCGGTCCGCCTCCGTCATGAGCGGCCTGAGAAGAAAAGTTCACAATCGCGCCGCCGTCTGCGAGATGCGGCAATACGGCTTTCGTCACGAGAAAGACCGAGTTGAGGTTCAGTTGGATGACGTTGTTCCAAAACGCCTCATCCATTTCAGCCATCGTCTTGCGGGCAACGAGTCCGCCCGCAACGTTGACGAGCACGTGAATTTTTGGCCCAAACTTTGCGATGGCCTCCTTTACCAACCGCTCGACGTCGGCGGCTTTGGTTACATCTGCCTGGACTGCGATGGCTTTCCCGCCTTCATCGGTAATGGATCGCACCGTGGCATCGGCATCGGCCTTATTGTGCAAATAGTTAATGACGACGGAGGCTCCCTGTCGGGCAAGCGTTTTCGATACCGCCCCTCCGATATCCCGGGCCCCGCCGGTAACAATGGCGACTTTGTTTTGGAAGGAAATCATGGGAGATTTTCGATTGTCGATTGTCGATTGGTGATTGGTGATTGGTGATTGGTGATTTGCGATTTGCGATTTACGATTTACGATTTACGATTTACGATTTACAACCCACCTTTTACCTTTACCTTTATCTTTTTCCTTCTTCCCCCCTAAAACCTCACCCCCACCTCCGCGAGAAATCTGAATTGCTCCGTGGAGTTATGATTCACGTTTGATTGCCACGAATCCGGGTAGCGCAAGCTGGCGTATTCGTATGCCAGATCGAGGTCGAAGCCGAACAAATTTGTCCCTGCCCCCAGGGAGTACGCCGACATGACAGCCGGATCTCCGACGATTGCGGAGCCCTCCGGAGAAAAGGATTGCGCCACTTCGCGGTAACCACCGCGGAGAGAGAGCCACGACGTCCAGCGATATTCGGCTCCTGCGCGGAACGATGGTGCATTGACCCACGGATTGCTGACGGTGCCATTGTCGAGCTTGTATTCAAGCTGATTATAGTTCGTCATCTCATAGTCGACGGCGATTGTCCACTTGGGGAAGGGATTCAGCACGAGCCCCAACGAGTACGAAACAGGAAACCGGATCTCTTCTTTGCCGGATTCGGACGCAGTCACTATCGTTGTCTGCATGGAATCAGACGTTCGTGATGGATTGTATTTTACTCTCGCAAAATACACATCCTGCTGCGAGCTGAACGCCCGCGAATATTCCCGGGTCAGCATGTAGGGAAGTCTGATCGTAGCCGCCAGAGCGTACCTTGGCTGCTCAAACTTGAGGCCGATCAGCGCACCGAACCCGCTGTACGTCGACGTTCCGGTGCGCAAGCTCCAATATTGCACCGTGTCCTGAACTCTGAAGCGATTATTGCTGAACGTGAGAAATCCGCGGTCAAGCCGTTGTTCGAGGTCGTCGGATGTGCCGGTGTAGAATGTTGCGGATGCTCCGATGCTTACGCCGCCGAACGACGCGGCAATTGCGGGTGTGACGCCCCAAAGGTTGCCGTCGCGTTTCCGCGTGAATTGGTACCACCTCACACGCAGTGTTTCAGCCACGGTGAGCTCCGGAAGCGGTTCGGGCCGATACGATCCGATCATCGGGTCGGTGACGTTGTTGTTTTGAAAGAAATAGTTGAGATCGCTAACCTGGGAGCCCCCGATTGCGAAGACAAATTTTATGTCGTCCATTTCGACCGGTACAGCAAAGGCGACAGAGAGCGGCGGGCTTCGCTTCACCGACCGTTTCCAGTTGGGGCCTATGGTGTCGAACGGTTTCTGGAGCTGTTCCCACGGGTTTGGAAACGGATTGCCGTTGCTGTCCGTCGGAGACTTGATGTTTCCCCACTTATCTTCCATCATCAGGCTTAATCCCGCGTAGAGCCGGTTCGGAACCCATTCCTGAGTTTGACTCTGTGAGACACCCATGGACGACGCACTCAATCGGAATTCCATGGAACCGACCGCTATCAATCCGGCGGGGTTCAGGAACAGAACGGAAGCGTTCGTCCCCGAGGCGAGAATGGCGCCTCCCATTCCGCGGGCGCGTACATCGGGAAGCGTTCGCTGGTCGAGTCCCTGAATTGTCAGCGGTTCTCCCGCCGGCTGGGCTGCCAGGTTCGGGAGGATCACCACACTCATGATGAGCACGCGGGCAAAGTGTTTCATTTGATCTGAACTCCTAAACTGATCCGGTGGACACTCGGAAGATATTCCCCCATCGGTCCGTAGCTGTAATCGATGCTCAGGGGTATATCCGCCACAGTCTGACGAATTCCGGCACCCGCCGTGAAGTTATCGTTGTCATAGAAGATCTTGTACCCGGCTCTCAGGAAAACGACTTCGTCGAGAGCGTATTCGGCGCCCACGTGCATTTGTTGGGAATAGTCATTGGGCTGGAAGAGATCGTAGGCCACCGTAAACCGGTTTGATTCGGACTGATCGAGCAGGGCATTCGGGCCTATGACGTCAGCCGCCAGTCCGATACGGAAAGCCAGTGGAGCCGGATATGATTCCCGTGCAAACTTCACCTGCTGGCCGAAATTCTGAATTGAAACGCCTATTCTGATGGAACGGAAGCCGGTGTTATACTGCATTCCGAAATCGAACAGGAACAGCCTTGCAAACGTGTTGACATCTTCCTGCTGGCCGTTCGTTGCATTTGTAATCGTCACCGTGGATGCGCTCCAAAGGGACTCATTCACATATTTTGCGGTGACGCCGGCGGAGAATTTGTCCGTCAACGCACGGGCAAACGAAATGCCGACCACATATGAAGAGGGAGAGAACGTCTCCCCGGTCAGGCCCGGATTATAGCGGAGGTCCGTCCCACCGCCGACAAACCCCAGGTTCTCAACACGGGTGACCTCAATGCTCCCGTAATCGACATACTGGAATTGCAGCCCGAGCGTTCCCCAGTCGCCGAGCGAAAACGCGGAGGCGAGAGCGCTTTGCCGCGTATCGAACAGCCAGGCGATGTAGGTTCCCGTGATCTCGATTCCATCATGAATCGTGGCGCCCGCTGGGTTCCAGAACACCGCATCCGAACCGGTCGCGAGCGTCGAGTAGGCATCACCCATCGCCGTCGCCCGGGCGGTCGGCATGACCTTGAGGAATTGCAGGGAACTCGTGCCAACTTTTTGCGCAACTGAGCCTTGAAATACAAGGGCAGAGGTGAGCACGCAGAGGAGGAATTGAGATGTAGGTCTCATAAGATTAGAGGTTTCGAGTTTCGAGTTTCCAGTTCACGGTTCACGGTTCGCGGTTCGCGGTTCGCTTCTCACTTCTCACTTTTCACTGTCTCAGACTTACCGAGCTTCCTATTGAATCACCACAAACTTCCCATGGATCCTTCTTCCATCCGGCGTCTCCACGACGTAGAAATAGACACCGGAGGCGATGACCTGATTGTTTCTCGTGACACGAAAATATTCGGTGGAGTACATTCCGGAGTTATGGTTAATCGTCTCAACCAGCTGACCGCTGTAGGAGATGATACGAATCAGGCACTCCTTGGGAAGGTTGTAGAATCCAATTTTGTTCTCCGGGTTGTTCGCCCCCGTGAAGCCGGATTGCACGATGAAGGGGTTCGGGACAACGTACACGGGTTCGAGCGTTTCGGTCCCTCCAAGCTGGGTTTGAAAAAGAGCCAGATTCGTCAGTCCGCTCCTGTTTCCATTCGCATCAACGGAAACAACGGCATAGTAGTGCGATTCGAGGACGCGTGTGCTGGTATCGATGACGGCATACGTACCGTTGTTGAAATAGCGTGGATCGGATTTGGCGATACTGTCAACCGTAGTCCATGGTCCAAGGGGGTGCGAAGATTTGAGCAGCACGTAATGGCTGAACGGCGCAAGAAGACGGGGGGAAGCAAAACCTTCGATCTGGTTTCCCCACTCGATCTTGTTTTGCGCGCGGGCGGTACTCACAATCGTGATGCCGGGGGCGGGCACAATCAGCGGAATGGCATACACTCCATGGTCGGGGGCGCGCTCGGGCCAAAACTGGGATGAGTCAAAATCTACAACGGACGATGCGCCCGTATAGACCTCGATCGCCCGGTCTGCAACATCCCGGATGGTGACAACATTCGAGTTGACGTACGGCGGCAACGTATACGAGCGCAGGTAGGTGCTTCCATGAAGTCTCTGGTCGCCCCCGTACCGGACCGTGTCGTAGTAACTGGCAACGGGATTGAACGCATTCAAGCTGGCCGATTCGTTGCAGGCCTGCCCGCAGCTTCCACCTTCATCCATCAGTCCTGCCTGGGCTTCCTGCGGGCTTGCTGCTCCAAACCCGGCAACCTCCGCTATCGAAAACCGTATCTTCTCTCCCGGTTTGAGGATGTAGGGTCCAAAGACGATCTGCCGTCCTACGCCGAACACCCAGCTTTGCCGCACATTGAAGGAACTGCGCCCCACCCAATCCGTACCAAAAACGGCAACATTGCTGTAGGGGCTGTTACCGCTCCGCGGATATTGGGCGGGATTCATATTCGTGATGTACTTTGCCTCGGTCCATAACGACGTCTCAAGCCGGTTCAGATACGGCTGCTTCAAGTGGTCGTTTGCATCCCAGACGATTGGCGCCAGCGTCGGTGAAACCGAGGTCTGAGTTTCTGTTCTGCGGGCGAGCCGGGTGGTATCGTAATGGAGGACCATATATCCGACAGCCATCGGCGCCTGAAGCCCGCCTCCGTTGGTTCCTGTTTGCGCCCATTGCGTTGAATACACAGGATCGGGTAGTCCATCGTCGTTCATCGTGTAGTTCATCCAGCGACGGCGGTCGAAGCGTGCGTACGTGTCCGTCTGTTGAAAATCGCCGCCATTCCAACGGTTGTATTTGCGCTCGTGCCCTGTCTTTCCCGGAGCGAGTCCGTGAGAAAAGCTCACAAGAATCTCCGTGAGCGTATCCTGTCTTGCCGGGGTTCCTGCATTCCCATCGGTGTCGCCCGTGTTCTCCAGCTCGTACTCATAAATGATGAAATCATCGAAGTCCGGCATGCTCCACGCTCTGCTCGTGCGGGTCACCGTGATGCCGGCGGGGGTCGCCCAGGACGTAACGATAACCTCCTCCGCCTCGTTCGGATTGTAGGAAGAGTTCAGATTGCCGTCTGAGAGAACCGGATAATTCTCCGTGCGGGTGAGCGAAAGGGGAAAACTGTAGACGCCGTATACGGGAACCGAGGAAGCCCCGCCGCAGTACACATACATGCGTGTTGTATCCCGCCTGTTCAGCGACATCTGCAATCCACCGCCGAAGGAATTATGCTGCCCCGTGTACTCCTTGGAGTCGACAACGAGCGAGGAGTTTCCAGGCCATTCGAACGACGGAACGCTGGACTGAACTCCGACCGTACCCTGGTCGTACGCCCTTCCCAATTCCCCTGTGTTATAGATCGTTTGATGGAGCATTCCCCGGGTATGCACCTCAAACTTCCGCTGTGCCGAGAGGGGCGTCAGAAGAATGGTGCAGGCAGCTCCGAGTATGATGAATTTCCTCATGCCGATTCTCCCGCTAGAAATTAATGACAATGCCGACGTTGAAGCTGCGCGGGGCGTTATCATAAATCAGGAAAGACTGGTCAACCAGAAAACCCAGATGGTTTATGTCCTCCACGTATTGGATGGACACCGGGTCTGTTTCGTATTTTTCGATGTTCCGGTTCTCGGTGATCGTCCCGCTGGAGTTATCCCGGGCCCGGGCAAATACGGCGTTGTAAGAAAGAATGCGTTGATTGAAGAGATTGAGTATTTCGACGTAGAACGAAGTCTTGCTCCCCAGAAGCCTGGAAAACTCCTTCGTTATTTTCAGATTTGTATTGCGTTCGGTGGGCGTTCGGCGGTTGAAGAGCAATCCGGTCCCCTCCCGGTCGTAGGTGTAGGGACGACCGCTCCGAATGAAGGATACAGCCGACGCCGTCAGACGTTCAAACGGATACACGCCGAAGAGCTCCGGCCCCTCGTCCTCTTCCGTCCCGACGATTGCCGTCAGGATCAAGTTATGCGTGCGGTCGAAATCGAGAAGGACATCTTTGGGCGTTGGTTGCTTGTTCAACGAAGGGTTCGTTTCATAGAAGACCGGGGAGTTGTCGAACGCGGTGGCGTTTTTCCCCGTGGCAACTCCGTAAGTGTAGTTCAACGATCCGGTGAACATCCCTTTCCGTTTGGCAAGCCCGACCCGGAAGCCCCGAATGTCCGCGTAGTCGCGGTTGATGAACGTGGAGTAGTAGTACTGCTCATTGAAGAAGAACGCCTGCTGAACCAGGTCCTTCACATCTTTGTAGTATCCGCTGACATCGAGCGTCACTCCCTCGAGAACAGCCATCGTCACACCGATATCGTAGCTGTTGGTGACCTGCGGCCGCAGGCGCGGGTTTCCGATACTCAGGTTTGCGTATCCTTGCGCAGCATGCTGCTGATACGCCGTTTGGCTGTACGGCGCCCGCTGGACGAACGTACCGTAGTTGACATGAAAGACGGTGCTCGTAAGAATGGGGAATGAGATACCGATGCGTGGCTGGAGCTTCCCGAGTGTCGGCGTCTTTTCCTGACCTGTCGGACTCAGTGCGGTGCCGACGAGAGTGAATGGCGTAAACTGGTCGACGTAGTACATCACTTTTTGGTTCCAGACGTCCAGCCTTAACCCGATGTTCGCGATCATGCCCTGGAACTCCATCTTGTCCTGGGCGAAGATTCCGATGTCGAATGGCGACGCCGAATATGCCACCGAGCGGGCTCCCGACGCCGATTTGACCGACACTCGGTTGTTCACGTCGAGGCTGTACCAGTTTGCCTGAACTCCTCCGGTCAAAAGGTGCGAAGAACTCATCTGGCTTGTAAACGACCCGTCAAGGCTCAGGGTCTGCGTTTTTTCGTTGCGGAATGTGTCATAGAGGTTTCCGTAGTAGAAATTGTCCGGCGCACTCGAGCTCGAGTAGACGGACCAGAACGTATCGCCGGAATATCCCTGCGGATCGATGGCCGGACTTCCGTCGGCCCTGTTGGTGCTGAGCGCGTTGAGCTTCACCTCATAGAACGACGCGTTGCTCAACGCTTCGGTGAACCTCAGACCCGCCTGCACGTTGTTGCTCCGGCTCTTCCCCAGGGCGAGCATCTGGTCCCAGGTCCAGCTGTAGAAGCCGTTGGTATTCACCGAGCGGAAAACATAGTCCTGTTCGTTGGTGTATGCCCCGCTCAGGCGGAGCGATCTCCCGTCGCCAAGGTCGTAGGCGATGTTCCCCATAACTTTCCTGGTCTTGTTCGGCTCTTCCGTCGGGAGAAACGACCAAACGTTGTCGGAATGGAACGCGAGAAACAGTCTTGCCTTCTCCGACAGGGGCCCGCCAACCGTCACATCTCCGTAGAAATCCATGAGATTGTCGTAGCTCTGGCCGTACGTCCGTTTTGCCTGAAGCCGCCAGAGTGAATAGGCGATTTGTGAGAGCGTCGTTGCATCAGCGCCGTATCGGCTATCGAACCCGTTGCCAATGGTCGAAAAGAACGCCGCTCCAGTAGGGCTGTTTGGATTGTTCGCTCTCCATTTTTCCCACGAATCGAGAATCTGGAGGTAGGGCTGACCCGCCGGATCCCAGACGCTCGGTCCGAAATGTTTCCGTCCCGGCATTCTGGTCTGCGTCTCGACACGCGCAGTCCATTTATCAGCGCGTCCTTCACGCATCGAAATATTCACGACGCCGGATTGCGCATTGCCGTACTGCGCTCCAAAACCGCTGGTAATAACCTCAACTTCTTCCACTGCACTCATGATCGGGGCAAATGAACTGGTGTTATCCAATGGGTTGATAATCCCCATTCCTTGCAATACATACAGCTCCTCGCCTTCGCGTCCGCCACGGAAATGTGTCTCGCCGGATGCGTCGCTGGTGACGTCGCTGGAAAGGGCGAGGACGTTTGCAAGATCCCGAACCCCCGGCACCGCGATCATATCGTCGCCACGCCGGATGTCGCTCGTCGATGTTTTTTCCCGCTCAATGTCCGGACGCTCTGCCACAATCACGACTTCGCCGGCCTGCACTGCCGTCTCCAACAGAACGAAGTTAATCGTCGTCGTGCGGTCGGTGTTCACAATCACTTCCTGCTGGATCATTGCCCGGTAGCCGATCATCGACGCCGTCACGGTGTAGGAGCCCGGCGAAACGTTGAGGATGAAGTAGTTCCCTTCGAGGTCCGTTGATGCGCCGACGGATGTCCCGACAACGATGACGTTCGCTCCGATCAGCGGTTCTTTTGTCGTTCCGTCGATGACACGGCCGGAGATTTTTCCGGAATTCTGCGCGGCGAGGTTCAGAGAGAGACAAAGAGTGGCTGCGATGATCTTTTTCATGACGATCCTTCCTGTTACCTGGGCGTCGCCGTTTTTTCCGCGGCAAGCATGGACTGCGAATGCTCCTCGGCGATCTTCAGATGCTGGACCATGGCTTCGCGCGCGCCTTCCGCGTTGCCCTGGATGATCTGCTCGAGAATTTTTCCGTGCCAGACGACGGCCGATTGCTTTGCATCGGCCACCGTTGCATAAATGTGGGATTTGATTTCCGGCATCAGCCGGTGAATCGGATCAAGCAGAAGCGGCATGATGGCGTTCTGAGAGGCGCGTGCGATATCGAGATGAAACTCCATATCGAGGGTGGCAAGGCTTTTGAAATTCGAGTCGGAGAGCTCAAGATCCTTTATATCCTTTTCGAGACGCTTGATGTCCTCCGCTGTCCGGTGAAGAGCGGCGCTGGCTGCAATGGGGGGCTCGATGATTTGGCGCGCGTGAATAATATCGAGGACATAATTCTTTTCGGATTTCAACTGAAGATAGAGATGCATCGGCGTCGTCACTGCCTCCGCACTCGGCGCCTTCACAAAAATCCCCTTCCCCTTCGTGACGGTGACCAACCCTTTCGCCGAGAGTGTCCTGAGTGCTTCGCGAACCGACGTTCGGCTGACGCCGAACTGTGCGCACAGTTGCTGTTCGGTCGGAAGTCTTCCTCCCGGTGAAAGCTGGCGCTTGCGAATGGCGTCTTCGATACTGGTGGCAACAACCTTGCTCAGAAGCTCGCGCTTTGCTACAGATTTGAACATGGTATTGAATAGGAATGATTATTAGGTTGTAAGATGTATGTTGTATGACAAGTTGCGTGCCAAAATACTGAGTCCAAGTTTTCTCCCGTTCCGAGAATTCTTTGTGGATTGGTTTATTAGAATGTGGAAATTGCCGGCCCTGCGTTCCCAGTTTTCTGAATTCAAGCGGGTGCGCGGGATAGGGCACTATCGCTTGAATCAGGTGCATAATGCTTGATGCTGGCAAAGAATCGCTGAAAGCTTACTGCGAAAAAGTGCTGATGTCAAGCGAAATCTGCCTTCTTTCCGTTTTCCTCTTCCCGGGGATGCTGTTTTTGAGAAATTCCGGTACCATTCCGCTGAACCTCCTTGGGAGGGGTACGCGGTTTGCGACGTTGCGCCCATGCCCTCCGGAAGTCCGCCGGTATTCATTGCCCTGATTCTTGCGCTCGCCGTAGTTGTCTGGGGCGTAGCGTTTGTGGGTAAGAGAGCCCAGCTCCTGTTCGCGAAAGGCCCTTTTATGCTTCGTTCCCTCCTTTATGAATTTGATCAGCTCATCAACAAATCTGAGCTGAGCCTCTCCCTGCTTTCCGAGGATCAGGTTCGAGAAAAGCGGGGCGAAAAATGGTCTAAGAAAGAAATCCTCGGCCACCTTATCGACTCCGCCATGAACAACCACCAACGGTTTGTTCATGCACAGGTGAGCGCTGAAATCAAACTCGCCTCGTACGACCAGGCGGTATGGGTTCGTGTCCAAGACTATCAATCTGAACCATGGCTTTCTCTTGTCCGACTCTGGTGTTCCTACAACCGTCATCTGCTTCATGTCCTCAATTCCCTTCCTTCCCAATCTCTGAAGAGCAGGTGTTTTATCGGAGACGATCTTCCTGTTACACTGGAATCGTTGATCAGGGATTATGTTCGTCACGTGAAGCACCACTTAACCCAGATTGACCAGGATTAAACGGGTGAAGGGATTACCGGGATGGTTAGATCTGTATTCCTTGGCCGCAGTTGTTTTCTCAGAATCCAGTTGCTTTCTCAAAATCCAGCCCATCCATCTAATCCCTTAATGTGGTTAAATCTTCTCCGCGTGAATCCGCTCTTTCGGCTTCTTCCGTGTTCCATTCATCAATTCACCCAGATTGACCAGGATTAAACGAATGAAGGGATTACCGGGATGGTTAGATCTGTATTCCTTGGCCGGAGTTGAACGAGCACTACCGGATTTCGTCATTCTGCTGGGCGATGTACCTCAGACTGATGAAACGATTTGTAGAAGTGGGTGAGGTGGTACCGTATGAGAAGAGGCTGGATGTATAAATGAGAAGCAAGTTGAAAATTGTATGTTGAAGGTTGAATGTTAGTGGCAGCCCCCGATTTCCAATCGTGGGTACCACGACCTCCTAATCCATCGGATTAAAGCTCTCATACTTCCTCCCCGCCAGCTCAACAAGTCCATACGTGGTTGCTGCATTTGCCAACAAGGCGCCAATCCCCGCAAACACCGTCGCAAGTCCAAGGACGAGTGAAAGTCCCAGAACAACTCCGCCGGGGGTGCAGCAGATCGCCGCAACCGGAAGCTGCAAAATACCGACGAGCATTTGCTGGATCGGGTCGTGCTGGTTCGGGTTGATCAGCAACAGCAGGAACATGCCGATACTCACCGGCACGAGAAACGAAACGCTGACAATCGATAACAAGAGCGCCGTTGCCCAGTATGCCGGAAAGAAAAATATGGCACAGACACAAAGGAGGAAGGTCCACAACGCGTTCAACACGATAATATGTAGAACTTCGACGACGACAACCTGTCGCGGCGGAAATGGCAGGGGTTTTTCGATGTCAAGTCTCTGAAGAAGATCCCTGAGTCCTATGAGTGCGAAAAGAGTGGAAAAGAGTGTAATGATGGTTTGGCCCGACACGAAGAGCACCAGGGTTGATTTTACTTTGACAGCCATGAGGCCCGCATGTTGCGCCACGCCGATACCGGCAAAGATAGCCACCAGGAGGCCGCTGAGAAGCATAACTCCATAGCTGCTCTGTCGCCAGAACGTAATCGCGTTCCTCCACAGCAACGCCCACACGCCATGGGGTTGCCATGAACCGACGACCCACACTGCACGAGCCGTCGATTTTCCCTTCCGTTGTCTCCGCTCAATCCAATCCCGAAAATTCAACACAGGGTTTCTCATTCTTTCGCGGAGGAGGGTGCTTCGCTCGGCAACGTGCGCCGCGAAATCGTACATCATCGACGACTGCGAAACAAGGAGCGCGACGGAAAAGGGAAGAAGTGCCGCCCAAAACAGTAAGCCCAGGCCAACGCGCACTGTCCAACCGGTGGAAACAATCATCGCAACATCCGCAATCGACCTGAAGGGGAAGAGCAAAAACACCATAAGCGGCTCCTGCATCGTCAGATGAAATGCCGCCGATCCCCGGCCAATGAGCCCAAGGTTTTTCCAGAAGAGCTCTCCGAACGCTATCAGCACGACTGCGACAGAAATCCAGAGCACCGGGTAGAACCTCCATTTCCATCGCGGCCTCGCGTGAATTTTCAAGGCACAGTACGTTCCAAGGAATCCCACCGTAAGTTGCCCAAGAACATACAGGAACGGAAACAACAACACGGTCCAGGGGCTTGCCTTCAGGGTTTCGCCAAACAGGCTTTTGACCACGGGCTTGAGCGCCGCGCCCGAATACATGACGAATACGATGAGAAGGAAGATCGCCACCATGAAACCGCGGAGGATCAGGAAGAAAAAGAATACAAACTTCCTCGGCAGCGGAGAGGGAAAGACGAAGCTGGACTCAGATTCCCGGAAGATCCGGCTGTTCGTCAGCATCAGGGTGAACGCGCCGACGAAAAACGGAATCATAAAGACCGTCAGAAGATTCCTTGCCGAGGAAACCGTCAGGGTCGGTCCGCTCCCGGCCTTCGCGGTCCCGGGAAAGAACAGGCGGAACGAGGGAGCAAAGATGGCAGCCACCCACGCGAGGAGCACTAACGCCACGAACGCCCGGGCCGGATTCGAGATCGTCCTCCGGATACTGTTGACGACGTAACGCCAGACGAGAAACGTCAGCGGTTTCATTCGTCGCCCGTCAGCTTAAGAAACACATCCTCGAGACTCCTGTCCGCCATTTTTGCCTTTGCCTGCAGACTTTCCAATGTTCCCTCCGCGACCTTTTCGCCCTTCCGCATGATAATCACACGGTCGCAGAGCCGCTCCGCCGTGTCGAGCAGGTGTGTGCTCACGAGGATTGCACAACCCTCACCCCGAAGTCGTTGCAGCTCGCTCTTGAGTACAAATTGCCCTTTCGGGTCGATGCCGATCATCGGCTCGTCGCAGAGGAAGACCCGTGCGTTATGCACGAACGCGCACCCGATGGCGAGCTTTTGCTTCATGCCTTTCGAGAGCGTTGCCACGAGCTCATGCTCTTTTTCCTTCAGCTCCAGCCGGACGAGAAGCTCCTCGATCTTCGATTCAAAAACATCCATCGTGTTGTAGCACATGGCGACAAACTTGATATGCTCGCGGACGGTGAGGGCATCGTACGGATTCGGCATTTCCGGAATGAACGCCATGAGCTTCTTCGCTTCTTCCTCATCCCGAAGAATGCTGTGATTCTGTACCATCACGTCGCCGGAGTCCGGTTTGAGAATGCCGCAGATGCAACGGAGGGTTGTCGTTTTCCCGGCGCCGTTCGGACCAAGCAGTCCGACAATCTCTCCGGGGTTGATGGTGAAGGAGAGATTGGAAACAGCCGGAGTGTTTTTGAAGGATTTCGATAGATTTTGGATTTGGAGCATGGGCAGGTGAGGATGAGAGTGAGTTTCAGGATAAGGTGACGTAATGGAATTAGGTTTTCAATTGGCACGATGCGCGAGGGTGAAAGGGAGCAGGGGAGCAAGGGCGAGTTGTTTTCTCAGCAAGCGTCATGGGCAACGGTGCAAGGGAGCTAAGAGCCAGTGTGAAACAGGGTCCAAGAAAATGCCGGAGTCGTCATCCCTGTCCGACGAGTCAGAAGTTTCACACTAAATCAGATTCCCGCTAAAAACGTGCCTGCGCGCCGAAGTACGGCGTTTCGGCACGGAAATGACGCTTTCTTTTTCTTCCTTCCACCCCGGTCACCCTCTCACCCCTGCTCCCCCGCTCCGAAGCTCTCTTTCCTTACAACCTCCCCTCCACCCTCACCACCACCATTCTCGGCACTCCAAAATGTGTTCCCCCGAAACTCGATTCAAACTTGTACAAATACTTTGCATCGAACAGATTGAGAACGGAAGCGGAAACACGAAATGGCAGTGAAATAAGTTTTTCCAGTCCGATATTCACGCCGACATCAAAAACCGCATGGGGAGCTACGGATTTGTCCGGCGAACCCGGCTCTTCTTCTTTTAACGAAAGAAGGTCGATGACATCGTCGGTGTACCCCCGGCGCTTAAGCTCAGCTCGGGAGTCTTCCTCATTCAATCCCTTCCCATTCTTGTCCGTCAGGTCAAACGGCAGTCCTGAGTCAAACCTTCCTCCCAATGTCACCGTCACATTATCTTCGATGCGAAACGCAAGATTCATGACAGCGGTGAGAAGCTGGTTGTGCTCGGTCGGGAACATATCCTCACCCCCGAAAGGACTTGAATAGTTCCTTCCTTCTTCTCCGAGGATGAGCCCTGCTGCAATCGGCGAGGAGCCATCTTCCGGCTTGATCCCGAGCGATGTGGACGTGTTGAGAGAAAATGTCCCGCTCACGTCGTTCCACTCGTGAAGTCGCAGCCGCAACTCCCCTCCTCCCACAAATCCATTTTTTAAATTCACGGGGAAGATCACTCCGCTGTTCCCCAATTCCACCTTGACAAGAAAGTCTTCAATCAGCTTTGTGTACCCGGCCAGGTCGAGATCCACATATTCGTTCATCCGATACGTGCCGCCGATCTCGAGGACATGGGCCCGTTCGCTCGTCACCCGATTCGGAGTGCTGCCCTGGGGTTGCGCCGCGAGGGTGCGGGCTTCGTCCGAGCTGGAGACGAGAATATTCTCCAGGGGGGCTTGCATGACAATCCGGTCATACGATGCCCGCAGGACAAGGTCGTCGTTGTACCTGTACGCCGCGTGAAGTCTCGGAGAAAAGTACGACTCGATATCGAACAGACTGAAGACGTCGTACCGGACCCCGCCTTCAATCCGCCAGCGCCCGAAGCTGACGGCATCCTGGATATAAGCCGAAGAGCGGTACCCGTTTTGTGACTGGTCGGCGAGGAACGGACGCCCCCCCTGTGTGATATCGATTGCACGATAACGGATGTCCCCTCCCGGTACGCTCGAGTCGGAGAGCGCAGGATTCGTTACTGCAAACGTGAAGAATTCCTTCAACCGGTACACCTCGCCCGCGGCACCGACCTTTATCTCGTGTGGGGCATCCCGAGATTCAACGCGCGAGGAATACTCCAGCTGAACCCCGTTCTGCACCAGCGACCTCTCGCCGCCGATGAAGAATTTTTCGTTCTCCTGAATTGCCCTCTGCATGTCCGCCGCACCGGCAATCTGCCGCAGCCCACCGCTCGTGATCGTCGCTTTTCCGGATCGCGAATAAAAGAGGGCACTTAGCAGGGACTGAGCGCCTGACTGCATGTTGACCCTTGCGCCAACAAGATAATCGTTCAAACTCTGACGTTGATCCTGCTTGCTGGCAGTGCTGCCGTTCGGGACTTCATAGTCGGTCTTATTCACAGACCCGAGGACGTTGACATCCATGTCGGTGCCGGCGATCGCGTTTAGTTTGCCAAAGAGTGACTGGTTCTTTCCCCGGGAGTGGATCGGGTCGAAACCGCTTACCGGATCGAGATAGCGCTCGGACTCACTCTGGCTTCCCATGGCGTAAAATCCGGCTTGTTCATGGAAGTTTCCGCCCAACTCCACGGTGCCTTCCTTTCCTCCGAACGAACCGAACTGGACCGCTCCCCTCGCAAACAACGGCGTATCGAACCCTGATTTCGACGTAATCGAAACGACGCCCGCGGCGGCAACGCCGTATTCCGGGTTCAGCGCTCCTGTCTGAATATTGACGGACTTAATGAGCTGGGCATGAAGAAGACTGGAATACACGCGGCTCATGTCAGCCGACACAGGAATGCCGTCGATGATATACTGGATCTGCGCATTTTCACCGCGGATATGGAGCCGTCCGTCTTCATCCGGCACAACCCCTGCCGTATTGAGAAGGATCGACTCGATTTTCTTCGAGGAAGAAACGGCGGGCAATTGCTCAATGGAGGAGGCGGTGTAAAAGGTGTGGGTGGATGTTTCGGCCTGGTCGCCTCGGAAGTTCGTAACAACCACTTCCCCCAGCCGATATTCCCGCCGAGCGGTGAGTTGAATCTTCAACGGAACGCTTGAGCGGACACGAACGGTCTGCTCGGCAACAAGGAGGGAGTCGGAGAATACCTGGACGTCGTACGCCCCGAACGGGACGCCGCGGATCGTGTGCTGTTCATTCGGCTTCACCGACCGCCCAAGGACAACCGAGCGGCTCGTGATCTCAACGAACCTTACGTCGAGGGATTTTTCGAGGTCCGACGACTGATCCGAGATCGTCATGACGATCGTCCCTTGCGATTCCTGCGCAATGGAAAAGGAACAGAAAAGCGAAAGTAGAAAGATGGAAAGCGAAACTCGTTGACTCATTGGACCTTCAATATTGATTCGGCGTATAGTACTAAACTCAGTGCGCAAAAACAATCACCACGCTTTATCTCTCTCGGCGTTCTCCGCCCGCCAGAGCAAGAACAGTGAGATTTTTCTTGCTTCTTAACGCCCGAAGCTTAAATTCACAGACAAGCACTCCCCTTCTATCCCTCTCCCCTGCTCCCCTGCTTCATTCCAAATCCCCCTCTGTCTTATCAGTTTGCATATGGTCGACAGAGCAACAAAATACATTGACGAACATTACGACGAAATCCAGACAGTCCAGGACGTCGCGGCGGCATTGAAGTGTCCCTACCATTCCTTGCGAAAGGCGTTTGCGCAGGAGATCGGCATGCCGATGCAGAATTATTTGCACCGGGTGCGAGTGCGGGCGGCAAAAGTTCTCATGAAGAAAAGCACCCTGAAACTCTACGCCATTGCGCGTCAGGTGGGATATTCGAGCGATAATTCCCTCCGCCGGCACTGGAAGAAATTTTACGGGCGGTGCCCGGGCAGGCGCTCATGAATTCCTCGGGTCAATTTTGTTTCTCAGCTCTGCTTCTCAACAATCGCCGATGAATATGCTTGATTATTCCGCGCCGGGATGTGATATTCGCAAGTAGAAACATTGTTCGTCAGGAGGGGGAAGTTGCAAAAGAATTTGTTAGCTGGCGTCTTACTACTGGGACTTGTTGTCCTTCCGATATCCGCCGTCTGGATCCTCCACGGCGAATTCACCAATCGATCCCCCGCACCCGGAACAAGAATCCCGTCCCTCATTCTGTCTACCCGGGATGGAAGTACATTTGCGCTCGGAGATTTCATCGGAAAGCGTGGACTGATCTTCTTCTTTACGGTAGAATGCTCCCATTGTCGAAAGGAATTCTCAAATCTGACGTCTCTCTACCCGCAGTACGCCAAAGACCTTCGCTTTTTCTTTGTTTCCCTTAGCGAGGTTGCTGATACCCGGGTTTTTCTCGGAATCAACGAGTCGACGAGGCCGGTGTTCTACTATAATAGTAGGAATGCGGGAAACGCTATTGATTTGAGCCTTGTCCCCACATTGTATTTGGTTGATGAGGGATTGATTCTTAGGAGCAAATATGTCGGCGAACGATCACTGGAAGGGGATAAGCAAATCATTGAGGAGTTCATTCATGACTCCGCACGTTAAAGGAAATCTTCCTTCGAAGCCACCGGGAAAAGCCCTTGCACTGATTTTCGTGGTGGCAGGCTCGGCAGCTCTACTCGCAGCAGCCATTTCGGTAAGGATTGCCACCAAGGAGAACCGAAAAGATTTTATCCTGCAAGAGAGGGCAAACACCTGCGGAGTAGCTGCAATGAAGATGGTGCTCGACGCATATGGAATCCATCGGACCATGGCAGACATTGAGAGTGAATTGCGGCCGTCACAAAAAGGTCTGAGCATGCTTGCCTTAAAGCGTTTCGCGCAGCAAACCGGCCTGTTTGTTCAAGGATGGCGGTTGTCCGCGGAGGAACTGAGCACTATCCCAAAGCCGGCCGTGCTATTCGTCCAAGGCTCGCATTACTGTATCCTCGATAGCGTCGACCGATCGCAGTATTTCTTCCGGGATCCGGCGTTCGGTGCCATACAAATGACTGAGGAAGATCTCCAGAAAGTTTGGAACGGGGAAACTCTCGTTTTCTCAAACACGGTTCAGAACAAATTCGGAGAGGGTTTCTGATGGCCCGCTGAAGAATTTGCCCACGGAAACACAGAAGAAGCGGAAGGAGTCCACACGCGTCTTTCTTTTCCGTGTGTTTCGCGTGTTTCGTGGTCTCTTGTTTTTGGCGCGACAGTAAGGTCAGAAATATGCTGCGCAACCTGAACTTTTGTGGATCATCACCAAACCTTGCTCGCTGGTCTGTCAATTGACGATGGAAGCCCTGTGTGTGGTCGGCCCCCACATGCGGAGTGGAAATCCCGATGGGCAGAGGGCTGCAGCGGGCAAGAACATAACTCATCATCATTAACATATAATGGAAAAGGGGGAAGCCATGAAAAACACAAAGAATCGAATTTGGGTTCTCTGTATTCTCTCCGCTATTCTTGTGAGCGGAGTGAATTTTGCTGCCGCGAAACCGGCCAATGTAGATCTTGGTCAGAATCGGGTCACGACGGCGATCATGCAGCAAGTCGACCACGGAGCCTTGCTCGGTGATGGAGAGCTCAACGCTGTCGTCGGAGGTGCGACGGGATGCGCCAGGTTCTACGGCTGCTATTATTGCTGTCTGGATTTGTGGATCATCGAGATTTGCGTCACGGTTTGTTTTCCGTGGTAAACTGAAGCGAGGAAGCTCTTCTCGGAGGTTCGGGAAGAGCTTTCTTCTCCTTTTAATCCCACACTATCGAAGAACTTTTTTTTGGAGTATATCCATGGTTCGAGACGCAAGTCGCTTGAGTGTGGTCCTGGCGCATGTTCTTTTGTTCACAACAAAAACCGCCGGACAAATCCCTTCTGGGGGAAGCGACTTTGGATTCCTTGATCAGGTACACTGGGGGATGTCGCTCGAGGCGGCTCGGGACTCACTGAACTCGTTTCATCCTTCCCTCGCTCAAAGGCCGATGCCGAATCTTCCGCCTGACGATCCTGATAATCGCAGCCGTGCTGCCCGCCTGGGACTGCAGGAGACTTCTGACACTGTGTTGGTAGTTCCATTCGATCTCCTCGGTGAAAAAGCAAGGGCAACGTTGTTTTTCAGCATTGCCGGCAAGAGACTCTGTTCAGCATCGATTGCCGTGCAGGAAGCAACGGATGAATTATTCAGAAAGGTGCTGAAAACCCTCGAACTCCGTCACGGACCCCCGTCGGACTATCAGAAGAAACAAGAAACAAAGCTGTTCTTTACATTCGATTTCGAGTTACGGTCATGGAAGACCCAGTCTCAACTCATCGCCTTGGTGGATGTTCTCCTTAACGCATCCGTCCAAACATTCACGATTGATTACACCAAACTCTTAGAAGAGTGACTTAGAATCACTCCGCTCAAAGAAGATCTTTTTCCTGCTGGTCCATGTAATGAGGAAGGGGGATATGTCATGCATGAGATGAGGGGCATCATAACGGCACCCTCCGAAACATTTTCCTTGATTGCCGCTGATCCGCGATGGAGATTGGCTTCAGTTGTGGTGACGTGTGGTTTAACGGCCCTTGCCTGGATAAAGACGTGCTTCGACAAAGGCTCCCTGTCCTTCGATTTGATTCTTTGGTGTGTTCTTTTTCTTATCTTATTCACTGTCCTGATACTTGTGACGCTGATTCTCGCTGCGTTTGTTTTTCTCAGTATTCACGCCTTTGTCCGATCGAACGAGCCGTCGTTTAAAACCATGTTTTCCGTCGTTGTTCACACTGGCATTGTGTTTCTGCTTGGAGAAGTTGCCAACTTAGTGCTCGTCCGTCTGAACATCCTTGATCCGTCATCGTTTCCTGTCCCCAATCGCTTCCCGATGGGGCTCGACGTCTTTGCAATAGGAACTCACCTCCCTTCCGCGGCGGCAGTGATCCTCTACAGTTTCAATGTGTTCACACTTTGGTACTTTTCCATCCTGGGACTCGGAGTTTCGGTGGTCACCGGTCTCGGCAAAACAACCTGCCTTGCGATCGCATCCTCCGCGTGGCTTCTCGGCGTGGTCTTTATCATCTCGTTAGTAGTCGCACTCGGAGGAACGTCGCTCGGGATTAAATTCTGATCAATCGGTCGGAGCCTCATGATACACCGTGTGACTCTACCCTCCCACCTTCTCATGTGACTCTCTCATGCAACAAGTCTTGATTCCCGAGTGGGCTGCGTGCCTGTAAAGAGCCAGCCCCGAGTTGCTCCTCGTCCCTCTTTTCCGTACCATTCTCGCACCGACTCACCTCCTGAACTGACGACCCCGAACCATCCGTTCGAAACTATTTGGCCAATCCCTCACTATGAAGAAACGGAACAAATCCGCCTCGAAAGTCTCTGCTGGCAACTCGAATCCCGGAGTCGCTCTCGCATCCGCGTCTCCTCCCCGACCGCTTCCCGTCGAGAAACTGCGATGGCAGTGCGACCCGAACTCTCTGGGCGTGAAATCAACTGCCGACATCAAGCCGAGCCGTGAAATCATCGGGCAGGACCGGGCTCTCCGGGCCTTAAAGGTCGGCCTCGAAATGGCTCATTACGGCTACAACATCTTCGTCACCGGCCTGTCCGGAACCGGTCGCACCACCACGATCAAGCGACTCCTCCAGGACTTTGAAAAGAAGCACGTCGACCTGAAAGACCACTGCTATGTCTATAATTTCAAGAACCCCGATATGCCGATGGCAATTTCCCTTCCGGCGGGACAGGGAAAGGGCTTGAAGGAAGACATGGAGAATTTCATCAACGAACTCCTGCGGGATATTCCCTCGGTTTATGAAAGCCAGCGATACCAACAGGAAAGAAAAACCATGGTCCAGCTGTTTCAGGACCGCCAGAAGAGCGTCCTTCAGGATTTTGAAAAGAGGGTGAAGTCGCAGGGGTTCGACCTGGTCCAGGTTCAGGTCGGCAACGCCATGCGCCCCGACATCGTACCGGTATTCAACGGAGCTCCGTCTACGATGGATCAGCTCGAGGCCTCCGCGCAAAAAGGCGAAATTCCGAAGGATCAACTCGAAGCAGCCAAAGAACGTCTGGGCGAGCTGGAAAAGCAAATGTCCACGGTGTTCCGGGAACTGCGGAACATCGAGAAGAAAGTACAGCGCTCCCTGGAGGAGCTCGAAGAAAAGCTCGTGATGCCGATCGTCGACGCCGCCGTGAAGATCCTGAAAACGACGTACGACAGCCCCAAAGTACACGCCTACCTCGACGAAATCCGAACGGACGTTCGCGAAAACCTCGAGCGATTCCGGCGTCAATTGGCTCCCCCTTCAACACAGGAGGACGGCGAAGAAAACGCGGAAGACCAGTTCACGGAATTCCGGGTAAACGTCCTGGTTGACAATTCCGAAACACAACATGTTCCGATTGTGATCGAGACAAACCCGAAATACAAGAACGTGTTCGGCACGGTGGACCGTGAACTGGAAAAAGGCGGTGTCTGGCGAACGGATTTCACCCACATCAAGGCCGGGTCACTTCTTCATGCCGACGGCGGTTACCTGGTCCTCAACGCTCTCGATACGCTCATCGAACCCGGTGTATGGCAGGATTTGAAGCGAACGTTACGAACTGGAATGGTCGATATTCAGACCTACGAACCGATGTTCGGGTTTGCACCGTCGGGGATGAAACCGGAACCCATCACCCTGCACCTAAAAGTGATCATGATCGGGGAGACGGATCTCTACTTTCTTCTCTACAGCAGGGACGACGATTTCAAGAAGATCTTCAAGATCAGGGCCGACTTCGACGTCGAAATGGTGAAAAACTCCGAAACGGTTTCCAAGTACCTGAGCTTTATCAAGATGATTTGCGACGACGAACACCTCATGCCCTTCGCGGCCTCGGCGCTTGCACAAATCGTCGAGTTTGGGGTTCGGCTTGCCGGCAGGCAGGAAAAGCTTTCTACGCGATTCAACGTCATTGCCGATGTCGCCCGTGAGGCCAATTACTGGGCATCGAAAGCTCAGGCGAAGTCCGTATCCGCCGAACACGTGGAAAAGGCGATCAAGGAGCGGGAGTACCGGGTGAAATTGGTCGAGGACAAGCTTCAGGAACTGATCGAGGATGGGACCATCATGATCGATACCGACGGCGCTGTCGTCGGTCAGGTCAACGGTCTGTCGGTCTATGACGTCGGCGAACATGCATTCGGAAAACCGTCGCGGATCACCGCAAAGACTTCACTCGGCCGCGCCGGCGTCATCAACATCGAGCGCGATGCGGAACTCAGCGGTCCAACGCACAACAAGGGCGTCGCAATTCTCAGCGGCTTTCTGCGCAGCAGGTTCGCACAGAACAAACCGCTTATCATGGACGCCAGTATCACGTTTGAACAGTCGTATGGCGGCGTCGACGGCGATAGTGCTTCGTCCACCGAGATCTATGCGATCCTCTCCAGTCTTGCCGAAATACCGCTCCGGCAGGACATCGCGATAACCGGGTCGGTTAACCAGAAAGGGGAAGTTCAACCGATCGGCGGGGTGAACCTGAAGATCGAAGGATTCTTCGATGTCTGCAAAGCGCGCGGATTCACGGGCAGGCAGGGAGTCATCATCCCGCACCAGAACATCAAAGATCTGATGCTCCGGGAAGAAGTCTACGCGGTGGTCAAACAAAAGAAATTCAATATCTATGCGGTAAAGACCGTCGACGAAGGAATTGAGATTCTCACAGGAACAAAAGCGGGGAAACAACGATCCAACGGATCGTTTGAGCCGGGTACGGTGAACTTCCTGGCTGACCGAAAACTGTTAAAGTATGCGGAAGAGTGGAAACGCTTCGAAGCGAGGACTTGAGTGGAAGCATTACGCAGAGATAACGGAGAAGAACAGAGGACTCGCAGAAAAGAAGCGTTTTTTTGGTTAGTTACTTTAGAAAACAAAAAAACGTGACCTCTGTGTTCACCGCGGCTTCTGTGAAATGCTCCCGGAGAGTGCAGAGAAAAGAACCATCCTACAATCTCCTGGTCCTAAACCTCTGTGATCTCTGCTGTTCCCTGTGTCCTCTGTGAAATGCTTTTAAACCGGAATAGTCGTATCTTTTTGCGGTAGGTTTTCCAAGAAAAGACCGAAAGGGCAATCTCATGATGAAAGGACTGATTCTTGCAGTAGCCATCGGCAGCATCGCAATCGCGCAGGAATCTCATCGATTCTCGATTTCGCCCATCGCTGCCGTCAGCCGGTATGTCCTGGACGATCATATCACGATCGGACCGATGATCGGAGTTCGATTTCAATCGCGGGAATTCAGCTCGAACGCCGTGGGAGTGTCGCTCGGGGTAATCCTTCGACCCAACGGCTTCGTGGAGTACGGCTCCGAACCGTTCACCTATCACGACCCCCAACCCCTGTATCAGCTGCAACCGCCGTTGGCAAGCAGAGTGATGCGTCAAACGCGGTTCGGACTCGGCCTGGGATTTTTTGGCTTCGACTGGCGGACCTATCTGGCTGACGGGGACATCCGACCCTACGTGGGAGCCGGAGCTTCATTGATTGGGTGGCCTTCGGCAAGCAGCTACGCCGGAACGATCAGCCCCGACATCCACGCCGGCGTTGATGTTCATCTCTCACGCGGCGTCAACGCATTCGCCGAAGCACAGTATCTCTTCGGCTCGCCGACTCTGTTTGGATCCTCCGGTTCGAGCTTATCGAATATTACAACGCTGGCGCTTGGTATAAGCTTCGCGCCCCGTTGGTAGATCAAGATTCCAAAGGGCTCCGGAAATCCCCTCGGGTGTTTCCTTTCGTCGATTGTTCTCCAGCTGACCTTCCCGGGTTAGCCATTGTTCTGGATTTCTTCAATCCCTCATGAATACCGCAAAACGCGCACTCCAACTCGTTGCTCTCCTCTTCCTTATCCTCCTCGCCGGGGTGCTTGGATACCATCTCATTGAGGGTTGGTCATGGTTTGATTCTTTCTACATGACTGTTATAACGCTCGCGACGGTGGGGTACGGTGAAACACACCCTCTTTCTACCGCAGGGAGAGCTTTTACGATTTTTCTCATCATGGGCGGGCTCGGCATCATCCTTACCGCCCTAACCGAAATCACGATCTTCATCGTTGAAGGAGAGATGACCGGTTTTCTCAGGAGAAGAAAAATGAATCAGGTGATCGGAAAAGTTTCCAACCACTACATCCTCTGCGGCGCCGGAAAAAGCGGCCATCATGTTCTCGAGGAACTTACAAGAACAAAGCGGAAAGCCGTTGTTATTGAGTCGGATTCGGAGAAAGTAATCAGGTTGACAGAACAGAAGCATCTCGTGGTGGAGGGCGATGCAACTGAAGACAGCATCCTGCAGAGCGCAGGTATCGACCGGGCCGCAGGACTTGTCACCACCTTGCCGAACGATCGCGACAATCTGTTTGTGGTCATCACGTCGCGCGGTTTGAACCCCAAACTCCGGATCGTGGCAAAAGTCGAGGACATCAGCGGGAGGAATAAATTCATTCGAAGCGGTGCGGACGCGGCGATCTCCGCAAACTTCATCGGCGGGCTCCGCATGGCGTCGGAACTGATGCGGCCCGATGCAGTGAACTTCCTCGACATGATGCTCAGGGATAATTCGGAGCTTCGGGTTGATGAAGTGCGGATCGGACCTCAGTCGAAGTACAGCGGGAAGTCCCTGGCACACTGCGATGTGTTTGAGTCGGCGGGTGTCATCCTGGTCTCCCTGAAACAGGGTGACTCATTTAAATTCAACCCCTCACCATCGACGGTGCTCTCTTCCGGGGATACCGCGATCGTGATCGGCAACCCGGAGCAGATCTTCGCTGCAAGGTCCAAACTAAGCGTCTAGACAGAAAACATTGCACAGAGGTCACAGAGAAAAGCAGAGCTCACAGAGGAAGAATTGGATAAAGTAGCCAAAAAAAATCAAACGCCTTAAACCTCCGTGTTCTCTTCTTTGTGATCTCTGTGCAAGTAAAGACAGAAGCCAAACCTCTCGCCGCCTTACCGAAAAGCTTGCTTGTAGCGTCCGTACCATGCCTGGGTCTTCTTCCAGAACCCGAATGCATCGGTCCACGGAAACACCTGCGTCCTCCGAATCTCAAAGAAGTCCTCCGAAAAGACCATCGGGCCTGAATCAGCCGCCACGGCAAATTCATAGCCCGCCTCCTCGACCGCTCTTTTTGCCTCTGCATTGACCGCTCCGTACGGATAGGCGAACGAGACAACGTTCCTTCCGGTCGTCCGCTCAAGCATCCGCTTTGATTCCGCGAGTTCTTTCCTCACTTGACGTGAACCGACCGAAGTGAGGTTCGGGTGCGTCATGGTGTGCGAACCGAATTCAAACCCGGAATCCGCCATTTCGCGTATGTGCCGGTTACTCATCAAAGGCACGCGGGGCTCGTCGGCATCCCAGAAGTTGTTCCTTCGCAGACGATCCATAACCATGTAAATGACCGCTGTGAATTGAAACCGTTTGAGGATCGGAAACGCCATCGCGTAATTGTCCTCATAGCCGTCGTCGAATGTGAGAATGATCGGCCTCCGGGGAATTCGGACCCCACCGCTCAGCGCCTGTTCATAATCCTGAAATGTCAGCGGGGTAAAACCCCGTCGCTTCAGAGATTCCATCTGGGCTTCAAATTGGCCGGCCGTGACCCAGAGTCCGTGACGCGAACCCTCCGGCGGCTGCTGAACAACCCGGTGATACATCAGCACCGGAATGGATGACGGAGATTTCACCGTAGCCCTTGCCCGCCGGTAAACCTGCCGAACCGCCGGTTCAACCACCGCAATGTCAAACTGCTCCTTGACCCTCCGTTGCAGTTCTCTCCCTCCGCCTTTCCCCAAGGGTTTTTCCAGAAGACTCTGAAGGTTTCTTGCGACCTGTTCTCCGTCTGTTCTCTGCCGAATTCCCGTGTCTCCGAAATTCGACTCCATCGCGGACTGGAAATTCCCTTCATCAATCGGACCGACACAGTGACTTTCCCCGAATGCAACGGTTTGTTTGCCCGCTGCAAGCGACTCGATGGCAACCCTTCCTGCACCGATGACAATATCGGCGGTCCGGACAAACGCCTGTACATCTTCCCGGAAACCGTGAAGGTGAATCTTCTCTTTTCCCGACCGCTTGTTGAAAATTGCGGCGGCAGTTTCAATGTCGTCAGGAGTCTTCACGCCACCCAGAATGTGGAACGACCAGTCTTTCTTTTTTGACAACCTTGGGAGCACATCGGAAATCAGAAACCTGACAACATCCCCCTTGGGCCCCGAAAGCCGTCCCACGAAAAGAAGCACCTTTGTCGAACTCTTGGCGCCGAAGACCGCGGCTTTCGAGCGATGACCCCTCCCGGCAACCCAGCGCTTTAGGTCCAGTCCGTTGGGAATCACGACAATCTCTTCAGGACGAAGTCCCAGGTCCGCAACGAGATGTGCCTTCAAGGTCTGACTGACTACAATCAGGTGCCTGCCGTAGATGCTGAAGGCCTTGCTGCTCGCGTGAATGTGTTGTCTTCCATGGACGGTGGAGACAAACGCGGTTCGAGTCCGCCGTGCAGCAACCCAGGACACCCAGCTCGCCGCCCTGGAATGCGCATGAATGACATCAATTCCCCGGGACCGGATGATCTCTGTCAGGAACGCGATATTTTTCCAGCGTTGAGGATACGATCGCCTGCCGATGGGATGTTGGATGTACTCACCTGCAAAGGGTGTCGTGAGCGTGTCCGAGACAATCGTCACCGTATCTCCGCGTCTCTGTTGGGCGGCGGCCAGAGTTACCGCGTACACCTCCGCCCCTGTGACTTCAAACTGTGAGAGGACGTGAAGGATTTTCATTTAATTACTAAACCGCGCGGGAGGATAGGATAAAAGGGGATTATCGGGGAGGAAGGTAACAATAACAAAGCGCTAAACTCTTCGTGTCCTTAGTGTGCTTCGTGGTAGTGAGCCCATCATAGGAGTTTTTTGGAAAAAAAGAAAGCGGCCCCGGTTTCCCGGAGCCGCCTTGTCTAAGAACTTCAGAAGACGACTTACCTCTTGTCTTACTTCTTCTCCATCTTCTCCTCAGCCTTCTTCTGCATCGCCTCGCCCTTCTTCTGCATCGCCTCGCCCTTCTTCTCCATTTTCTTTCCCTTCTTCTGCATCTTCTTTCCCTTCTTTTCCATCTTCTTTCCTTCCATCTTGTCGGCCTTCTTCTCCATCTTCTCGCCAGCCTTCTCCATCTTCTCACCCTTCATTTCCTTCTTCTCACCCTTCTTCTCCACCTTTTCCTGCTTCTCCTGGGCAAAGCCTGTCTGCGCCGCGAGAACTGCAACCGCGAGCGTCAAAACGATGAATAATTTCCGCATGGTGAATCCTCCGAAGGTGTTATGGTTGAACTAAACGGAACATCCTTTTTTTGCAGGCCTATGGTACCCAACTCCAATCTGAAAGTCAAGAAAGGTTCGGATTAAATTTTATTAACACATACATGAACCGACAGTATTCTACCGGTGTTGAATTCCACGATAAGTCACGCCCGCAAGAGGGCCTCCATTCTGCTCACTGCGTCCCGATAGATCGTATCTTCCGGTAACAGACTGACAACCAAACACGCTTCTTGTTGCATGTCAAACAAATGACCGGGATGAACGAGCACGCCTTTGGACTTGAGAAGTTCCAGCGCCCATTCTTCGTCGCTTTTCGTTCGGGGGAATTGAAGGATCGCGTTCCAGCCTCCGTCGCAACGAAGCACTGAGACGGCGGAGGGCGGTGAGAATACTTGTCGCAGGATATCCAGATTCCCCCGGGCACGCTTCACGATCCGGCTTGTCATGCTTCCGGCCGACTCGAGAAGCTTGGGCAAGGCCTGCTGTAACGGCGTGTTGACCGATAGATAGGTGTCCGCGATAACCTCCAGACGCTGCAGGGCCCCGCTTCTCTCCGCCGGGGGACCGTTCACGACAACCCACGAGAGTTTTAGTTGTGGAAGGGCAAGAAGTTTCGAGAGTCCGTTCAGCGTAAATGCCAACACCGATTGTTCCTGTGCAAACGAGGGTGCGCGACGGGAATTCTCACCGAATGAAAACGCACCGAACACTTCATCGGAGATGATTGCAAGCGAGTGTCTTTTCGCAATCGTTCGGATCTCGGCGAGCTCCTCAGACGTTATCCATGAACCGGTGGGGTTGTTGGGATGCACGAGTACCAGGATTCGGGCTCCGTCACCGAGTTGTTCCTTCAGGGATTCGAGGTCTACATGCCATTCACCGTCGTAGATCAGTCGGTAGAATCCGATTGTGACATCGTTGAGCTGGGCGAGGTACTCCAGGAGAGGATATCCTGGTTTTGGAACAAGGATCTTCTCTCCCGGGTTGCAGAGAAGGCGAAAGAGAAACGAATAGGCTTCGCTCGTGCTTGCGGTCACGACGACCTGGCTGCTTTCAATATTCATCCCGAGGCCCTTGTAGAATTTCTGCACGGCGCTCCGTGCAACATTCAGACCTTTCGGATCGGGCGAGTAGATATGTGCAGCGTCTTGTGAAAGTGCTTCAACGAAGGGAGAGAGGTCGTTCTGCAATCCACAGTGAGTCGGGTTGGATTCGGTGAGATCGATAACCCGTTCTCCCCGGGAACGCATTTGTTCCAGGAGCTTTGTAAGGGGGTTCGGCTGGAAGTTCCACTGCGTGCGGGAGGAAAACATGAGGGATCTGGCGGTCAGCTTTCAGCAGTCAGCGATCAATAGTGGAGTGGAGTGGAGTACCAGATTCAACGTGCAACGGGGGAACGGAGCATCGGAGCAATCGCGCCTCACTCCTCCAACTCCCTCCACAAACCTACACCTCCACAACCTCTGCTTTCTTCTTCGACATTCTGTTCCGCTCGTTGTGGTCGAGATACTTCTTCCGCAGTCGAATAGTTTTCGGCGTCACTTCGACGTATTCATCATCGCCGATCCATTCAATCGCCTGCTCGAGCGTCAACAAGTGCGGGGGTTCAAGCCGTACTGCTTCATCGGAGCCGGAAGCGCGCATATTGGTCAGCTGTTTTGTTTTGCAGACATTGACCACCATGTCGTACTCACGGGAGTTTTCGCCAACGATCATTCCAGCGTACACATGCATTCCGGGCTCAATAAAAAATGTCGAGCGTTCCTGGAGTTTCCACATCCCGTAGGCAACGGATTCCCCGTTCTCGAGCACAACCAGTGCTCCCTTCATCCGATGAGCCAGGTCGCCTTTATAGGGTTCGTAGCCATGGAAGTTGTGGTGGAGAACTCCCGTTCCTTTTGTCTGCGTCATGAACTCGCCACGAAATCCGATGAGGCCACGCGCCGGGACGAGGAACTCAACCCTCGTGTTCCCCAACGACTGAATCATGTTCCGCATTTCCCCTTTTCGGCGACCGAGGTTTTCAATGACAGAGCCAACGTATTCGTCCGGTACGTCTATGATGACATGTTCGATCGGCTCGGAGAGCACATCGGCGATTCGTTTGTAGATCACCTCGGGGCGGGAGACCTGGAATTCGTATCCTTCGCGGCGCATCGTTTCGATAAGGATGGCCAGATGAAGCTCTCCGCGCCCGCTGACTCTGAAAATGTCGGGAGAGTCTGTTAATTCAACGCGGAGGGCCACATTCGACCGCAGTTCGCGTTGCAGCCGCTCGCCCAGGTGCCGCGTCGTCACGTATTTGCCGTCCAGTCCGGCAAACGGTGAATTATTGACGATAAAATTCATCGAGAGCGTTGGCTCCTCGATGGAAACAAAGTGAATTGCCGTGGGGTCGGATGCGTCAGCGATGGTCTCGCCGATGTCGACGTCTTCCATGCCGGCTATCGCGATAATATCCCCCGCATGGGCTTCCGTGACTTCAACGCGTTTCAGTCCCTCAAAAGAATAGATCTTCGTCACCCGGGCGTCTTCAACCGTTTTGTCCCGGTGAATAATCTTCATCGGGGAGCCGAGCCGGATGGTGCCACGAAAGATTCGTCCGATCCCGAGACGGCCCAGGTAGTCGCTGTAGTCAATGGTGGTGACGAGCATTTGAAAGGGTGCCGTGGCATCCCCCGGAGGAGGCGGGACTTTATGGATAATCGCCTCAAACAGAGGTTCGAGGGAATTACTCTCCTGATCCAACTCGCGCTTCGCGATACCCTGCTTGGCGATGGAATAAATGATCGGAAAATCCAGTTGATGGTCGTGGGCGCCGAGGGAAAGAAAGAGCTCGAACACCTCATCGAGGACTTCATGAGCCCGTGCGTCTTTTCGGTCAATCTTGTTGATGACGACGATCGGCTGCAGATTCAGCTCAAGAGATTTCTTGAGAACGAATTTCGTTCCCGGGAGAGGGCCTTCGGCAGCGTCGACAAGCAACAGCACGCCGTCGACCATCATCAGGGTGCGCTCAACCTCCCCGGCAAAATCCGAGTGGCCGGGAGTGTCGACGATGTTGATCTTGTACGTTCGTTTTTCCTTGTCGGATTTGTAGAACACCGAGGTGTTCTTTGCCAGGATCGTTATTCCACGTTCCTTCTCCAGCTCATTCGAATCCATGACACGAGTCCCCATGTCCTGGTTCGCACGGAACGTGCCGGTTTGCCGGAGCATAAAATCCACCAGCGTCGTCTTCCCGTGGTCGACGTGCGCAATTATGGCTATATTCCGAATATCTTCTCTCCGCTCCACCATACTATTCATCCTGCCAATCCTGTCCGCTTGTAACCCGGTTTGTGACTCACCTTCTCTCCTTCTCGCACGCTCATCATTCCCATAAGTCGCATCCGTGTAAATTTGTGCGTATCCGTGGGTATCTGCGAAAAAAGAAAATGCCTCAGATTCCTGAGGCATTTATAAGATACGAAATCTTGGGCTAAAAACAAAGAGGACCGCGGAACACACAGAACACACGGAAGAAAGTTTTCTACAACCTCTTCCGCATCTTTCCGTGTGTTTCGTGGGCATTTCCATTCCGCAGACAAACAAAAAGGCTGACTCCTTCCGGAATCAGCCTTTCTTTGAATCAGATTATCAGATTGCTAGCGAATGGTAATGCCAACGCCAACTGCTGCAACCTGTGTTTTCGCAAGACTGTACTCTGCATGGACGTTGATAAAGAGCAGCAACAATCGAACCCCAAATGTAACCCTTGAAGAATTGGGGCTATCGACTGTGAAGTCTCTGACGGTGATCGTCTGCGTTGTTCCACCCTGCTGAACCTTTGCCGTGTATGGTCCCACGGTGAAAGAAGCTTTTTCAAGCTGGAACCCGCCATAGACGGTCAGGATAAACAACTTTTTGCTTACCTCGACGCCATATGCCATGGCAGAGGCGGAGATCAGGTTATTATCGCTGGAATCTTTGAAGTTGAACTTTTGAGTCATGAAATGAACCGCGATATCGACGGGGAAGAGCGGCAGCCATTGATCGATGTCGTAGCGCAATCCAAATCCAACGAAATTCACCTTTCCGGCATCGCTGAGCTTTACGGTTGGAATGAACCGGCCCATAACCTCAAGACCGAACGGGAGTCCGATATTTAGCTGGGGTGCTGCAATCGGCGCACCTGAAAGATTCAGACCTCCCGGCAAACGCATCACTTCAACTTTTCCGCCCGGAGCGAAGGGTTCATTTACATACACTGATACGTCGCCTTCCGGCCCTGCAACTGTCGGTGCATTCACGGTGGCGGGATAGTCGGTTCCGCGGTTGTAGGTCTTCGTAATCGGACCGGATGAATACGAGATTGATGCGGGCATCTGGAAGGAGTAGAATTTATCCTCATCCTTGAACCCCGCGAGCATAACTTTCACTCCGACGTCGAAACCAAGAATGTCATGCAAATCTGCTGAGTGATAGAATGCCGAGTTAAGACCAGCACCCCAGCCAGCTAACAGCGGTGAAGTCCAACCCTTTGCCGCATCGAGGCCCATCTTGGAAAGTTGCGATCCGACATCCTGCGATCGGGCAACCGTTCCCATCAATACAACTGCCACTACCAATACCCCCAACCGGTGTGCAAATGATTTCATTTGAATCCTCCCGAGTTGTTAGAAATAAAGATGTGATTAAAGCTTGTGGCCTGCGTTTTTGATCCCCCGTTGACCCGCAAGTCGATTTAATGTTCCACAAATATAGGAGAAGATAGCCCAGAAGCAACTATTGTCCCGTGAAAACGGTCTGGCTGTGTCTTGGCGCAATGTCCCTTCATGTCCGGAATCACATCCTTGTCATCTCAAACATCGATGTGCAACAATGATTCGCCACCCAATGTCTCAAAAAAAGTCAGTTCTATTTCTTGTCATCGTCAAGATACTTTCCGAACAGCGGCGCAATTTCATCGAGGTCCTTCTTCAACGAAAACCGGATTGCATCGCCGAACGTGTTGAGGACGATTACGGCGTTGACGTTTGCATCAAAGCTCGATGCTTTGGACAGACGCGCCCAGAGTCCTTTGTTGACCTTCGCAATATCTTTGTACAGCTCGACCAGTTTCTCCATCTTCCAGTCCGGGTCCTTCCCGTTCTGCATCCGGAAAAACTGCGCGATCAGATACATCGAGACGGTCCGGTAAATGCTTTCCATTGCCGTCGCAAACGGAAGATGCATGCGTACCATCGGCCGAAGGTTGTCGAGCACGGGGCAGTTGCTCGTCACCATGTAGATCCCCATGATCGATGCAAGGCCGTTTTGCACCGACGTTTCTTGTGCGTACGTTCGTTCGGGCGCCTCAACCACCACCCAGGTCTTGTCGTAGGAGGTCGAGAACTTGAATTCGTCGACCAAATGCGAGAGGTTCACCGCAACGGGACAGTATTCCTCACTGTCGCCGAGTGGACAGTTCTCGCACTGCTGGTATTTCAGCTTCGTCCACTCCGGTCTGTGGGGAACGGGACTCTTCAGCAGCTGCAGTGTCCGCGCATCAAGAAGCGCGTCAAATTGTTTCTCGGTTCCATCGTCAAACTGGAACTTGTACCGGAATCTGATGGTGTTGGTAAATTCGGTTTCGGACATGTCCTTCATGCATCACGGGGACGCGAGATGGAAGAAACGGGAGGGCGTGAAAATGCGCGAGGAATGCCACCCGCCCGTGGCAATTTGACTTCAAACATAAGAAATCCTTGCAGTTGAAGCAATCGAACAATAAATTTGGGCTATTAATTCAGGTCTGTTCCTTACACCGTCAGGAGAGAGAGAAAATGAAAAGCATCGTATTTGTTCTTGGAATGTTGCTGGTCGCAGGGATGGGCTATGCGCAGGAGAAAAAGGCCGAAAGCGTCAGACTATATGTGTCGGGGATGCATTGTGAGAATTGTGTCGACGAAGTGACCGATGCGCTTCAGGAGGTCAAAGGGGTGAGCGGAGTAAAGGTCAGCTTGAAAGACAAGATTGCGGATGTAACGCTGGCCTCGAACACCGCCGTTTCAACCGACAACCTGATCAAGGCAGTCACCGACGCAGGATTCACCGCCTCCACCACCAAGCCCGCAAAGGATGCGAAGGTGGAACCAAAGAAGATGGGCAAGGAAGGCAAGGATGGTAAAGAATGCGAAGATGAAAGCGGAGATTGCTGCAAGAAGAAAGAGGTAAAGAAGGAAACAAAGAAGAGCTGATGCGCGGATACACAAGCTGGCACGAAACACAACGGATTCGTCATCCCTGCCCGCCTTAATAGTTCTATGAAGGCAGGCGGGCCCACATGATTTAAGTGGGGATCTGATTTACCTCAGGTACTAAGCCTTCGTCCTTGTTTGTATCAGATTCCCTGCCTGCGGCAGGCAGGCCGCTAACAACATGCGGGAATGACGCTTTCTTGGTTTGTTCTCCTCCCGATATACAAAGGAATCGTCACCTCCTCTCACAAGAGAGCACAAAGTGGCGATTCCTTTTTTTCTAACCGCAAAGGGCGCAAAGAAGGCGCTCAGATCGCAAAGAGATAAAATGGGGCCGGGGGAGGGGTCTCCTAACATCTCCGTCCCCCACTCACCGCTCACCAATTTCCGCCGGAGGCGCCTGCCCGCCAAACAGATTTGTTGAAGGCAGGCGGGGATGCGCTCGACGAGTCGAGTCGTCGACCTCTGGCGCAAACCACTCACGATTCATTCGACCATTCTCCTTAACTCCCCAGCTCCCCCCCGCCCCATTTCTCCGTTGCGCCAAATGAGATCCCGCCGCCTCTCTCTCATCCCCACCTTGTGATTCCATCCACTTTTCCTTATTTTCCTTCAGTTCAACGACCCTGACGGTCCTCATTTTTCGGGACAGTCGGGGTGAGGTGTTTTTGTCCCAATCAGTGAGCTGAAAGCAGACGACAGAATGCAGACTTTGAGTGAGGATGAAATCAGAATTGATGTTGTGAAGAAGCGGATCGTCGGCTCTGCACCGATCGAGGATCTGAGCAACCGAAGTCGTGAGCTTCGAAGAGGACAACGTCTCGACTGTAAAGGGGTCAGGGGGTCGCTTATGGCATTCCTCGCGGCCGCTGTGTTTGAAAAACGTGGCTCGCAGCTTCTTCTCATCGTACCGGAGGACGATACTGCAGAAAAACTCCGGGACGATTGTGCGCTGCTTCTTGGAGAGAATGCCGTCCGCTGGTTGGGCCACGGGACGAGTCACAAGGCCAAGTTGCTCGACATGACTGGCCCCCTTGCGCAGATTGAAACCCTTACAGCCCTGGCAAGCCGCGAGATTGTCCTCGTGATATCCTCCGCTGCCGCCCTCTCCGTTCCGGTTCCCTCCCCGCAGGAACTGAACAGCGGAACCATGGTTCTGTCGGTGAACGCGGACCACCCGTTTACCCGCCTTCTTGAAGAGCTTTTGGAACTCGGCTTCGAAAAGAAGGACTTTGTCGAGGAGTACGGAGATTTTGCCGTGCGCGGAGGGATTGTCGACATTTTTCCGTTCGTGGGGGACAACCCAATCCGAATCGAATTCTGGGGAGACAGCATTCAATCCCTCCGCGAGTTCGACGTGCTCTCCCAGCGGTCAATTCGAACCCTGGAGTCCGCGAAGATTATCGCCGGCTTCTCAAAAAACCTCTCAGAGTCGGAGGGCCCACCGGCACGCTTCCCTGTGCCTTCTTCATCACTCCTCCAATATCTGGAAGAAAACACTCTCATCCTTGTCGATGAACCCTCTCTGATCGAACAAGGCATTGCGGAGCTTCGCAAAGAAGGAATCGCACAGTTTCACGGCTGGGAAACGTTGAAACGTCAGCTTGCAGAATTTCCCCAGGTTGTCCATTCGACGATTGCCCATCCGCGCGAATCTGAACCCATCGATTTTTCTTCGCTTCCTCAGCCGCCGATCCAGGGCAGCATGAAATTCCTCGTCCACCATATCAAAGACCTGACCAGGCGCGGGTTGGATGTCTTCATTGCATGCGACACAAAAGAGGAAATCCTGAGAATCAAAGAACTCCTTGAGGAAGAATCTGCAATTCCGGAAGAAGCGGAGGAGAACCAGCCGGATTTCGCAACTGCGCGTGGACTTCGCTACACGGTGCTTGCGGACACTCTCCACTCGGGTTTCATTTATGAGCCGGGCAGCCTCGCGTTATTTACCGAGCACGAAGTATTTGGCCGCCTCAAAAGACGCGGCAGTCCCAAGAAGAGCCGGTTTAAGGGATTTACCCAAAAGGAGCTTCTCCAGCTGCGACGCGGCGATTTCGTGGTCCACGCCGATTACGGCATCGGAGCATTCGCGGGGCTTCAAAAAATCAGGGTCCGGGGCGTCGAACAGGAAGTGATGAAAATTCGGTACGACGCAGGGGACGCAATCTATGTGAACCTCAACTACATCAACCGCGTGCAGAAGTACGCTTCCCGGGAAGGCCATATCCCGACCGTGACGAAACTCGGGTCTCCCGAATGGGAACGGCTCAAATCCCGCGCCCGGCGAAAAATCAAGGACATGGCGCGCGACCTGATCAAACTCTACGCACGGAGAAAGCGGGAAGGGGGATATTCATTCGCGGCCGATACGCATTGGCAAAAGGAGATGGAGGCGTCGTTCATGTATGAGGACACTCCGGATCAATCCTCCGCAACGCGCGATGTCAAAAAGGACATGGAGACCCCTTCCCCGATGGATCGGCTGATTTGCGGAGACGTCGGCTTCGGCAAAACGGAGGTTGCCGTGCGCGCTGCATTCAAGGCCGTTATGAATGGAAAACAAGCCGCGATTCTCGTCCCCACGACCATCCTTGCGCAGCAGCATTTCCATACATTTGTGGACCGGCTTGGCCGTTACCCTGTGCGGGTGGAGTCCATATCACGGTTCAAATCCACCAAAGACCAGAAGCAGATCCTTGAGAACCTGAAATCCGGCCAGCTCGACGTTCTTATCGGAACCCATCGGCTTCTGTCAAAAGATGTCACGTTTAAGGACCTCGGGTTGCTGGTTATAGACGAAGAGCACCGGTTTGGCGTTGCGGCGAAAGAAAAACTCCGTCAGCTTCGGGCGACCGTGGACACGCTCACCCTGACGGCAACGCCGATTCCCCGGACATTGCAGTTCTCCATGATGGGCGCGCGTGATCTTTCCATCATCAACACTCCCCCGAGAAACCGCCTGCCGATTGTCACCGAGATCGTTGAATACAATATCGCGCTGATACGGGAAGCAATTCTCAAGGAACTTCATCGTGGCGGTCAGGTGTATTTCATTCATGACCGGATTCAGAACATGGAGGAGATCCGGATGCTCCTGGAAGAGCGCATTCCCGAAGCACGGTTCCGATCGGCTCACGGCCAGATGAAAGGCCACGAACTTGAAAAAACGATGATGGATTTCCTGGAGAAGAAGAATGACGTCCTTCTTTGCACGAAGATTATCGAATCCGGGATCGACATCCCGAGCGTCAACACCATCCTGATCAACCGGGCGGATCGTTTTGGACTTGCGGAGTTGTACCAACTGCGAGGGCGGGTCGGGCGCTCAAACATTCAGGCGTATGCCTATCTTCTCACACCACCGCTCTCGTCATTGCCGAAGCAGACACTGCGAAGACTCCAGGCAATTCAGGAATTTACAGAGCTCGGGTCGGGATTTAATCTGGCGATGAGGGACCTCGAAATTCGCGGTGCGGGTAATTTGCTGGGGGGTGAGCAATCAGGGTTCATTATGGAGATGGGATTCGAGCTTTACCAGCGAATTGTCGAGGAAGCTGTGCAGGAGTTGAAGGAGGCGGAATTTTCGGAATTGTTTAAGGACGAGACAAAGACCTTGAAGGGCCGACAAGCCGACGAGGCGATCATTGAAACCGACATTGAAGCGCTGATCCCGGACGCGTATATCGAATCGGATGCGGAGAGGCTCGATATCTACCGAAGGCTGGCGCGAACGATGAACCCGGTGGATATTCATGCTCTGAGAGCTGAACTGAGGGATCGCTTTGGCGAATATCCTCCGGAGGTGGAGCATCTATTCGTTTTGGTAGAGTTGAAAGCGCTCGCATCCAACCTGTCAATCGCCCGGCTTGAGCTCGACGGTCAGAGGTTGTCTTTGTTCCTGCCACCCTCGGACCGCAAGTCGTTCTATGAATCGGAGACCGGCGAGCCGCTGTTCCAGGTTCTCATGGCAAGGGTCTCGACGATGGGGGAATACCATCCGCATCTGAAGCAGGAGGGAAAGCAGCTGAAGCTGAACATGAGGATTCCCGCCAGCTCAGGGCCCGCCATACGATTGAACGCCATCCGGAAGGTCCTGGACGAGCTTTCAGGCCAGAATTTGGCTGGAAAACGGGCCTCCGGAAAATTATCCGAGAATCCTCTTGACAGGGGGAACTAAACCTATTATATTTGAGTTAGTATATTTTGAATTCAAAATAAATGAAAACGACTCAGCAATACGGCAAACGGGCAGATCGGGCACTCAGTATGTGGGTAAAACTGGTCCGGGCGACCACAACGTTCGGACGCCTTACCCAGGAAAACATCCGCACATTCGGACTCACGGAACCGCAATTCGGTGCGCTCGAATGCCTGGGACATCTTGGTCCGATGACCATCGGCGACCTTTGCAGGAAGCAACTGGTAAGCGGTGGTAACATGACGGTTGTCGTTGATAACCTGGAAAAAGAAGGACTCGTCGAGCGCATTCGTCCGAAGGAAGACCGGCGTGTCGTGCGGGTTCGGCTTACGAGAAAAGGGAAGAAGCTCTTCGCCGAGATCTTCGCCAAGCATGCTGAACATGTCGCGAGCATTGCGTCTGTCCTTACCGACGAAGAGCAAGAGCAGCTCGGAGCCCTTGCGAAGAAGCTGGGACTGGCGCTCAAAGAACCGTCGTAATTTTTTTTGGCCATATATTTTAAATTTGAAATAATCGGAACGCAACAAATCCTCACCACACTCACAAGAAAGGAATCACGGTGTATGAATCTCTTCACATCATCTTATGATCTGATGTCTGTCGGTTTGCTCATTCTTCGCTTAACCCTCGGATCAATCTTCTTTGCCCACGGTGCACAAAAAGTGCTCGGTTGGTTTGGCGGTTATGGACTGAAGGGAACGCAAGGCCATTTCAAAAACGTTCTCCACATACCCGCTCCGCTGTTCTATGTCGCAGCGTTCACGGAGTTCTTCGGGGGAATCGCACTCGTGGCCGGAATTCTGACGCAGCTGGCAGCGCTCGGTATTGTCGTTGTCATGACGGTCGCGATCTTGAAAGCCCACGCGAAGAACGGATTCTTTATGAGTTCGGCCAAGGGGCAGGGTTTTGAGTTCAATCTCGCCCTGATCGCAATGGCAATTCTTCTGGTTCTGGCCGGTCCCGGAAAGTTTGCAATCTTGGGGTAAGAATGAAAGAACCAGCACAACAGAAAACCATGGACACAGCACGTTTGCCCGACACGACACACATCAGCTTTGTTCAGCTACGCATCTCCGATCTGGGGCGGTCGGTAGAATTCTATTCGGACTTGCTCGGATTCCGGATCGTCGACAGAAACGATTCGACGGCCTCATTGGCGGCTGGAAACGATCCGATCATCCTCCTCACGGAAGATCGTGCTGCTGTACAGCGGCCCGGCAGGTCGACCGGACTCTTTCATGCAGCCATACGGTTTCCCAACCGCACGGAGCTGGCACGCGTGTTCAAGCGGCTGAACGAAAACCGGTGGCCGTTCCAGGGATTTGCTGACCACGGAGTCAGCGAAGCGCTTTACCTTGCGGACCCGGACGATATCGGCCTCGAACTCTATGCCGACCGTCCGAAAGAGGATTGGAAATATGTCAACGGTAATCTCCAGATGGGAACCTGGGAGCTGGATATTGACAGTCTCGTCGCGCTTCTAGACAAGAATCGGAGCAATGGCAGTACAGCGCAGGAAAAGACCGACATCGGTCACGTGCATCTGAATATTTCAGACCTTAGCAATGCGGAGCGATTCTACAGCAACACGCTGGGGTTCGATGTTGTTCAACGCGACTACCCGGGTGCGCTCTTTGTTTCAGCCGGCGGGTATCATCACCACATCGGGTTGAACATCTGGGCCGGCAAGGGAGCTCCACCGCCACCGGCGAACGCCGTGGGGATGATACGGTTCGGAATTGAAATCCCCGATGTAATGGGTTTTGATGAATTTCTGGCGAGGGCGGGGGGATCGAGTACAAAACAACAAAACAAACGATCTGTGATTCTTCGTGACCAGGATGGTATTGAAATCGAAGTGACAGGTCCAGCAGGCAACTAACAGAAGACAAAGGAGTCATACAACACATGAAGAAAGCAGCATTTTCCCTATTCTATCTCCTGATATTCGCAGGTGCGGCATTCGGCCAGACGGGTCAATGGCGGTTGGATAAAGCGCATTCGAGCATCAGCTTCTCCGTTTCACATATGGTCATTTCGGAAGTCACGGGATCGTTTCGGGATTTTGATATCGCCCTTTCGCCCTCCAAGGATGACTTCACCGATGCAACCATCACAGCAAGCATCAATGTTGCGAGCATTTCGACGAACAACGACCGGCGGGATGGGCACCTGAAGACCGACGACTTCTTCAATGCCGAGAAATATCCTCAGATAAAGTACACGAGCACGTCATTTGAAAAGATTGACGGAAAGAACTACAAGATTCATGGAATGCTTACGATCCGTGATGTGACGAAGGAAGTAACATTCGACGCCGTGTACGAGGGATCCCTCCAAACGGCACAGGGAAACTTGGCCGCATGGAAGGCGACGACGTCCATTAACCGCTTTGACTACGGGCTGAAGTGGAACAGGACCATCGAAACGGGGGGGCTTGTGGCGGGAGAGACCGTGACCATCACGTTGAGTCTTGAGTTCAACCGCCAGAGTACCTGATCGGTAGGGCTCACCTCAAAAACAGTCTGCCACAAAAAGCACAAAATGCGCCAAAGGGATTGTTTGGCACATTAACCAGGCCGACTTTTTGTGGCTTTTGTGCTTTCTTGTGGCCATATTTTTTTGAGATAGCCTGATCTCGTCAGACTGCAAGTGTTTTCTTGATTTTACAATGAGACTGGTGACGGGATGAGATAAAGCGTGGGAATTATGGGCGTGCCGGTTCTTTTCTTTCTTTCACCCGTTCGTGGGTTTCGTCATGCTGTACAATCGGCTCGAGATGCGTTGTCACCGTGACGGGGTAGGAAAATTGGGATGCGATCGACTCCTCGATCTCCGTCGCCCTTCTGTGAGCATCTTCGATGAGTGTTCCGTCGGGAAACAGCAGATGTACTTCAACCCACGCCGACGTCCCGCTGCGCCGGTATCGCAGCTCGTGGTATGAGACTCCTCCCTCTTCCATCGACGCAGCGAGCACCCCTTTCACTTTCTGCTCCATGTCCGGATCCGCTTCATCCATCAATCCCCCAACCGACTGCCTGATCAATTTCCCCCCCGACCAGAGGATATTCAACGCAACAAGGATGGCCAGAATCGGATCGAACGGAAGCCATCCGGTCCAAAGAACAAGGAGGAGTCCAATGATGACGCCGAGACTGGTCCACGAGTCGGTAAGGACATGCTTTCCGTTCGCCACCAGGATGATGGAGTTGTTCCGCTTACCCTGCCAGACGAGAAACAGTCCAAGGCCCGCATTGATCACCGCAGCTCCTGCAACCAACAGAGTGCCGGTGTCAAGATTCTTCAGCTCCAGCCCCTCAAGCCATTTGACGATTGCCTCATAGATAATGTAGAAGGCGGCAAAAATGATCATTGCCCCTTCAAAGCCCGCCGAGAAGAAGCTGATCTTGTCGTGCCCGTAAGGATGACTTGTATCCGGCGGCTGGAGGGAGAGCCAAAGGCTGAATGCCGCAAAGCCCACGGCGAGGACATGCACGACAGATTCTGCGGCGTCGGAGAGAATTGCGGCGGAGCCGGTAATCAGGTAGGCATAGGTTTTCCCCCCGAACATCAGGATTCCGATGACGAGTGAAAGCCTAATAGCAAACTGCTGCTGACCGACCGAACTTTCAAGACGAGTCATGAGTTGCCTACGCTTTGATGACCCATTTCATTCGATACATGAACCAGGCGATCACATAGAGTCCGAGCATGAACGCAATGGAATGCAGGAATGAAACAACCATTGGATCGCCCAGTGGGACAAAGAACGTGTGGTAGTACCAGGTCTTTAGCGAGATGACTTTGTCTTCCGGCCCCATCCAGCGGATAATCCCTGTCAGCCGTCCGATGATCCCCGCGAGGAAGAACATGGTGATGGCGTTGAGTCCGTAAATCTCGAACGGCTTCGCCCACTTCCGGTAGCCTTTCACGTCGATCATCCAGTAGCATGACGCCAGCACCGTGAGAGCAAGACCCGCCATGAAGACGGAATAGGAACTGGTCCAAAGGTTCTTGTTGATTGGCAACCAGTTGTCCATGATAAGGCCCAGCAGGAGGAGTAGACTCCCCGCAACAAACATCCACGCGGTTTTTTCCTCTCTGGTTCGGTCGGTTCGCAGGAAATGTCCCGTGAGCACGCCGAAAAGCGTTGTAGCGATGGCTGGAATGGTGCTGAAGATTCCTTCGGGGTCGAATCCCGGAACCGGCGCACCCGACCACGTGTGGCCCGCCAGAAGTGTCGAATCCAGATACCAGCAGAGGTTTCCCGTCGGAGTCAACACGCCCGGACCGTAACCCGGCACAGGGATAAGTGTCATCATCAGCCAGTAGAACGCCAGCAACGACCACACGATCGCCACCTGAGTTCTGATGCCGGTGGTCAGGACAACCATGGAAGAAACAAGGTAACAGACTGCGATGCGTTGCAGGACGCCGGGGATCCGGATCGTTGACAGAGAAAAGTGGTGGCCAAAAGCGAGACCGAACGGAAATCCCGCCAGAAAAATTCCCAGCCCGAATATGATTGCAAACCTCTGGACCACGTGGAGCGCCAGTTTTGACTTGTCGTCTCCTCGCTCCATCCTCTTCGCAAACGAGAACGTCATAGCAACACCGACGATCCAGAGGAAGAACGGAAAAATCGTGTCGGTAAACGTCCAGCCGTTCCATGCGGCATGTCCCCAGGGGGCATAGATTTTTCCCCAGTCGCCCGGATTGTTCACGAGCATCATGCCGGCGATTGTGGCGCCGCGAAAGACATCAAGGGAAAGAAGGCGGCCGCTGGTGGGAACGGTGGAAGAGTCTGTCATAGAAACCTCTGGAGGAAGGTGAAAGGAGCCGGAGACCGAACGCCGGTCACCGGGGTCACGGAAGAACGATCATATTGTCAAAGGCGTCATCATCATGCAATTCCAAATCTTCAATCGTCAATCGAAAATCCCTCTCATCCTCCCCACGCGGTTCCGGAGCGGAAAAAAATCACGATGGCCCAGCCGACGATCAGCGCTGCCAGGATGAGAATGCGGGTCTTTTGCTGTGATGACATGTTCTTGTTGTTGGAAAACCGAAAAAAGATAGGAACAATTGAATGGAGATGCAAAAACTTCAAGCGCGCGCAGTCACTATCGATCACCACTGCCTGAGAAATATCCAATACACGAGTGTATTCAGGGCTGTGAGGGGAATTCCGACTCTTGCGAAGTCGAAAAATGATACGGTTTGATGAGATTTCTTTTCGGCGTTCTGGATGACAATGACGTTGCTGGCCGCTCCGAGGATAAGCATGTTTCCCGCGATCGTGCTTCCCGCCGCAAGCGCCATGAGCTCTCGCACGGAAGCGCCAGCGTGCAGAAGAATCGGCTGAAAAAGCGCAACGAGCGGAACATTTGAGACGAACTGACTCCCTATGGCACTGACCGCAAGAATCATCCCGGGCGAAGTAAGGTCGAGATGCATATCCTCCAACATCCTCTGGAAAAACCCTGATTCCCAAACACTCTCCATAAGAACGAACATCGCCGCGAAGAACACCAGTGTTGCCCAGTCAATATGCCTCAGGATTTTCATGCGTCTTGGACTGCCGACGAGGATGGGGATCGATGCAATCAAGGCAATTGCGGTAAGCCGGAATTCGATGTCAAGCCCGAGGACGACAATGAGGATCTTCACGGCAACCAGTACGATGATGGTGTTGAGGGATATTTTGGTCAGCAACGCCAGCTCGTGGTTCCTGATTGGCTCCTGTGAATGGTCCAGCACCTCGTTATGGAATTCTTCGTGAAAGAAGAGTTTCAAAACTCCAAACGTGACGAGAAGGTTCAGGACTGTCGGAATGAAGAGCCACCGAAAGAAATCGATGAACGGATTCCGCATCGTTCCACTCAGGGCAATCAGAAGATTTTGCGGATTTCCGATCGGGCTCATGACGCTTCCTATCGTCACCGAAAAGCAGAGCGCGAGGAGAAGCAATTTAGGCGCCATGCCGTGCTTTTTTGCAAGCAGCAGCATGACGGGTGTTCCAACGATCGCGAGCGAGTCGTTCATCAGGAATGCCGACGTAAATCCTGCCCCAAAGAGCACCAGCAGCATCAATTCATCAATCGAACGGGCCCGCCTGAAGTACTTGTAGGAAACGTGTGCGAGATAGCCACTTTCCTCAAGTGCCTGGCCCACTACAAACATTCCGAACAGGAACAGCATAACGTCTACGTTGATCGCTTTCAGGGCCTCGCCGATGGAAATCTGTCCCGTAAGCATCACCACCGCAGCTCCGGTAAGCATGATTCCCCAGATCTGTAGCCGGAGGTTGCCTACCTGGCGGACAGCAATGAGAACAAAAACAGCGGCGAGGGTAACGACGGAAATATTCATGGGGGGATTGGCGCCGTGAAGAGTGGCCCGTTACTGCCGTCTCTTCAGGATTTCTTCGAACGTCTGCGTCCCGATCGGGTACTTCTTCCACTCCTTGTAGTCGAAATGCCACCACTCCCACTCGAAGACGGTAAATCCTTGCATTTCCATGGCCTTGTGCAATAGCTCGCGGTGCCAGCGTTGGAGCGACGTCCCGCCTGCATACGACGGGTATGAGCGTTCGGACATTTCGTCGTACCCACCCGTCATCTCGATCGGTTTCGATGTCTTAAGATCGAACAATGTCAGGTCGATGGCACATCCCCGGTTATGTCTTGATCCTTTCGCCGGGTCTGCGACAAAGATCTTCTTGTCGTCCGGCGTTCCGTCCCAGAACATCTTCGTCACATACCACGGCCGATATGCGTCGTGGATCAGTAATCCGTACCCTCTCTGCTTCAGCCAGCGGTGCGCGCGGACAAGCGCTTCGGCTGCAGGACGCTGAAGAAATGCCTTCGGGAGGGAGTAGAATTGCGACTGCATGAAGTTATTTTTTGAAGCATAACGGATGTCGTACCGGATCGTTTTATCCAGCGACGAAAGTTCTACTAGGTCAGATGGAAGGAAATCGCCTTGCTCTTCGGGGGGAGTGGAGGCAAGAGCGATCTTGCGCAGTGTGGCTGTGGGTTTGAGTGGCTTGATTGTAAACGACGGCCCTGTCAGACTCCCCAACTTCAGCCGGCGATATGCGATGGCGCCCCATCGAAGCTCAAGGATGTTTTGGTGACGGTCCCGCTTGAACACGAGTCCGCGCAAGCTCGGATGCGTCACACCGTTTACCGCATAGGAATCTCCGGACTTTCTCTTCAGCGTCAGCAGCCCAAGATCATGCTTTGAAAGAAGAAGACGATTATCTTTTTCAAAGATTGAGAGTGTATCCACGCCGGCTGCGTACTCTCCAATGACCGCTTTCCACGATGCCGGAACTGCCGGTGGTTTTGGAGGGATTTCCTCCGATTGCCGGGAGAAAACGGCAGGGCTTTCGAACAGAATCCAGACGAGAAGGCCGGGAATCCATCGGCGGACTGCAAGTTGTCTTAGAACGGTTGGTGTTTGCATACGCGATCAGAATTTCATGATTTCTCTCATCCGCTTTATCAGCGGTTGGATTTCCCTGTCCCAGAACTGCCAACTGTGGCCTCCGGGGAGTTCGTGGTATTCGTAAGGGATCTTTGCAGCGCGGAGCGAATCCGTGAACATGCGATGCACCGGAAGGAGTCCTTTGAATCCGTCTGACGTGCCCATTGCAAAATAGAGATAGAGTGATGAATCATGTGGGGCGTTTCTGTAGAGTTCGAAGATGTCGTATTGTTTCCTCGAGTCTGAAGTGCTGAATACACTGTCCAGATTCCGGCGAATAGCTCCGGATGTTGGCTGCATGACATCCTCGCCGAGGAATCTTGGATACGCCAGCGCCCCGCTGAGGCTGCCTGCAAATCGAAACATTCCCGGATGCTTCAGGGCAAGCATAATGGATCCATATCCTCCCATCGAGAGTCCGGCGATTGCCTGACGCGTTGTGTCGACAGAATAATGCGTCCGAACATAGGCGGGTAAATCCTCAACCATGTATGTCTCAAACCGCGCCTGCGAATCGGATGCGGAATTTACATACCAAGAGTTCTCCCCGTCCGGCATGATGACGATGAGGGGGACATCTTTCACGTACTCTCCTATCTTCGTCCGCCGACTCCAGTCGATATGACTCCCGCCGTATCCGTGCAGAAGATACAGGATCGGATATCGCTCGTTCGTTGTATAGTTTGAAGGAAGTAGAACGACGAATTTCTTTGTCTTCGAAAGGCTGGGAGAAGCGACGCTGTCGAGGGAGACCGAGACCTGAGCCTGGGATTGGACACAAAGAAGGGCCAGGATTATGAAGGTAAGCTTAGGTCGCATAGTTTCTTGGCATTACCCACGACCGGAGGTCGTGGGCTGGCTGTGAATCACAACATCCCCTTTCTCTTCCTCAAGAACCATTCAAGGGCAAACAACGCGATTGCGAGGATCATCATCTCTTGAGAATTCCACAACTCAAATTCCCTGGCCGTTGTCAGCTCACGTGGCTTGAAGTTTGGCAGTGCGGCAATGTCGCTCGCAAGAGATTGGAGGGAGGTTGATTCGTAGTATTTTCCTCCCGTGTGAGCCGCAATTTGCTCGAGCAATGGCTTGTTCATTCTCGTTTCCTGAAACTCAACATTCAGACTGCCCACCGAAAACGATCCCCGTTCAGTCCCTGCCTCGACGCCATTCCTTGTCACCTTCGCCGTATAGGCATAGTCCCCTTCCTCCAATCGATCGATGATCCCCTCGTATTGGCCATTCCCGAGTGTCAGAAGTGTCAGTTCGTTCGTCTCGTTCTTCCGCGCGACAGAAACCGTCACGCGTGCGTCATCAACCGGCTGATAACTTTCATCATACACTTGGGCGACAAATTCCACCGGATCCTGCACAGAGAAGAACTCCTTCGACGGATGAACCCTGAGGCGTCTGTCATCCTCCCGCGTCGTCAGCCAGCGAACGGAATTCCCGAGGAATTGGTCGAGCAAATGCTCTGTGCCGCTCCCCGGATCGGATAGCATGTCCCACCGCCAGACTCCGTATCCGAGGACCGCGATGGACTTCCGATGGTTGACGTTTCGGCTGATGAGCAGCGGTTCCTGCATCGTCACCGATTGGATTCTGGCCAGGCCGATAACCTCGGACTCCGGCTTGGACTTGAACGTCGCCTGCAATCGGAAGATCGGCGCAAGCTTTGACCATGCATCCACGGGGTTCTGGTTCGACGCGAGCTTGATGATAGGGTTGTTTCGTTGGGATTCCTGAATCGTAATAAATGTTTGAAATTCGTTCGGCGTCACCTGGAGCGTCGAAAAAGGAAGCGCCGACTCAAAGCTCCTGAGCTTTGAAAAATCCACCGTTCTCCCGAGCACGATAAAGAGCGGTTTGCCGCTTGTGACAGCGTCGGCAATTCCGCTGATCGCCTGGGGCGAACTTGATGCAGTCGGGAATCCCGTCACTACGATGCAATCGGCTTCTTCAACTGTTTGCCGGGTAAAGCTTCCCTCATAAAATTGCCCGTTCAGTTTTTCAATGAACGGCCTGACTTCAACGTTCTCGTCACCCTGAAGAGCACGGCGAATAAAGGCCGCGTCCTGGCTGGGTCCGCCTGCGACCAGGACAACACGCATTTTACTCTTCAGAACTTTCGTGAAGAAATCGACCCGGTTGTTGCGTTCAGTCAATTCATCGTTCAAGCGGGAAACTTCGACGCTGAACTTCTGCGTGCCTTCCTGTTGAGGCACAAAGGAGAATTCGACAGGATAGTCCGCTGTTCCCTGCTCCAGCGTCAGGACTTTGCGGTCGAGCACTTCCCCGGATTGTCCCGCTACCGGCGTCTGCCGAAGAATAACTTCCACCCGCTCTCCCTGGTATCCCGAGCTTCGGACGACAGCTCGAACGGGAACACGGTTTCCTACATAGGTGATATCGTTTGCAATCACGTTTTTGACAAGAACGTCCTTTTGCTCGCTTGTATCTCCAATGCCCACCGTGAAGATTGGAAGGGCCAGATCCTCGGCGTCGTACAACGGGTTCGCTCCCACCGTCGAGTTCCCGTCCGTTACGAGTACCACGCTCTGGATGTTCCTTGACGCAGCTTCGCGTTTGATGCTATTCAGGCTGGCTCCGATATCCGTTGTTTCTCCATTGAGCTTAAGGGAGTCGACTGTAAACGATAAGAGCGGTCTGGCGCGATCGTCAAAAAGCTCATACCGCGTATCCCCCACGGACTTCAGCTGTTCGAATGATGCCGACCGGAGTGCCCGAATGAGTTCTTCCGACCGGCTCCCGTCATGGTCCTTGAGTGTCATGCTTTTCGAATTATCGACGAGGATCGCAACCGTGGGCTTCTCCACTGAACGCGACAAGAGTGACAGCAGCGGTTCTCCCAACAACAGCACGAGAGTCAGGATTCCGAGCGCGCGGAGAGTAATCAGTACGCCTTTCAGCGTCCGAGGGATCGGCGGAATCGTGACCCGATAGAGGTACCAGGAAACGGCAAATGATAGGGCAGCAGCAAGAACGAGGAGGGTAACTCTGAAGGAGAGCGAAAGATGAACTTCTGGCATCAGCTTACTTGATGTACAACATTTTTCCCGTAAGAACTGACGAGGGGGTCTTCAGTCGATAGAAATAAATCCCGGTAGAAACGACCATGTTCGACTCGTTTGTTCCATCCCAGGTGGCCCGGCCCTGACCGGCAGCGGCAACGCCGTTGAACAACGTCCGCACCTTCTGACCCAGGAGGTTGAAGACAGCCAGCTCAATCTCTTCGGACTTGGGTACACTGAACTCGATTGTCGTCTTAGGATTAAATGGACTGGGAAATGGATTCGGATAATTCTGGGACAACTTGTATTCTTGCGGAATCCCCGTAGGAAACATGTCAAGAATACGGTTCGGAGTGAGGGCCAACGAGAACAGTGAGTCGGGCGAGGATGGAGATCGTCGCGCGGCGCCTGAATTGTCACGCGCAAAGAAGTATCCGATGGACGTTGAATCCATCTCGCTCCGGAGAATGTGTGCGACGTACTGATCCGGTTTACCCGAGGGAGAAAGGAGTGCCCGTTGGTACGCCAATTCTCGGGGTTTCTTGTAGTACAGGAAGAGCGAATCATCGTCAAGTGGATTCTTGGACTTGATCCATGTCGTTATTTCAAAGGAACTGTTTGTCAGAGTCACCAGGGGCCGGTTGCCAAAAACGAGGCCGTGGTAGAGAACCGCTTCAAACGCGTTCACAAAACCGTAGCCGTACCAATTGTTCGGCCAACCCGTGATGTGTTTGCTCGTGTCCGTATCGTTGATGTGAACGGCAGTTTTGATCATCGCCTCGCGCACCTGCATCGGGGTGAGTTCAGGATGGGCGGAGATCACGAGTGCGGCAACGCCCGCCGTGAGCGGCGTCGACAGGGAGGTTCCGCTTACCCCGACGTAGCCGGCCGGATTGTTCGGATCGGCGGAAACAACGCTGACACCCTGGGCAACAACTTCCGGTTTTATCCGGTCATCAGATGTTGGGCCCGTCGAGCTGAACGAAGCCAGCAGCCCGTCTGAAAACGAAGCTCCCACCGCAATGATGCTGTCGGCATCGGCAGGCGTGATCATTGATCCCGTCACGCCGGGAATAATGCGCCAGTTATTTCCGTAACGCCACGGCCCTTCGTTCCCCATCGCAGTCACAAGCAATACGCCTTTGCTGGCAGCAACACTCGCCGCTTCTGAGGTAACAGCAGTGTGTCCATCCTTCATTGAAAAGACAATGTCCCCGGGATTGTAGACGCCAAACGGGTCAAGGTCGTCGTATCCGAGCGACGTCGAGACCACATCAGCACCGAGGCGCTCCATCCATTCGAGTGCAGCGACATAGCGGTCAAGTTCGATCTGGGTTTCTGTAGGATCATACTCCGTCTTTGCCAGCACGAACGTCGCACCGTACGCAGGCCCGATCAGGTTGCCGTTGTCGAATCCCCCGAGCGCCGACATGGTGTAGCAGCCGTGATTGCCCTGCCCGCCGGCATCGCCAGCCTGAGCGGACGTATTGGAATCTGCCTGGATCCAGTCGTACTCAGCAAGAATGGAGGCGCGTTTCAGCGCATTATGCGTCCGGTGACTGTTGAACCCATCGTCGATCATTCCGACCAGCACTCCGGATGCGTTAATGCCGAGGCTGTGAACATCCGGTACCCTCATATTCTGCAGCTGTGTGAATGAAGGGCCATAATTCAACGTTCTGCCCAACTCTTTTTTTGAAAAGGTGGGGATGCTGGAGAGCGATGAGAGAACGGGATCGGGTCTTCGGGTGGTAGGAACAGCCTGAACGGACCGGACGGACGGGATCGCACCGAGGGCAGCAAGTTGTTCACTCGTGGCCTCGACCGACACGGCATTGAACCATCGTGAAACGGCGTGGATCTTGAATCCGCGGGCCTGAACCTGATCGATGTATGCCTGTGCAACGGGTAAGTCGCGCTTGTCGATCAAGCGGTCCGGTGGAAGCACTTTCGCTCTGCGTTTCAACGCCCGTTCGGAGATGCCGAGGGCGCTCGGGGAAAACGAGGTAGTGGATCCGCCTTTGTCCCGAAAAACAACCCACGCACGAGTGGCTTGTGTCTGGGTTCGGGCTTCCTGCAGGCAGAAGAACAAAAGGACCAGGGCAAGGATACAACCTCGCAGGATGTGCGCTCCTCTCAATAGCCTTCGCTCCATGATTGATCCTTGCGTCAGTCGCAATGATTCCCCTGCGGGAGAATCTCGTTAATGGCTGACATTCTCCAAAAGTTTTTCGACGATTTGCAGCGGGGTGACACCTTCCGCCTCCGCATTGAAGCTTGTTACCAAACGATGGCGCAGCACGGGGCCGGCAATGGCCTTCACATCGTCGATGTCGGGGTTGAAACGGCCCCTGAGGATCGCCCGTGTTTTTGCGCCCAAAATGAGATACTGCGACGCTCTCGGTCCCGCTCCCCACCGAACCCAGTTCTTGATGAAGGAAGGGGAGGAGCCATTTGGCCGCGTGTTGCTCGCCAGCTGCACAGCAAATTGCACCACGTTCTCGGCAACCGGCACCCGGCGCACGAGGTCTTGAAATTCCATAATCTCTTTTCCGCTCAACACCTTCCTGACATTCGGCTGGTAGAGACTCGTCGTCGATTTCACAATCTGCACTTCTTCCTCGAACGACGGGTAGTCCAGCCAGAGGTTGAACATGAACCGGTCAAGCTGTGCCTCCGGGAGCGGATAGGTGCCTTCCTGCTCGATCGGGTTTTGCGTCGCCAACACGAAGAACGGCTCATCGAGCACGTGGGTCTCGCCCGCAGCGGTCACATGATGCTCCTGCATCGCTTCAAGAAGCGCCGATTGCGTCTTGGGCGGCGTTCTGTTAATTTCATCCGCCAGGATAATATTCGCGAAAACCGGGCCGCGCACAAACTTGAACGACTTTGTTTGTGTGGAGACGTTTTCTTCGATGATTTCCGTTCCGGTGATGTCACTCGGCATCAGGTCGGGAGTGAACTGAATGCGGCTGAATTTCAGGTCGAGCGATTCGGCAAGGGTTTTTATCAGAAGCGTTTTCGCAAGTCCCGGCACCCCGATGAGGAGGCAGTGTCCCCGCGAGAGAAGCGAGATCAAGAGCTGCTCAATCGTGCTTTCCTGGCCGACGATCGCCTTGCTGATTTCCGCCCGAACATCCGAGTAGGCTTTGGCTAATCTCTGAACGGCTTCGACGTCACTCATGGGGGGGGGTAGCAATGGGTAGTTAGTTTTGGAGAAAATCGGTTTTGAGTTTCTGGTTTCTAGTTTCTAGAATTCCTCAAAACTTCAAAACGAAGCTCTAAACCCGAAACCTTAAACTCGAAACCCGAAACTTCAAACTCGAAACTGCTTATCGTCTTATAATCTGCTTTCCCAATAAATATTCTTCTTCAATTCTTCCACCCATTCGTTGTTCTGACGATTTCGTTTCAAGTACAACGCAAGTTGTTCGAGCCGTTTGTAATCCTGGTCGAAGCTCGTGGGATGAGCGGGGATTTTCTTTCGCATCAGAACGATCTGGTATCCATAGGACGTACCGAGCGTAACCCGCGTTGGCTGACTGATCTCGCCGTCCTTCAGGTTCTTCACTTCCTCCATGAACTCCGCTGTAAGCTGTTCAGGGGTCAACGTTCCCAGATCTCCGCCGGTGGCTTTCGTTTCCTCGTCTTCGGAATAGCGAGTTGCCAGGTCTGCAAACGGAGTTCCCTTCAGAACGCTGTCGCGCAGCGCCCGCAACTGCTGCACTGCCGCCGAATCACTCGCCGGCCCTTTTTCGATGCGCATGAGAATATGCCGCGCATGGACGGATTCCCCCCGCCGGCCTACAAGTTGAATAATGTGAAAGCCGAACTGCGTCTTGATGACGTTGGAGATCTCGCCTTCCTTCAGGCTGAACACCGCTTCCTCAAACTCGTGAACATAATCCCCGCGCTTCGCCCATCCAAGATCTCCTCCGTTGGCCGCCGTTCCGTCGATGCTGTAGCGCCTGGCGAAATCTGCGAAGTCGCCGCCGGCGCGGATGCTGTCGAGAATCGTCTCCATCCGCTTCTTGGTACGCTGCTCAATCAGTGTGTCCGCCTTTGGAACGATAAAAATATGGCTCATATCGTATTGATCGGGCACCTGCGGAAGGCTGTCCTTGTAAGCCTCGTAGAATTCCTCGACCTCCCGTCGCGACACGCGCAGGTTTGCCTCACGGTTCTGGCGGATTTTCTGAACCAGGAGTTGCTTTCGCATCTCGTCCCGAAATTCCCGGCGGATCCGGCCGATCGGTTTCCCGTAGGTCTGTTCCACTCGCGCTTCCGAACCGAGCTGCCGGACAAGATTTTGAATCTGCTGGTCGAGTGTGCGTGAGACTTCGTCGTCTGTGACCTCGATACTGTCGATCAACGCCTGGGCAAGAATGAGCTTGTCGGTAATCATCGCATCGAGTACCTGTTTCCGGATTTCCGGCTTGGTGACGTCGATGTTATTCTGCATCCCGATGAAATGGATCCGGTCCTCGAGCTCGCTTTGCGTGATGATTTCCTTGTCAACCACCGCAACAATGCGATCGATCAGCGTCTGACTCCGCACCTCAGACGCGCCAAGTACGACGAGCCAAATAATGGCAGTCCTCCAAACAGCATTCCTCATAACCTACTCCTGAAACTTCAATGACACGGTATCGGACCCTGAAGGGCTCATGAAGACCTCAACAGAATGTTTTGCCCGCAGGTTCTCAACGAGCGTGTTATAGAGTCTCTTGCGTTTTTCGATGGCGATTCTCCCACGGAGCTCCTTCGCCATGTACTGCGCGTCCGCCTGATCGCCCTGTCGCCCAAACTTCCACACCACGAGGATATAATATCCGTTTGGCGTGTTGACGGGAAAAGATGGTGTCCTGGCGGGGCTGTTGACTGCAACGCGCCACAATTCGGGCGGGTGAAGTGTCGCCTGCGAGTGATAGACCGAATCGGACGTGGTCAGAATCGCTTGGCCGGGGTCGCTCACCTGCGTCAGCGCCTGATGCCACGATGTTCCCTTCAATACCGAATTGCGGAATGTGGTCGCCCCGTCGCGGTCGGAAAACAACACATAGCTGACAAGGGCAACGTCCTGCTGCAGGACAAATTCCGGCTTATGGGATTCATAATAGCCGGCAATCTCATCGTCTCCCGCCCGTTCACTGGAGTCCGAATAAACTTCCTGTTCCAACAGCGCTGTAATGGCAAGTTGCCGTCGGATTTCCTCCAGCCTCGAATTCATAACGTCGGTGCGGTCGAAACCCCGCCGCACAGCTTCCCGATACAGCAGCTCATCGGTCAGCCAGCGTTGAACAAATTGCTGCAATTGTGCCTGAGAGACGCCGCGGGAGGTGTCGAACCGCGCCCGAATCTGCTCCAGGGTTAATGTCTCGTTATCGATACGGGCGATTGCTGTTCCGCCGGTGTCGCGGGTGCGGCAGCCCATAGCCAATAGAAGGAAGCAGCAGAGGAGCATCCCCGACGGCCGCAAAAGTCGACTGGATCCCTGAGCGCCATGTGTTGCGTTACTGGCCAGGTCCATTTGCTTTCTTAAAGGCCTCCCCCAACACATCCTTGTTAATCGCGACTCCGAACTTCCTCTTTAAGGATTCAACCCATTCCTGCTCGCGCTGTTTTGAAGCCAACTCCTGGTAGCTGCTGGAGAGCTCCGGTCCGGCTTCTTCGAACGTTTTCAACCGCGGGCCTTCGCGCTCAAGCACTTTCATGATGGACCATCCCCCCTGGTACCTGAAGGGAGCGGTGACGCTGTCGACTTGCATCGTTGAAGCCTTTTTGGAAAGATCATTCAAGCCGTATGGCTGGAATCCCCAGACGCCCGATTTCTCCCGATACCCCTGGCGCATCGTATGCTCTTTGGCAACCTCGAGAAAACCTTCGCCGCTCTGAATGAGCCAATTCGCAGCCTTCACGGCAGAGTCTGAAATGACATAGATCTCCGCAAAATTCACTCGCTCGGGCCAGCGGTACTTTTCCTTTGTCGTGTCATAGTATGCTCTGAGCAACGAGTCGTTCACCGTCAACTTTTTCCAAATCTCATCCTGTTCAATCCTGTACAACAGCACTCCGTCTTCGTAGTCCTGCATGAGCGCGGCAAACGTAGGGTGTCGTTCCGGAGCCCGACGGGCATGTTCCTCAAGAGCCTGCGCATCAGCAAGCTGGCCAACTGCTTGTTCAATCTTCGCCGGCGTCAGGTTCCACATCCTGTAGTCGGGGCTGGAGCTCATCTTATCCAAAAACCCTTGAACCGACATTTTAATAGACGTCGAGTTTACAAGGGTTTTCTGTTTCATGTCGCCCGGCAGGCTGACATCCCACGCCGAATCTGCCGGCGTCCTGGTTGTATCAAATGAAGCACCGAGTCTGTCCTCAAGGCTGCTGTCGATCGTTACACCATATCTTTTTCTCAGGTCTCGCACATACCGTTCATAGTCTGCCGGATACCGTTGCTGCTGATAGGTGTTCCGGAGGTCCTTTTCGAGGTCGGAGAACGGAGGGAGAGGTTTTTTTTCAGTCACTTTAAAGATATGGAACCCGTAGGGAAAACGGACCGGCTCCGTAATCGAGTCGATAGGGATTGCAAAAAGAATGCTTGCCAGGTCGGGAGAGATGCGTTCCCGCTCATAAAACCCGAGGTCGCCTCCGCGTCCAACGCTTCCCTGATCACGGCTAAACTGCGTAACTGCCGTCTGGAAATCCATTCCCCCTTTGAGTTTCCGGTAAACCTGCCAGGCAGTATCCCGTACCGCCGCAGTGTCTTCCAACGTGCGCGAAAAAGTCAGAAGAATGTGACTCAACTTGATTGCTCCGGGATTGGCGTGCCTTGCCGTAAGCTCAATAACATGGTATCCGACCGAAGACCGCACGGGGGTCTTTGTGTACTCCCCGGGCTTCAGGGCATAGCAGGCGTCTTCGACCTCAGGTGCGAGACGGCCTGTATTAAAGAACCCGATATCGCCTTTGTTAAATGTTGCCGTCGGATCTTCGGAATATGCCGAGGCAAGCGTGTCAAACTGAATTTTCGGAAGAAGGCTGACAACCTTCATCGCCCTGTTGTATGCTGTGAGGGTGTCCGCAGGGCTTGCATCCCGGGCAACCCGGATGAGAATCTGGCGGGCACGAAGCTCTTCCTGTTTGTGGTCGTACATCTTCTGCACCATCGGTGCAATCAATTCCTTTTCGACCATATACGCTTGAGCCACAGACACGCGGTAGGTTTCCAGTTCGTTCTGGACGGACGAGTCACGGAGGAGCCCCTGCGCATGGGCCTCCTGAACTTTGAGCCTGAACTTCAGCAACAGGTCAAGGTATCGCTGGCGGTCTTCCGGTTTGGATTGGACACCCGCATCCCACCCTCCGTTGTTCTTCGAATAACTCTGCTCAAATTCGTCGAGCGTTATCTTCTCATTCCCAACGGTTGCCACAACCGGTTTCGAGGCACCGCAGCCGGTCATCAGGACCATGCCCCCGACAGCCAGAATCGGTGCGGAAAATCTCAGGATTTTCTTCCATTTCTTCATGTCTGTGCTCATCTTTTACTTATCGTGAGTTAAAAAAGTAACCAAAATTGGCCTGCCAAGCAAGGAATTGTCCGAAAAGTGCCCAGTTTGGTCGCACTCAGTATCGCAGACTAATTGAATGAGGCGCTGAGTCCGAAAACAACAAAGCCCTTCACAGAAGGGCTTTGGCGGTCACTCGGGGTGCGTTTACGTCTTCGACTTGATGAGATCCTTCTTCCGTTTCAGGAGCTGCGTGGCCTTCCACGATTCGAGGACATACCATTGCGGCGATGAACCGGATTGCACGTAATACTTTCCCTTTTCTTTTTTGAACGCGAATCGAATCTGATTTCCATTGAAGGAAATCTGCGCCATCAGTTTTGGTGCGAGCGTGCTGTCGAGAAAGTCGTCCGCCTGAACGCTCGCAAGAGATCCCAGAAGACTTGAAACTGCCGTCAGCTGCGTGGAATCTTTCCCGATCATCCACACACTGTCTTTTTCTCCAAGCACAAAGGTCGTATCACCGTACTGGAACTTCACATCCTTGATCGACTCACGTGGCGTCGTCAGGATGGTCTTATCCCTCCAATCCTTCAACGGCCGGCTGAGCACGTACCCGAATGCGCCTTCTGCAAGAACAACATCTTTCGAATTCGCTACGCGCACATACGTATCGGTATAGGTGCTCGTCGCCTTGCCTATGACCAGCGAGAGTTTCTCGGCGCCATGTTCATACACCTTCACGAGTGTGCCCGTGCTGTCGACCTGAAAGAGTGAGTACTTGTCCGGATTACTCGAGACAATTCCCTTTCCTTCGAGTATTTTGAATTGATGAATCGCCGACGCGACGTTGCCTTGGTCGGCCCTGAAGTGCATGGGGGATTCGACAAACCATTCCGAGCCTTTCTTTTCAAGCACAACGCTTCTGTCGGGCGCTTTGACCTCGAACTTGTCTACAGCAATTGAATCAATCTGGGCAAGCAGTCCCGAGCTTCCCGATGACGCGCTCTGCTCACCGGGCTTTTGCATCACGAGATATGCCACCAGCAGGAGGATGGCCAGGACGGCAATGAGGACGTAGGTGCTGCGTTTCATGGGTTTGTGCAAACAGGATTATAGTTGGCTCTCGAGCGATTTTTTCAACGCAACGCGTCTCCGCCAGCGGAGAAGCCCGTACCCGATGATAAGCAGTGGCGGAACGATGATGTTGGCATACTTGAGCATTTTCTTGGTACCGTCGGAAACCTGCTCCAGGGGCGGTTGCGCAATATCTTTCGACCGGATGGTGATCAGCCCGGCGTCGTCGGCAAGATAGTCGACAAGATTCTGGAAGAAGGTAAGATTGCCGCGATCGCCCAAGTACTCGTCCTTGATGAAATCGCCATCGCCAACGACGAGGATTCTGGTTTCCGGGCTCCGGGTGAGCGTGGGCGCGGGCTGCTTTCCTTCAAAGAAGCTCTTGAATGACCCTCCGACAATCGCTGCCAGAGGAATGCCGGATTCGGGCAGGTCCGTGGCTGCGTACCTCTGGAACGGATCGATCATCATAAATTCCCCGGTCTGCCTGCCGCTCCGCTTTGAGGAACGAATCAGGACCTCTGCCTTCAGACCCCTGGACGCGGCGGGACTTGTATCAATGGAGCTCACAAAAAAGAACATCAGGCTCTGCAGATCTTTGACGATCGAATTGTTCCGGTTGAAATCGGATGGGCTCGGAAAATAGGGAAAGGGAATCTGGCTGCGTATTTGGAACGGCCCCTGCATTTGTGAAACCGTGATGTTCGCGCATTGCGCGTCCCGGACGAGGTCGCTGTTCAGCCGAACGCCATAATTCTCGAGCATGTCCTGGATCCCGAGGTTGACCGGCTGCGCAAACCGCTGCTGAAGGTTGGCATTGATGGTGTTCAACAGGAACGCGACCTTTCCTCCGCTCATCAGATACTGATCGATCGCGTACTTGGAGCTGTCGCTGAATTTTGTCGCGGGAGAAATCACAAGAAGCGCCGCGAGGTCGGTCGGGATCGGGGTATTCTTGCTTAGATCGACGGGCTCGAGGGTGTATTGCTTCGTAAGTTCTTGATTTGCCCGTTGAAGATTCTGCAGCGTCGGTTCCTGGTGGCCCGTGGTGTATCCAATTTTTTTCTTCGTGTGTGCGGTCAGGCGCTTGATCGTGCTGCTGATGTCGTACTCGAGGGAGCTCAGGTTCTGAATGACCGGAAGAATCTCCTTCTTATCCTCATAGAGGAATACAAGACCCAGGTAGGCACGCACAACTTCAAGCTTGTCCTCTTTCACGACATTGACCTGCGCAGGCGGAATTCCCTGCTGCTGCGCTTCTTCCTCACCCTTCTGACCCTGGGGATTGATGAACTCGAATTGGAGACTGCCTTTCGAGTACGCACGGTAGTCGTTCAGGATGTCCAGAACGGCGCGCCGGTTGCTGTTGTACGGAGCAGGCAGGTCTTCTGTAAAATACGCTTTGACCGTGAGGCGGTCGTCCAGCGACCCGACAAGCCTCTTGCTCGCATCGGAAAGCGTGTAGACCCGCTCCTTCGTCAGGTCCAGGCGTCCGAACACGCGAACAGAAATGAAGTTGACGACGACAAGGATCCCCAGAACGAGCAGAACGCGAATCAGGGATTGTGTTTTCTTACTTCTCATTTTTTCCTTGGAGAGGCTCTCGGAATCTTTCCTGGTAACTCTGGGCGGGATTCTGGGAGTCTTTCACTTTATTTCTTCGTGTTCTTCGTGCCCTTCGTGGTTGATAATCCCTTCGTTGTTTACCATTTTCGACGTTCAAGTGAAACAACAGAAAGATAGAGCGTGAATCCGGCCATCGACACGAAATAGACAAGGTCGCGGGAATCAATAACGCCCCGGGCGATATTCATGAAGTGGAAATCCATCCCCAGGTATTCAACTACGCTCGTCAGCATCTCCGGCATGAAGATGAGCACCTTGTCGAGCAGAAAAAGCGTCAGAATCAGGAAGATCCCGAGGATAAACGCAATGATCTGATTTTCCGTCAAACTCGAAGCAAACAGCCCAATTGCGATCGAGACACCCGCCATCAGCATCAATCCGAAATACCCGCCAATCACCGGACCGTTGTCGACCGAGCCAAGAAATGCGATCGTGCCGTAATACAAAAGAGTCGGGAGCAGAGCGACGCCGACGAGAGCCCATGCGGCAAGGAATTTTCCGAGGACAATTTCAACATCGTGCACCGGTTTGGTTGTAAGAAGCTCGATCGTCCCGGATTTCTTCTCTTCCGCGAGGAGGCGCATGGTAATGGCGGGAATGACGAACAGGAATATCCATCGTGCGATCTCGAACATCTCCCGCATCGAAGCCATGTTGATCAGGAAGATGTTGCTCGCGTAGAACCACCCGATGATCGCGAGAAACACCACGATCACAACGTACGCAACCGCCGAGTTGAAGTACGACCGGATTTCTTTCCGGAAAATTGTTCCGACGTTCTTGAAGTTGCTCAGAAACGCTTTTATGTCAATTGCAAAAGTTCGTTCCATTTCTTCCTTATGAGAGACCTTCCTTGAGTGTCCTTCGTGGTCCCCTGGAAAGACTCCCGGAATCTCACCGAGAATTACCGAGAAAGGTTCCGGGGGTCTCTCTTAGTGCCCTTGGTGTCCTTCGTGGTTCGTGGCTTCATCCGCGCGTGAGTTTGTGGAACACCTCTTCCAGACTCGTAACGCTTCTCGACATCTCCAACAACGTCCATCCTTCATTCACCGCTTTGCGGAAGAGCTCTTCCCGCACATCATTTCCTTTTTCCGTATGCACACGAAACTTGTGGATGGCCCCTTCCTGCCCGCCATACTCAACGGATTGAATTTTTGCAATCGACTGAATTTTCGGGAAGATGTCCGTCATCGCATTCGTTACATTCGCCTTCAGCTCCAGCGCAACAACCTCGGCGCCACGGAAATCCTGCTGCAGCTGCTCCGGTGTACCGTCTGCGACGATCGTTCCTTCGTTAATGATGATAACGCGGTCGCAGGTTGCCTGGACCTCGGAGAGGATGTGCGTGGAGAGAATAACCGTCTTCGCGCGACCCAACTGACGGATAAGGTTTCGAATTTCGACGATTTGATTGGGATCGAGGCCGCTGGTCGGTTCATCCAGGATCAACACTTCCGGGTCGTGCACCATTGCCTGGGCAAGGCCCACCCTCTGGCGAAATCCTTTGGAGAGTTCGCCGATGTCTTTATGACGAACGTTCGTCAATCCACAGAGGTCGATCATTTCCTTCAGACGACTCTTGAGAACGGCGTTCTTCAGGCCATGCAGGCGCGCGGAATACTCCAGGTACTCCACGACGTTCATGTCGAGATACAGCGGGTTGAGCTCGGGAAGATAGCCGATCTTTCTTCGCACTTCGAGGGAGCGTTCCGCGGTCTTGAATCCGTCCACCTCTACCGTGCCCGACGAGGCGGGCAGATAACACGTGATGATTTTCATCGTGGTGGTCTTGCCGGCGCCGTTGGGACCGAGGAATCCGAGAATTTCCCCCGTTTTCACGTCGAACGAAATGTTATCAACCGCTTTTTCCTGTCCGTAGTATTTCGTCAGATTCCGTACTGCAATTGCCATGGTTCTGCGTTGGATTGATCGGGTGATGGAACAATTACACGGAGGTCACAGATCTTCCTGCCGGTCTACGACTCGTAGAGTTTACCCGCCGTGTTGTGTGGCGGGCAGGCAGGGAAAAGATGAGAAGACAGAGGTTTAAGACCTCGTATTTTTTGGAGTTTGGGAAAAGCCCCCTCTCAATCTTTTCTCTGTGAGTTACGCTCTTCTCAGTGTCCTCTGTGAATCTCTCTAAAAAGTGCTCCAAGTTTAATGAAAAGAAAAAATTATGTCAAGGGTTCCGCTGTTCAGAGTGTCTAAGACGGATAGAGAGTTCAAAATGTTCCCGGGTTAAGAAACAAAATCGTTGTCTCTGGACAAGACAAACGATAGAGAAGGGATAAAAGGGGAGGATTGCGAGATAATTGTGGATTGCACACAACATTTTCTTTGCCTATTTTCTCCTCCAATTGACGGACGGATGCGTGAAGGCATTCCCCTCCATACTGCTCTATGCCGTGTCGCTTGCGCTGCTCACAGTCGCGCTACGCGTGCTGGAATACAAGCTGCTCGTCGTCGACCACGCGCGGGAGCTGTACATCGGCGCCATCGCCTTGCTGTTCACCGGGGTCGGTGTTTGGGCCGGAGGAAGTCTGCGCAACAGGGTCCGGCATACGCCGCTTATCGGGCCGGAATCCCTCACGGCATTTGCTCCCAGCGAAGATGCGCTCCGGCGAACCGGCATCACAGCGCGCGAACTGGAGGTGCTGCAGCTCGTCGCACTAGGACTCAGCACGCGGGAGATCGCCGACAAGTTGTTCGTTTCCATCAACACGGTTAAGACACACACGGCCAGTCTCTTTCAAAAACTGGACGCCCGGAGGCGCACTCAGGCAGTCCAAAAGGCGGCGTCAGCGGGATTGTTGCCCTGAAAGGACTCCTCCGTTCGTAGGAACGAAGCTCCCGTCCTCAAAATCACCCTTTTGGATGATGCGGAAGGAGGGGGAGATGTCGTATGTTGGAGGGAATTTACCTTCCATCATCCTAGTTGAAGGAGGTCGCATGAAATCGTTCGTCTTCAAATTCGGATTCATCTCTGGCGCCATCAGCGCCGCACTCATGTTCCTGACGTTCGTGTTACTGCGGGGACCGTGGCTGTTCGAGAACGGGCAGTTCGTCGGGTACGGGGGGATGGTTCTATCGTTTGCGATCATCTTTGTTGGCGTGCGGTCGTACCGCGAGCAGACGGGAGAGGGGTCGGTGTCGTTCGGGAAGGCATTCCAGGTCGGACTGCTGATGGCCCTGATATCATGCTGCTGCTACACCGTCGCGTGGTTGTTCATCAATCATTTCCTCTATCCGAACTTTGCCGACGACTATACGCAGCACGAGATGAACCGCCTGCGGCAGAGCGGAGCAGCCGAGGCAGTCTTGCAGCAGAAAATGAAAATGATGGAAGAATACAAATCGTTGACGGCCAATCCATTCATGAATGCGCTCATTACATTCACCGAGCCACTACCCGTGGGGTTTATCGTGGCGTTGATCTCGGCAGCCATCCTGCGCAAGAAACCTGCAAAGCCATAATCACTGTAGCCGCGGGATTCTATCCCGCACGGAGAATATCTTCAATGGCAGAAAACAAAACCAGGCCGACAAGAAGCAGCGTGATCGCGTTCTTGAACAAGATCAAGGACAAGCAATTGCGGGATGATTGCTCTGCAATTCTCGAAATGATGGAGGAGGTGTCACAATCTGAACCTGTCATGTGGGGAAGCGCCATCGTCGGATTTGGGACATATCACTACGTGTATGAAAGCGGACGAGAAGGAGATATGCCCATCATTAGCTACTCGCCGAGAAAACGAAACATCAGCGTCTATTTGTTGGGTGGATTGAAAAACATCAAAGGTGAACTCTCCAAGCTGGGAAAATATGAAGCCGGCAAAGGGTGCCCCTCTATTAAGTCGCTGAGCGATGTGAAGGTAGGGATCCTTAGGAAAATCTTTGCGAAGGCCCTTAAGGAAGCGCAACGTAGACAGCGCCAATCAGCCTCGTGAGAAACTCATTCATGACCAGATCGGACAACCTGGACGACGCTCATCGGCGGCAAGGGTCGGATCAAAAAGTGCTTCTACCCGGTATTCCCGCCGGACGCTGATGCAGAGAATGTCCTTCGGTACATCAAGAGGATGCGAATTGTGGGGCGGAAGATATGACACCAGTTATATCAAGATTGCCAGAGTGGGCGAAGAGACCTCTCCGGCATATAAGAGACGTTCTAGCCCCGGCGCTCTATTATGGAGAGGGAAGGTTTTGCCCGATATGCGGCAAATCATCCCGTCGTTTCCGTACTGCAGGAGTCGTGCCGCGTCCGGATGCCCAATGCGTGTATTGCGGTGCTCTCGAGCGTCACCGTCTTCTCTGGCTGTTTCTGCAAAAGAACACCGACCTCTTTGACGGCAATCCCAAAAAGATGCTCCACGTGGCGCCAGAACCTTGTTTTGAGTCGAGGTTCAGGGAATTGCTGGATCGCGATTACCTGACGGCGGATCTGTCTCATCCTCATGTTATGGTGAAGATGGACATTGCCAATATCCCATGCACCGACCAATCATTCGACGTCATTCTTTGCAGTCACGTTTTGGAACATGTGCCTGATGACAAGAAAGGGATGAGGGAATTCTATCGAGTACTCAAGAAGGATGGATGGGCCATTCTGCTCGTCCCGATTGTGAGCAAAAAAACACTTGAGGATCCCTCCCTCATAGACCCTCGCGAACGATTAAGGGCCTTTGGTCAGAAGGACCACGCCCGACGCTATGGTCTGGATTACGTTGAGCGACTGAGAGAAGCAGGGTTTATGGTGGCGATTACGATGGTGAGCGATTTGACGGACAAAGAAGGCGCAGAAAGAATGGGATTGACGCCGGATAGTGGGGTTATATACTACTGTACAAAGTAATCCGTTGTTGGGCCGCAGAGAATACACTTTATCTCACCATCACCCCACATAGGAGGTCACATGAAACGAGTCACCGGTATCGGCGGCATCTTCTTCAAGGCCAAAGACGCTCCATCGCTGCAGGCTTGGTACAAGCGGCACTTGGGAATCGATGTCCAATCCTGGGGCGGAGCTGCCTTCGATTGGACCGACGCCGAGGGCAAGCCGGTTGCAGGCACAACTGCCTGGCTCATCGATCCGCAAGAAAGTAATCACTTTGCTCCGAGCTCTGCTTCCTTCATGGTCAATTACCGAGTAGAAGACCTCCACGCCTTGGTCAAGGTCTTGAAGGAAGAAGGCTGCAATGTGCTCGAGAAGATTGACGATTCCGAGTATGGGAAGTTTGCCTGGGTCATTGATCCGGAGGGAAACAAGGTCGAGTTATGGCAGCCGCCTCAAGGCCAATGAGCTGGCTCGTTACTATCGCCTTGTTGAGCAACGTCAAAAAGAAGAGTAGGTTCTTTTGTGTTCTAACCAATTGCTCCTGTCCAACAGACGGCGGCAAGCAAGTTGAGACACTCAACAAGCTCTAGTAAGAATGCTTCCCAACGAATCCTCCGGCTCGGTTAACCCTATTGTTCATTTACCGAAATCGAATTTTCTGTTCTCAGTTGAAACAATCGCAATAGCGCACAAATGGCCTCAAGTCAATATCAATGGCTCAGGGCGGTGATCCTTTTCGGCATTTTCTACGTTGTCGTGGGCATCGGATTTGGCTCGATCGCCGGGTCGGCAGTCTCAAATGAGATGCGATTTCTGTGGCGGCTGGCCGCGTGGCTGGTTAGCGCAGCTGCTTTCGCTGTTCATATTGGGTACGAGCAGTCTCGCCTGGGCCATCCTCATCGCATAACAGCATTTCACGTATCCATGGCCGCCGCCTTGGGGGCCTTTGGCCTTGCAGTCGCAGCGAACATTCATGAGTTGTGGGCAACTCCAGGCTACCGTTCATTACTCGCTGTGGCGCTGGTGGTCTGGCCCATAATGACAGGAGTGCCCGCGTTCTTGGTTGCCCTTGCAGCTGCCGCCGGGCTCGCCCGAGTACAACGAAGGACCGATCCGAGGAAGGATTAGTATGTGCCTAACCAAAGAAATCAAGCTGCGAGCCGGCGGGATGGATGAACTGATCCGTGGAGAGTTTCAATTTGCTACGGTTGAGTCCGTACTTCGCGCAGCTTGTATCAAAAAGATGGCCAATCGCCTCAGCCAGAGGTCCTTCCCCCGTCATCCGCTTCCCAAATTCCGAGTCCGTGAGCTTTCCGTCGCGGACACCGCGGATCCGATTCAAAATCTTCACTTCCTTGTCCGGAAATTCCCGGTGCAGCCAATCAAGGAATAAATCTCTGACGGCGTAGGGTAGACGAACCAGGGTTTGGCCTGCCATGGTGGCACCGCGTTTTGAAGCCGCTTCCAGAATGGAAGGAATTTCAATATCGTTGAGGCCGGGGATAATGGGCGCAACGTTGACTCCCACCGGAACTCCGCTATTCGCCAAATTCTCAATCGCTTCCAGACGCCTTGCGGGACTGGATGTCCGCGGCTCCATCTTCCTCGCCAATCCACTGCTCAAGGTCGTAATGCTGATGATCACAAACACGAGATTCTGAGAGGCCAGGTTTTTCAAAACATCCACATCCCGGCACACCAGTGCATTCTTCGTAATCATCGATACAGGATTGCGGTATTTGAGAAACACCTCCAGGCACTGGCGCGTGAGCCGGAGTCTCCGTTCAACAGGCTGATAGCAGTCCGTGTTTCCCGAGAGAAGGACTACCTGCGGCTGCCATGATCGCTCCCGGAATTGCTTCTCAAGCAGCCATGCGGCATCGTGTTTGACGAGAATTTTCGTTTCAAAGTCGACGCCGGCTGAGAATCCGAGGTACTCGTGCGAGGGGCGGGCATAGCAGTAGATGCATCCGTGTTCGCAGCCACGATACGGATTGATGCTGTAAGTGAATCCCAGGTCGGGGCTGTCGTTTTTCGCAAGGATGGATTTGGTGTGATCCAGGAAGAATTTCGTGAGGATCTTTCGGTCCGGCTCGGGATCGTCAAAGTACTGGGCGATTTCCTCGGGTGCCCGCTCGACGTGAAGTTCCTCGAAGCGGTTGGGGGGATTGAAGGAAGCACCGCGGCCAGTTTTGGAAGAGTTTGACATCCAAACAGAGAATACGACAAATTTGTCGCTTTGTCAAATGGGTGTTGACAAAATTGGCATGCGCGGGGTCAGCATCAACGAGGGAGCGGGAGACGACACTGAATCTCTTTAGATCCGGGTTTTCGACCTCGTGAGAGGGAGGTCGCGAATCTCTCCCACGCAATCATTTCTCCTGAAACAAATACTCATTCTGCTTCTGGTACGCCAACATTTTTTCATACCATCCCGCGGCATCGTCATACTGGGCTTTCGATGCACTTGTGAGTTTCTGAACAGCGGAGAGCATGAGGACCTGCCCGGATCCAAGCGACGATTTCATCACAGAATTCCTTGCATCCTCCCCGAAATGCGTTTTCTCAAGGGCTGCCTCAAACGGCTCAAACTGTTTCTTCAGTCGTGCCTTCTCCTCGGCCCAGGCTTTGTTCGACTTCTTCAATTGTTCATCAACAATGGCAAGCTGTTTCTTCCATCCATTCATGTGGATCTTGTAGACCATCTTGGGGTCGGGTCCACCACTCTCACCGGTGCTTATCTCCGGCAGTTTCTTCGTCTCCTCCTCCTGCCACGTGTCCACCGCATTGTGCTTTGCTTCAAGCTCCTGCTGTTCCTGCATTTGTTTTTGTACCGCCTCGCCGAGTTTCTGTGCGGACTCTGCTTCGGCCTGGTTGAGATCACTGTAGGCTTTGAACGCAGCGGTGACTGAAGGGCGCTCTGGTTGCATTGCCGCCGGCGGCGTCATCGCTTGCGACATCTGCATCGCCATTTGCATCTTCTCTTCCTGACTCATGTTCTGCATTTTCTTCTGGAATTCCGGGTCCTGCATCTTTTTCATCAATTCTCCCTGTTCCGTCCCGGGCGGCATGGAAATTTCGTTTTGGAGCTGGAGCACCTCATGAAGAAGCCCGTTGAACAACGTGTCCGAACTGCATGTTCCCGCGTAATTTGAGTCGCAGAAACATTTTGCGTGCGCCTCCTTGCTGGTAGCAGGCGGCGCGACGACCTTATCGAAGTATAGAAAGAGGTTTTTCTTGACTGGCCGCTGGTTTTGTGCGGAAATAATCGAAACTGCAACAACGAGGAATACGAGGATTCGGAGCTTCATTGGGTGATTCCCTTTTGTGATGGTAGGTGTCGATCGCGTGGCGGGAAGATGCTAAGAAATCAGGACGGGAACAAGGGAGGGCATGCTGGCAACCTTGTGGATGTGTCAATGGTTGGCGCGGTCTATTTGAATATCGGGAATCTCGTTGCGCAACGGAGCAAGGGAGAATTGGAGCGGAGGAGATGTAGGGGCTCTTCCCCCCGTTCCCTTGCTTCATAACGATGGCATATAATCACAATCTGCAACAAATCACGCCTAATCCCGTAAGGAATACAACATTTTCAGATTTTTCAGACCACCAACCAGCCCCCAGCACTTATCTAAAGAGGAGTTATGAAGCACATTCGCGCATCGATGGTGTTCGTTATTCTCTGCATTGCCGGAGAGAGTTTTCTGTTCAGCCAGCAAGTGTTCGAAGTCGACTTGAACGACCGTTCTGGTGATACGTTTAAAGTGACACTGACTCCTGAACGGTTGTCGGCGCCAAACAACATTTTTCAGTTTGCATCAACCGCCCCGGGAACCTACCAAACGATGGACATTGGCAGATTTGTCCGGGACTTCAAGGCGCTCGATCGATCGGGTAATGAGGTGCCAACCGAACACTCTTCGACAAACCAATGGACGATTTCGCGCCCTTCTGATGTTCGGAGTATCACCTACGCGGTTGTCGATATCTGGGATTCAAATGTCGACGAGCACCGGATGTTCCCCATGTGCAGCTCAACGATCTCGGACGATTTTGTCATGCTGAACGGCCAGTGCGTGTTCGGGTATTTCAGCGGCATGCAGGCGGAACCGATCAAGATCAGGCTCCGCTTTCCTTCTGACTGGAAAGTCGGCACCGCTCTCACCCGGGATGGGGATGGTTACTATCTCGCAGACGACTTTGATCAGGTTGTCGATTCGCCCTTCTTTCTGGGGAACCTCTCAACCGCGACAACCACCGTCGGTGGGGCAACCATCGGTGTGTACACGTACTCAAAAACCGGCCTCATCACATCCGATACGATGCTCGGATACTTGAAAAGCACTCTCAACGCAGAAGCGAAGTTCACCAGGGGCCTTCCGGTCGACCGGTATGCTTTTCTTTTTTACTTTGGCGCATTTTCGGCCGGCGCCTGGGAACATTCGTACAGCTCGGAGTATGTTTTCAAAGAGGACACGCTCCGCCCCTCTTACGCTGCCGATGTCGTCTCTGTTGTGGCTCACGAATTCTTCCACGTGAATATCCCTCTCAACATCCACAGCGAGCTCGTCGAGCATTTCAACTTCGTGAAGCCCGTCATGTCGCAGCATCTCTGGTTCTACGAAGGAACGACCGAGTGGGCTGCACACATCCTCCAGCTTCGCGACAGCCTGAACACACTTACAGAGTACCTGCGTGTCATGCAAGGCATGACAAATGGCAACGACAACTACGATCCGGAAATCAGTCTTACCACCCTGGGAGTGCGTTCGACGGAGTTGCAGGACCAATATCCGAACATCTACCAGAAGGGCGCGCTCGTCAGCACCCTGCTGGATATCGATCTGCTCCGGCTGTCCCACGGCAAGACGGGATTGCGGGAACTCATCATGCAACTCTCGAAGGAATACGGCAAGAAGCGTGCGTTCAAGGAGGATGAATTTTTTGACCAGGTGGTTGCAAAAACGTACCCCGAGGTCGGCGACTTTATCAACCGGTATATCAAAGGGACGGAGAAACTTCCTTTGAAAGAGTACTTTGGCTGGCTCGGGATCACTTATAGGGAGGTGGGGGATGTTGACAGCAGCAGGAGCGGCCTGGGAGTGGGTATCACCGCCGTCGATACCAATGTCGTGGTAACAATGGTCTACAGTGATTCGAAGTCCGGGCTCATGCGGGGAGATACGTTTGTGAAGATCGACGGAATCCCTGTCAAGCTCGGAAATGCCCGAAAACTCTTTGGAGAGTTGACAACCCGGAAGCCAGGAAGTACCACGATCATGACGATCAGACGCAAAGACAAAGAGATCGATCTCACCGCGGTTCTCCAGCCGCGAGTGATGCGGCATGTGTATGCTGCCAATGAGAATCCTTGGGCAGAACAACGCGCGTTGAGAGAAGTCTGGATGAAGAATATGTAGAACTTGATGGAGCTTGACTCAGGTGAGGGGCCTTTGTGAAAGGTTTGTTATAAAGAGTCCCCCCGGCAACCCTCACAAGCGTTGGGCGGGTTCCTGCGAGGCCATTGCATTCCGCCAGGGGGACCGTTTACGAACCTGAAAGAAACGGTTCAAGATACGAACCCCGAACACTCTCCCGCAATCCCTAGAACTAGGGATTTTTGGGAAAAACGGAAAAATTCGTCAGAACAAGTAAAAGAGGAGGGTTTAAACCAGGCCTTCTCTGAGGGCTTTGACAACAACCTCGCTTCTGCTGTGAACCGACAATTTTGAGTGTATGCTCTTGAGGTGGGAGTTGACGGTTGCGTAAGTGATGGACAATTGCTCCGCAATTGTCGGCATCGTATAGCCTTTCACGAGGAATTGTAGTATTTCTTTTTCGCGGGGAGTAAGACTGTAGTCCGGATGTGAGTCTGGTTGAAGCGAGAAGATCCGGAGAATTTTCTGCACAATCATGGGGTCATACGGCGCCCCTCCACTCATGACCGATTCCACGCCTTTGATCACTTCCTCAACAGGAAGGCTCTTCAGCAAATATCCCTCGGCTCCGTTTTTGATGGCATTCCGAACCATTTCATCATAGTCGTTCACCGTCAGCATGACGATGTGTATAGCCGGAGCAAGGCGTTTGATGTCGGCAATCATATCCACGCCGTTCATTTGCGGCATGTTGATATCGAGGAGAATGACTTCGGGGGCTGACGCTTCCGTCTTGAGGGTAAGGAGGGCCTGCTCGGGGTTGGTAAACGTCCGGGTGCACTCGACCGAGCTGCTTTCGTTCAGGACATGGGAGAGGACGAAGCAGTAGTAGTCGTTGTCGTCGACAATCCAGACATTCGTACGTTCGCCGCGTTCATCATGCGCGCGCTGCGCCAGGTTTTCCATGGGTGAATCCCCTCAGAATAATTCCGCACTGCAACCACGCAATAGTAGCAGATTTTCGAACAACTGTCAACTGTTGTCGCGACTGGAGAACATGGAAGGAGCCGATGGTACGGATTCATACGGTAAGTTTGGTTTAGGAGTTCTTTGAACTCAAGAACCATTTTCTTTAAGCTCCTATCATCCGTGTCAATCAGCTCTGTCGGCTTGTTCCGTGTTCTATTTCACTGGAGGGGAAATTTCAGTCGGCGCGAATTCACGATGATGAATAGACTGCTCACAAGCATCGCCAGGGCAGCAACGACCGGTTCCAGGACTCCCGCCGCCGCGAGCGCAATGCCGATCGAGTTGTATCCGAAGGCCCAAAAGAGATTCCACCGGATGACGCCGACGGTCCTTTTGGCAAACTTCACAAGAAGCGGAATTTTTTCCAGATGATCGCCGACGATTGTGACGTCGGCACTCTCCTTGGCAACATCGGTCGCTGATCCGAGCGTTATGCCGACATCCGCTGCTGCCAGAGAAGGCGCATCGTTTATCCCATCGCCCACCATGACGGTCACCCCGTTTTCTTTCAATTTCTGAAGGATTCCCAGCTTTCCCGCGGGGAGAAGCGCGCCATATGCACGCCCAATCGAGACAGATCCAGCGAGGGCTTTCGAGGCCTCGTGGGAGTCGCCCGAGAGCAGTGCGGTTGAAATTCCGGAGTGTTGCAGGTCTTCGATCGTGCGTTTCGCATTTTCCCGTGGCAAATCGACCAGCGCCACAACGCCACGGATTTTTCCGGCCCATCCCGCAAAAACTACCGCCTGCCCTTCTAAGTCGAATTTCCGGAATTGATTCCGCGAACCCTTTATTTTCGATCCCACATATTGCTGATTTCCCGCAAATATTTTTTCCCACCGTCCGTTGAGCCTTACCATCCCCTCAAGTCCCAATCCCGCCACACTCTTTACGTTCTTGCTTTCGACGAGTGTTACGTTGCTCTCCTCAGCATGACGGACGACGGATTTTCCGACAGGATGTTCCGACCTCTTTTCAAGCGACGCCAGCACGGAGAGAAATTCCTTCACACCGCCGGTGGCTTCGACTCTCGAAACGCTCATGGCCCCCGTTGTCAAGGTTCCGGTTTTGTCGAACGCCATGTTTTTCGTTGCGGCCAACTTCTCGAGAATGCCCGTTGACCGGACCAGAATTCCATCCTCGGCACATCTGCCGATTGCGATTGCTGCCGCCAGCGGTGTGCCAAGGCCCAGAGCACACGGGCAGGAAACGACGAGGACGGTGAGCGCGTGAAGCAACGCGGTCTCTGGTGACGACCAGAACATCCATGCCGCAAAGGTGAGCACTGCAAGGGCGATGACCACCGGAATAAATACGGCTGCAATTCGGTCGACCATAAGCTGAATGGGGGAACGGGAGCGCTGCGCCTCCTCAATCAGTCTTACAATCAGAGCATGCACCGTCTCTCCTTGTGTTGCTGTTACCCTGACCGTGATCGCTCCGTCGACGTTTACCGTCGCAGCAAAAACGCGGTCGCCTTCGCGCTTTGTTCGCGGCATAGATTCTCCCGTTATCATCGACTCGTTGACGCTTGTGCTTCCTTCGAGAATGACTCCGTCCAGAGGAATTCGCTCGCCCGGCAGCACTCTGATGGATTCGCCCACCGAGACGTACGTCGTCGGAATCAGGAACTCTTTTCTTCGCCTGAATACGCGTGCTTTGTCCGGCTGCAATTCCAGCAGTGCATGGATTGCGCTGGACGTTCGCAACTTCGCCGTCGCCTCGATATACCTGCCAGCCGTTACGAGAACAATGGTCATTGTCGCCGTGTCAAAATAAACTCCGCCCTTTCCGACGAAGACCCGGTAGGAAGAGAACAGAAATGCTGCAAACGATCCGAGTGCGATGAGGCTATCCATCGACAGGCGAATCTCACGCATATCGTTGATTGCGTTGCGGAGAAACGGATAGCCGACAAGGATCATGATCGGGAGGGAGAGGACAAAGAGGAGTTTTTCGAGCGGCGGGATTATCTCCGGTTCAAGTCCCAGGGTAATCCATTTCCGGTCGTAGAGAACCCAGCTGAGGACCATGATATTCATGGAGAGAAACGCTGCGAATCCCAGACGGGCGAGAAAGAGTCCGGCATTCCCCGCTTCGCCGCGTTCTCCAATGACGGAGTTCGTAAAAGAACAGCCGTGACAGCAGAAGGAGAGTTCCACTCCGCCCACGGAGCGACGGAGTCCACCGGCGCCAAAGGGAAGTCCGCACTGGTCGCACAGTTGCACTTTGGATGGTTGGAGCTCTTTTCTCATGGGAGGGAAAGAGGTTTTTGTCGTGGCAATCGCGAATTGCGGTGGTAGCAGACTTAACGTGCAGTGGAGGACGCTACCGGGGTTCAACATCTCCGATGACCGGGGCGGGAATGAGGGGGACGACCCTTGCGTAGGCCAGCCAACAAAGTCCGACCAGGCCGAGGAATCCCAACGTCATGCAGGCCTCAACCAAACCCAGCGGCGGAGCCTGTCCTTTCCAAAGCGAAGGGACGATTTCAACGAATTGGTAGAACCAGTTTGCAGCAAGGATGATTGCGGCAATCGCAACCAGAAACCGTGGACGCTCTTTGACGCCCCGACTCAGAAAAATGACGATGGGGAAGAAATACAGCAGAATGATGACGCTCCACTGGAATACGGGCCACGGGGGCTGTGAGAACCGAACGATGAGGCGACCGATCTCCTCTCCGAGATTACCATACCAGACCACGAGGTATTGAGACCAGTAGAACCCTCCTGCCAGCATACAAATACCCATGAGCAGCCGGCTCACGTCATAAAACTGCGAAGTGGATACTTGCTCCTCGAGATGAAAGTACTTCCTTGCCAGGATCGCCACGATGATCGTTGCCGCAACCCCGGCGTCGAATGCATGCACAAAGTACAGCCAGCCATACATCGTGCTGTACCAATGGGGATCGAGAGACATGACGACGTCAAAACCGACAAACGAGTACAAAACTCCGTACGTGATGATCACGACGGGAACGAGCTTCGTCAGCCTTTTTGTGCGCAGCTCCAGCTCGGCGTGGTGACCTTGCCAATTTGAAACAATGCGCTCGACCCACCGGGAATTGGGAACCACGCCGTGGGACTTCAGCAAGCCGATATCGGGACGAATGGAAACGTACACGTAACGCAGACTCAAAGCAGAGAGAACCAGAAAATAACCGGCGACCCGCGCAAAAAAGAAGGGTTCATTCAGCCAGGCAGCCTTTTCAGGAATCGGTTCGTTGATCCACGGCCAGAGAAACGTCCGCCCCAGGAACGTCACAAGAAATAGCAGGACACTGAGAGGAATGAAGAGAACAAATCCTTCGGCGACTCGTCGGATTGTCTCACCCCAGGTTCCGTTCGTGAGACGGTATGCCGCCGAGAACACGACTCCCGCCTGCGCAAGTCCCGACCAGAAGCAGAAATTCACGAGATACGAAATCCACACTCGTTGCGACTGGAACCCGAGAAGTCCAACCACGAGAGCGACAGCTCCGAGCCCCGCGAAGACTCTCAATGTCCGTATGAGGGCGCGCGGGTATTCTCTGGGCGGTGCGACGAGCACGGATTCAGCCGAAAGTTGATTCATGCTATTTCTGAAGCGTTCGGAGGTAATGAACAATGAGCCATCGTTCGCGCGACTTTACAGCCTCATAATATGAGGGCATCACAAGGCGGCCATTGCGAATCAAGTAATAAATGTACCCATCCGGTGCATGGTTGTACTTTGGCAGTGTCAGATCGGGGGGCACCTGAAATTTTTGTGCAACGAGTCCGTCGCCTTTGGCACCGAGACCATGACACGGTGAGCAATAGGTTTCAAACAGAAACTTTCCGGAATCCGCGTTCGTTGCCGTCCAACGCACCGGATTTACCAACTTGGCGGCGGTCGCTGAGTCTTTGATGGCGAGCTCGACTCCGTGAACCGGCACTGTTCCTTCCACGGGTGGAAGCGGGTCCTCCTGCCGCTTGAAGGACGGCTGCTCCTGCATGTCTGAGCGATAACGGTAATTGCCGATTTCACCGTTGTCGTTGGTGCAGGAGATGAGGAAGAGAAGAGCAACCAACAGGCCGGCGAGCAATCTATAGGCAAAAGCGGAATGAATTTGCCGCAACGGTGCAGGGGGGCAAGGGTGCGCGGGGGATAAAAAATCAAGGAGCTGAGAATACTTCGCCCTCGCGGATATCAAAGTCATTGGATCACCCCGCTGCGTCGTATGGTCACGGCTCCGACACGTTTGAGCAACTTTTCGCATTTTACCAACGCACGTTCCTCTGCATAAACCTGAAGTCCGTAGTGATCGCTTGACAAGCGTTCATCGTAACCTTGCGACAGTCGTAGCTGTGGAAGTCGGGCGTTCACCAGAAATCCGATCATGGTTGCAAGCGCTCCGAACAGGATGGTGAGGATGTATGCAAGAACACCAAACGGAGGGATGGAAACCAGCGGCTTGCCTCCCACAATCAGGGGATAATTCAGCACGGACCCGATCGTCAGTGCCCAGCCGCTGCAAAAGCCGGTGAGGGCGCCGATCAGTGTGAAGACCCGAACGGGACTCTTCGGCCGGTGCAGCGCATGTTCAATTTCGTGATGCGGCACAGGAGAGTAGACCAGAAAATTCTGATAGCCGGCTTGTTTCAGCTCATGAATTCCCCGCAACAGCAGATCCATTGCCGGGAACACCGCGAAAATATTTGGGCCTTTGTGGGCACTCATTGGTTATTCGAGCTCAAGCCGTACCAACTTGAGAGAGCATCGGATCTTCGATGCTCCTGTCGAAAATCTTTTCCCCTGCTCCCCCGCACCCCTGCACCCCCTCCTATTTCCTCTTCCTCCCCCCACTTGTCGGCACTTCCATTTGTTCCTTTACTTCCCACATTGAGACAACGGGAAGCGTCTTGGCAAAGATCGTGAACAGGAAGAAGAACCATGAGAAGCTCCCGACCACGATTCCGATCTCTGTCCACGTCAGCGTCGGAAGTCCCCACGCATACGGATCATAATCGTGCGCCAGCGAAGTAACGATGATCGTGAACCGCTCAAACCACATCCCGATCGTCACCGCGACGGAGACGAACACAAGGAACGGGATGCTTCGCCGAAATCGTTTCAGCCAGAACAGCTGCGGTATGAGAAGATTGCAGACAAACAAGGACCAGAACGCAAACCAGTAATCGCCGAAGGCGCGGTAGCTGAAGATTGCCTGCTCCCACGGGTTGTGGCTGTACCAGGCGATGAAGACCTCTATGAGATACGCCATCCCAACCACGCTCCCTGTGAAGAGGAGGAACTTTGCGAGACTTTCCAGATGATAGTCGGTGATGTACGGTTGAAGCCGGAATGCATTTCGCATCGGGATGAGAATCAGAATGACCATGGCCAGCCCCGAGTGGATCGCGCCCGCCACAAAGTACGGCGCGAAGATGGTGCTGTGCCAGCCGGGGACAATGCTCATCGCGAAGTCCCACGAAACGATGCTGTGCACCGAAATAACAAGCGGCGTTGCGAGAGCGGCGAGAAACACATACGCCGCCGTGTAGTGACGCCACTGGTTGTCCGTCCCCTGCCAACCCTGTGCCAGGAATCCGTACAGCTTCTTTCTCCATCCGCGTGATTTATCCCGAACAATCGCTACATCCGGCACCATACCTGTGAGGAAGAAAATCGAGCTCACCGTGAGATACGTGCTGATCGCGAACACGTCCCACACAAGAGGCGAACGGAAGTTGGGAAACAGACCGCCCATCTGCGGGTAGGGGAGAGTCCAGTAAAACACCCAGACCCGGCCCATGTGAAGAAGCGGGAATAACCCGGCAGTCGCCAAACCGAAGACCGTCACCGCTTCAGCGCTTCGATACACCGAAGCACGCCATTTCACCCGGAAGAGAAAGAGAATTGCCGAGATGAGAGTCCCCGAGTGTGCGATACCGACCCAGAACACAAACGTGGTGATATAGAGATACCAGCCGACGGGATTGTTTTTCCCCGCAACCCCAATTCCCGTCAGGATCTGATGCACCCACGAACTCGCGCCCCAAAGAACGCCAAGACCGAGGAAGAAGACCAGGACATAGTACCACTTCTTCGGCTTGTTCAGCGTTTGAGTCAGATCAAGATCTGTTTGGGAATATGAAAGTTTGTAGTCGATCAATGGGGGAGTGTTGAGTATTGACTATTGAGTTGTGAGTAATTGGTGAGTGGTTGGTTGGCTAATTGGCTAATTAACGACTTTCCCGCTTCTACCTTTTGACTCCTGAATTCTGAATTCTGACTCCTGCTCCTAGCTCCTAATCTCCTTCAAATACACCACCGCCGGTTGCGTGTTCAGCTCTTCGAGCACGCGATAGTCTCTTGGTTTGTGCTTCTCTCTGAGTTTGTTGGCTTTGCTTTCAGGATCCTTAAGATCGCCAAAGACAATTGCCTGACTGGGACAGGCCTGCTGGCATGCGGTGACGATCTCTCCGTCCATGATGGCTCTGCCTTCCACCCTTGCGTTGTTCTTCGCTTCGACAATCCGCTGGACGCAGAATGTGCACTTCTCCATGACACCCTTGGTTCGCACTGTCACGTCCGGATTCAACTGCCAGTTGAGCGGTTCGGGAAATTCGTAATCAAACCAATTGAACCGGCGAACTTTGTACGGACAGTTGTTCGCACAGTACCGTGTGCCGACACATCGGTTGTAGACCTGGGCGTTGAGTCCCTCCGGCGTATGGTAAGAGGCATACACAGGGCAGACCGTTTCGCATGGAGCGTTGTCACAATGCTGACAAAGCATGGGAAGGAATTCGGCGTTCGGCGAGTACGGCGCTGTGGAATCCGCCGGGGGATCGTCGAAGAAACGCTCGATGCGCAGCCAGGAAAGCTCTCGGCCGATCTCCACTTGCTTCTTCCCGACGACCGGGATGTTGTTCTCCGAATAACACGCGGTCACGCAAGCGCTGCACCCCGTGCACCTGTCGAGATCGATCGTCATTCCCCATCTGTGTAGCGGATGTTCATGCGGTTCATACAAGGACGGCGCTCCGGGGCTGCCGGGTTGCTCTTCGGCAACCGGATGCCTTCCCTCCGCAAGCTCTTTTGTCTGACGGAGGAGCTCTTCCACAGTCACGACCTGAACGATGTTCCGGCCGTGGAGGTAATCACTGCCGGCAACATCGGCAAATTGAATTCGTTGCCCGCGATTCACAAGGGCAACCGGGATTCCGGACCACTGCAACGCTCCCGACGACGCCAGTGGATTCGGAGGGAGCAGGGTATACGCATTCGCACCCTGACCTTTTGCGTAACGGCCGTATTCGGTGTGACCTTGGCCGACGGGAATCGCAACCGCGCCCGGCCGGACGCCAGCGTAGACATACGCAGGGAGATCCAGAGTTCCGTACTTCGTTGTCAGCCGGAGAATATCTCCGCGTTTTACTCCAAGCTTCTCCGCATCCTGCGGATGAATTTCAACCCAACTGTCCCACGTAATCATCGTCATGGGGTCCGGTACTTCCTGAAGCCACGGCTTGTTCGCGCCCCTGCCGTCGTAATGATTCAAGGACGGATACGTGAGAAGGAGAAAATCTGCCGCCGTTTTTTGCCGCTCGAATTCGTTCATCATCGGTTTCAGGTCGGCCGACGAACTCGCCCATCGCAGTCGCGGATTGCTTCCGGCTTCTTCTCTGAAAATTCCTCCGTTTGCAAGCGCCTCCATCCACCATGTCTCAAAATCCTGACGCGAGCCGATGGCTCGCTGTACCGTCCGCCATCGAACACGTACGTACTCATAGAATGGCTGACTGAGTTTCGAGAAGTTAGTCTTTCCCAAAATCTTTTCGTTGAGGAGAAGAATTTCATCCCCCAACATTCTGGTCGTTTTGAACACTGGCTGCATGACAGGCTGCATGAAGCCGAAGATTCCTTCAGCCGGCTCATAATCCCCCCAACTTTCGAGGGGTGTGTGGACCGGCAGCACGATTTGTGCGCGAGCGGCGGTCTCATCCATAAAGGACGAGAATGCAACGGTAAGCGGAATCTTCTCCATCGCTTCGGAGAAATTCGCACCCGGAGGAGCAGAAAAAACTGGATTTGTCTCGGTGAAGAAGAGTGCGCCAATCTCACCCTGATGCGCGGATCGAACAAGGCGAAGCAGGTCCGCGTAGCCGTTCAAAGAGGAAAGCGACAAGGGTCGGTCGACTCTGACTGTCTTGCCGATATTGCCGCAGACAAAGTTCAAAAGATTGACCGCTGTAAGCGTTGCCACCTCGGTCTCGCTTCCGAGCATCGGTCCGCCTCCTATTGCGAGGCCGGGTGATGCTTCGGCGAATTCTTTTGCAAGCGACCGTATCCGGTCGGGACTGACTCCGGTGATTTGCGAGACCTTCCGCGGAGCGAGGCCCTGGATCATTCTCAGAATCTCATTGGATTCCGCGAGCCCGAGTCCGGTTGCCATTCCGTTGGTGAGAATCACGTTCACCAAACCCAGAGCGAGGGCTCCCTCGGTCCCGGGAATCGGTGCAATCCATTCATCCGCGTTCGTCGCCGTCATGGAGAGCCGCGGACCGATGTACACGTACGGATGGACGCTCTTGCCGTCGAATTCACGCATCGCAGCAAATTCTCGCGCCTGCCCGACAGGGGAGAGCCATGTCTCGAGGAAGTCCGCTCCAAACGAGAGAATGAACTTCGCCGATGCGAAATCATAGGTCGGAATAACTGCCCGGCCAAACGCAATTTCGTTCGCTTTCTTCAGGGCTTCGTAAGCGATCGGTTCGTATCGAACCCTGCGTTTCGACCCGACAGCTTTCAGGAAGTCGTCGACGACAGCATCGAGAGAGCCTGTGAGGTGGGGAGTAAGCCATGCGACCGAATTGCTCTTTCCCTGCTTGTCGAGCGCTTTGAGATGACCGAGAATGTGTTCTTCGGCTTGTTGCCACGTCAGCTGTTCCCACGAACCATCGGCTTTCTTTCGCAAAGGATGCTGAATGCGATCCGGGTTATACAAGCCCTGTAGCGATGCCTGACCCCGGGAGCAGAGCGTTCCACGGTTCACAGGATGAAGCGGGTTCCCTTCGACCTTTACCGCCCGACCCTCCCGCACCCGAACATGAATTCCACACCCGGCTGGACACTCCCTGCACACGCTCGCATACCACGCCGCTTTCCCCGGAATTATTTCTTCGTGCGGAATGATGTACGGAATGAGAGACTGCGGCTTCTGGGGGGTACAACCCGGCAAAGCAGTCGCCACGGTCGCGCCGCCGAAGATTTTGATGAAGTCTCTTCTCCTGATGTCCATGCCTGGGTGTTGGGTATTAGAGTTTAGGTGATAGGTCGTAGGTTATAGGTGACAGGTAATAGGTATTAGGGTTTGGTTCGTTCCAGATGATGTCGTGTTTCTCTCAACTCGCCAAAAGCCCTATTGACCCCTTCCAAGTGTTTATGTGCTTGTTGTTCCAACCTTCTGCGATGTTTGCAGGAACCGAATTCGACGATTTCCTCAACTGCGAACCAAGTTCATACATTTCGAATCTTGGGAATCGTAGCGTCAGCTCATGCACTTCCAGGTGAAGTTGAACAAGCCTTTGATAAACCACCAGATCTTCAAAACTCCTAATCGGTTGTTTTTCCATTCTCGGGTGCCCCCTTTCACCCTGTATCCTACGACCTATCACCTCACTCCTCCCACCTTCCACCTACTTCCTTCTCAACATCCCCTCTAATTGCCGCACATGATTAATGTCGTGTCCTGCGAACATCTCTGTCATCCTGACGACATTTTCCTTCCCCCGTTCCGAATGCATCCCGTAATAATCCCACATTCCCTTCGGAATCATTTTCAGCAGCCGGACATTGGCTTCGCGAAGAACCCTGAATTGCTCAAACGACTCGAGGGGCTCCAGTTTTGCATATTGCGAGTACTTTGCCCAGACATCCTGATCGAATGCTTGAATGGGCGTTCCGTTCGAACCCAGGATAAGACGGAGACGGAAAGAAAACACGAGCTCGGAGTCAGCCAGATGAGCAAGGATTTCTCCTGCCGACCACTTGTCCGGCCCCGAACGCTTCTTTAAAGAAGCCGGACGGGATTTCATCAGAAGCTTCACGATCTTTCCAGCTGTGGCGCTAAGAATGGCCATCGGCTTCTTGCCCTGCTGGTAGCTTAGGATTCGTGCGGTGTATTGTTCGGGGGTCTCGGACATGATTAGCAGATAGATTTTAGGTGATAGGGGTTATGTGACAAATAGAAGTAGACAGCTTTGTGTTCTAGTTTTGCAGATTGTTCTTTGACATGTTACCTTGCGCACTACCCCAGGACTTCCACGGAGTGGCTATGCGTAAGCTTGACACCATGTTG
>JBARRO010000006.1:0-7303 GCA_049644265.1 Bacteroidota bacterium
GAAAATGCGCCAGCAAATGCAGACTGCCTCTCCTGAAGAAAGGGAAAAGCTGCGTGCGAAAATGAGGGAACAGTTTGAAAAAATGTCTCCTGAGGAACGGCAGAAGATGTTCGGGCAAATGCGGGGAAGATTTCAGCAGGGAGGGAGGCAAGGTGGAGGAATGCAGCGGGGGGACGAGGGAGAGGGCGGTCAGAGTTCCTTTTCAGGCGACCAGGGTGGCGGCATGCAGAGGCAACGGCGTCAATCACAAATCAGCACCCAGAGCGAAGTCCGCTGGCGGCTGCTTGTTGTGAAGGACAAGAACGACTTTAAACCGCATCTCGTGAGAGTCGGCGCAAGCAATTTTGACAATTCCGAGATCGTCGATGGAGTTCAGGAGGGCGCTGAGATCCAAATAACAACGATCTCGCGGGCGAAGATTGCAAGCGAACAAATGAACGACAGAATGCGCGCACAGACCTCCATAGGCGGAATTGGCGGAGGCAACCGGGCGGTTTCGCGAGGTGGTCGCTAGGGCATCATATGAATTTCAAAGAAAGCTTTCTTACTTCGCTCAGCGCTCTCATTGCAAACAAGCTCCGGGCGCTGTTGACCATGCTGGGGATTATCATCGGCGTGGCGGCGGTCATTACGATGATCGCAATCGGCGAAGGCTCGCAAAAGGCCGTGATGGAACGAATCCAGGCCCTCGGTTCAAACTTGCTCTTTATCAGCCCCGGTGCGCAGCGTGGTGGCGGGGTAACGGTTATTCAATTTGGCACAAGCGTGAGATTGCGCAATGAAGATGTCGCAAGCATCGAATCACAGTCGAACGCCCTGGAAGCTGTGGTGCCGGAATTTAACCGGTCGGCCCAGGTGAAATACGAGAATCGAAATTGGCAGACAAGGATCATCGGCACGACGCCGGATTACGAGAGTGTGAGGAACTTCTATGCTGTCTCAGGCCGTTACTTTACGAATTCGGAGGAGAGGGCGGCTTCCAAAGTCGCCGTTGTTGGTTCCGTGATCGTTGAGAACTTATTCCTGGGCGCTGACCCTCTGGGAAAGTCAATCCGCATCAACGGAAACTCGTTTCAGGTGATTGGTGTCCTTGAATCCAAGGGACAAAGCGGATTTCAGAATCCAGATGACCAGATCGTCGTCCCTCTGAAGACCGCACAAAGAAGGATATTTGGAGTGGATTTTCTCTCCCAAATAACCGCCAAGGTTGTCAGCAACGAACGTTCCGACGAAGCGTTCTACGATATCGAACGGGCCCTTCGGAAACAACACAAGCTCCGTGAAGACCAGGACAACGACTTCTCAATCCGCAACCAGGCTGATATCATCGCAACGTTTCAGGAGACACAGCAGACCTTTACCTTTCTGCTGGCGGGCATAGCAGCGGTGTCGCTGCTGGTCGGAGGAATTGGCATTATGAACATCATGATCGTCTCTGTGACCGAGCGAACCAAGGAAATCGGAGTCCGAAAAGCCATTGGTGCCCGAAGGACGGACATCATGTGGCAGTTTCTCATCGAATCCGTCGTCATGAGCGTTGCCGGAGGATGCATGGGCATTGGCATCGGCATTGTCGCTTCGTATCTTCTGTCGACCTATGGCAACCTTTCGCCAAGTGTCTCCCTGAGCTCGGTCGTCGTCAGCTTTGCGTTTGCCTCGTTCGTGGGCATTTTCTTCGGAATTTATCCTGCCTGGAAGGCGGCGGCGGCGAACGTTATCGATGCGCTTCGGTATGAATGAAATCTCCCAACAGTGAGTGACAATACTCCGTATGCGTAAGTATGTGTTCTTGGTTTCCGGAATTCTCGTCCTCGGCGGACTGGTGGCGTACAAGATTGTTGCCAGCGATCCGTCAAAAGACGCAAGGGGAGGGCGATCCCTTCTCGTCAAAGTCCAACAGCCGCGCCGGGAGAATGTGGTGTACAGACTGTCGTTCAACGGCGATGTTGTTGCCGGACAGCAGGCGACGATCTTCTCCAAAGTCACCGGAAACCTCGAGGGGGTTTTTGTGAACATCGGGTCCTATGTCAAAAAAGATCAACTCCTCGCTTCGATTGATTCAACGGAGTTGTATCAGCAGGTTCTGCAAACAGGAGCAACGTTCAAGAACACGGAAATGACCTACCAGCGGATCAAGGAGTTGCGGACACAGAATCTGGTGTCGAAGCAAGATCTCGAGAACTCCGAAGCCGCCTTCGGTGTCGCCCGGGCAAATTATGAACTCGCGAAAACCCGGCTCGGCTACGCACGGGTTACCGCTCCTTTTTCGGGATACGTGACAAAACGATATCTGGACCCCGGGGCTGTCATGTCCGTGAGCAACACAACACTGTTTACCATTATGGATATCGATCAGGTGAAGATTACGATCAATCTTTTGGAGCGGGACGTTCCGAAGATATCCAGGAATACCCGGGCCGTTGTTACCGTAGACGCTTACCCGGGGAAGGAATTCACAGGACGTGTCTCGCGCTATGCCGAGTCCATCGATCTCGCCACGAGAACCATGGCCGCGGAAATTGATATCCCGAACCCTGGCCAGCTCCTGAAACCGGGAATGTTTGCAGCAGTCTCCCTGATCGTGGAGGAACATCCGAACGCCCTGACGATCCCGACACAAGCACTCCTGAGCGACGACACGGGTCCGTACGTCTATGTCGTCGAAAACAACATCACCAGGCGCAAACGGCTGACAATCGGGAACGAGCAGGATTCCCGTACAGAGATCTTAAGCGGACTCAATGGGTCAGAGTTTGTGATTTACCTTGGCCAGCAACTCGTGAAAGAGGGGGGCAACGTTACTGTTCAGCAGTAACGGCAACTGTCTATGTGGCTCACGAGACTCGCACTCAAGTATCCTATCTCGACCTTTCTCTTTGCTGTAACCATCGTTGTACTCGGTTACGTCTCTTTTCAGCAACTCCCCGTCGATCTTCTTCCGGACATCACCATCCCGGTTGTAACAACCGTCACATACTATTCAGGAGCGGGCCCACTCGATATGGAGCAGTCTGTGACTGCGATCGTGGAGCGGGGGGTGAGCTCGGTGAATGATGTGAACTACGTGCAATCCTCAACCCGGGAGGGCGTGTCATCGGTCCGCATCAATTTCAATTGGAACGCAAATGTCGATGTGGGGATGATCGACGTGGTGCAGAGGGTCAATCGGATCCTGAACCTGTTGCCTCTTGGCGTTTCCCAGCCGTCCGTGCTCCGATTCGACATCACGAATCTCCCTGTGTGTACGATTGCGGTCTCCGGCGATATCGATGAGCGTGATCTTTACGACCTCGCGTTTAACATCATTGAGCCCCAAATCGAGCACCTGTCAGGAGTCGCGGCGGCCCAGGTGTCCGGAGGACGGATCCGCGAGATCCATGTGATCCTGGACCGTAACCGCGTCCAGGCGCTCCAGCTCCCCGTTCAGAATGTTCTGACTGCCATTGCCAATTCCAACCTGATTATTCCGTCCGGAGACCTGAAGACGGGCCCGTTTGACTATTCCCTGAAAACGGAAAGCCGTTTTAATGTGGTGAAGCCGATGCAGGATATTGTAGTCAGGATTGTGAACGGCGTACCGATCAGAATCAGGGATATTGCCACCGTCGAAGACAGCTACCAGGAACAAAGCGAAATCATCCGGATCAACGGGAAGCCCGGTCTTTCCCTTCGTGTGCAAAAGCTTGCAAGCGCAAACACGGTCGATGTCGTGGATCATGTGCTTCAGGGCCTTCCGAAACTCACGGGAGTTCCGGAGTCGGTAAAGCTCTCGCTGACGTTCGACCAGTCTCTCTATATCCGCCAGACCATTTCGGGATTGCAGCGTGAAGCGGGCCTGGGTGCCGTGTTCGCGATGATTATCATTCTCATATTTCTCAGGAATGTTCGTGGCACGGTCATCATCCTGTTTGCCATTCCTCTTTCCATCCTCGTGACTTTTATCTGGTTCCGGTTCGGCAATATCACGCTGAATATCATGACATTCGGCGGTCTTGCGCTTGCCGTCGGGCGCCTCGTGGATGACTCCATTGTCGAGCTTGAAGTGATTGCGCGGCACTACAACCAACGCGATCCGCATCGTTCCAAAATGATGGCAACGCTTGATGCGGCGAAGGAAGTTGCCGCGCCGATCTTTGTGTCGACCCTCACCACCGTCATTGTGTTTCTTCCGGTTGTCTTCCTGAGCGGAATTGCGAAACTGCTCTTCATCCCGCTGACGATCACGATCGCCGTGGCATTGTTCGGATCGTTTTTTGTCTCGAGAACGATCACACCCCTTTTGTGCCTGAACTATCTCCCGCCGGAAAGGCACCTGGATCGTACGTCTGTGAAACTCGCGGACCGAACGAGGGTGATGTTCTACGATGGGATTGAGGGGATGGAGAAACGGTACGAAACGGCCTTGAAATGGACCCTGGGTCACCGGCGACTCGTAATTCTGGGCATTCTTGGAGTCTCAGTTCTCTCTGTCGGGTTGGTAAAATTCATCGGCTCGGAGTTTTTCCCTGATCAGGACGAGGCACAGTTCAACATCACGGTAAAAATGCCGGTGGGTACTCGTGCCGAAGAAACAGACAAGGTCGTTCGGCAAATTGAGGCAACGTTGCAACGAGAAGTTCCCGAAATCAACGCCATGATTACCGATGTCGGGGTTCCACCTTCACGGAGCGGCAGCGCTTTTGGGAGAAACCAGGGGAGCCATGCGGGGAGCATCCAGGTTGCGCTCACGCCCGCGGCCGACCGCGAGCGATCCGTTTTCCAAATTATCCAGGCGATTCGCCCGCAAATTTCCCAGATGGCAGGCGCAAATGTGTTCATCAATCCCGGGGGATTCTTGCGGTTCCTGCTGAATTTTGGATCGAGCGCGCCCATCGATGTAGAAATCCGCGGGTTTGACCTTGCACAAGGTTCGGCATTGGCCAAAGAGGTAGCGGCCATCGTTCGTGCAACGCCGGGAGCAGTGGATGTCCAGGTAAGCCGGGACGATAACCTCCCGGAACTGCGCGTGAAGATCGACCGCGATAAGGCGGGCGTTTTGGGAATCAGTGCCGCGCAGATCTCGAATACCATCAACACCTGCATCAACGGAACGGTGGCGTCGTTGTTCACGGATCCACAATCGGGAAACCAGTATAACATCCTCGTCCGGCTCAGCGAGGATTACCGGTCTCATATTGAAGACCTGAAGAATATCGTCCTGACGACAAGCGGAGGGCAGCAGGTGCTTCTTGGCAACGTCGCAAGAATTGAAAAAGCCAGTGCGCCTGTTCAGATCGACCGAAAACAACAGCAACGCATCGTCGACGTCACGGCGAATGTCTCCGGGAGGGATCTCGGCAGTGTTGCGTCTGATATTCGTTCCAAACTCGCGCAGCTCACACTGGCGCCCGGGTTTGAGGTTCGGCTCGGAGGTAATGTCGAACAACAGGAAAAGACTTTCCGGGACCTCACCCTTGCGTTTGCGCTGGCTATTCTCCTCGTGTACGTTGTCATGGCGTCACAATTCCAGTCGCTCCTTGATCCGTTCATCATCATGTTCACAGTTCCGCTTGGCATCATTGGAGTGTTTTGGGCCCTGTTCCTCACCGGGACCACGCTTTCGGTCACGTCGTTTCAAGGGATTATTGTGATGGTAGGAATTGTCGTGAGTAACGGCATTTTGCTGGTCGATTATACGAATCACCTCAGGATGAAAGGTCTTTCCCTCCATGACGCAGTCGTGAAAGCAGGTAGGACCAGACTGAAACCCATCCTGATGACATCACTCGCGACCGTCCTTGGCCTGATCCCCATGGCGACCGGGATCGGTGGAGAGTCCACGCAAGCGCCCCTCGCAATTTCAGTAATCGGCGGATTGACCGTTTCAACCATACTGACGTTGCTGTTTGTTCCATGTCTCTACACCCTCTTTGAAGAGCGTTTCAAGAGAGAGATGCAGGACAAGGACGTTGAGGAACTCGACGGCTCCCCGTTGTCCGTCCCGGCGGAAGCCGAGCGCACAAAATAGCTTTTCAGCCCCGTTCATTCCTCCTTTTTTGTTTCACACTCGCAAGGTCAGACTGCCTGGTTGGGCAGGTTGATTTGGCTTCCAACCTTGCCTATATTGAAGTTACTCACCTTCTTCGAATGGCCAAACCAATGAGCACGGAAAGAATCAAGTATCTCAAGGAATTGCGGGAGAAAGCACTTCTCGGTGGTGGAGAACAACGGATTGACGATCAGCACAAGAAGGGGAAGCTGACCGCCCGGGAGCGAATTGATCTGCTGCTCGATCCTGGGAGTTTTGAAGAAATCGGAATGTTCGTCCAGCATCGTTCGACGGATTTTGGGTTGGACAAGCAAAAATTCCTGGGGGATGGAGTTGTGACGGGGCGCGGCACAGTCAACGGAAGGCCGGTTCTCGTCTACAGTCAGGATTTCACGGTGTTTGGCGGATCGCTGTCGGAAACACACGCTGAGAAGATTTGCAGGATTCTCGACACTGCATTGAAACTGGGGGTTCCGGTGATCGGACTGAATGATTCAGGCGGAGCTCGGATCCAGGAAGGTGTTGTCAGCCTCGGTGGTTATGCGGATATTTTCCTCCGGAACACACTTGCGTCGGGTGTCGTCCCTCAAATATCGGCTGTCATGGGGCCATGCGCGGGGGGAGCGGTCTACTCTCCAGCGATCACGGATTTTGTGTTCATGGTCAAGAATACGAGCTACATGTTCGTGACGGGCCCGAATGTGGTAAAGACCGTAACGCACGAAGACGTGTCGTTTGAGGATCTCGGGGGAGCGGTAACCCACGCGACGAAAAGCGGGGTTGCGCATTTCGCGATGGAAAACGAGGCTGAGTGTATCGAGGGAATCAAGAGTCTCCTCGCGTATCTCCCCTCAAACAACCTTGACGATCCGCCATTGCTGGAATCCTCCGACGACCCGAACCGAACCGACGCCGAACTCGACTCCATTGTTCCCGAGAACCCGAACAAACCTTACGACATCAAGAACGTTATACGGAAAGTGGTTGACGGCGGGGAGTTTCTTGAGATTCAGGAACTCTATGCAGCGAACCTTGTAGTTGGATTCGCGAGGTTGGGTGGACGGTCGGTGGGTATTGTAGCCAATCAACCCGCAGTGCTGGCCGGTGTGCTTGATATCGACTCCTCACTTAAAGGCGCCCGATTCGTTCGTTTTTGCGATGCGTTCAATATTCCGCTCGTGGTGTTTGAGGACGTGCCCGGATTCATGCCCGGAACCGAGCAGGAATGGCGCGGAATCATCAAGCATGGAGCCAAGTTGTTGTACGCCTTTTGTG
>JBARRO010000007.1:0-2215 GCA_049644265.1 Bacteroidota bacterium
GTCGAGTACGGCGTTCACCACCGCTACTTCCTGAGCTCTCCCGACCAGGGGACCTTCCAGCGCGACTCTCGTGCCCGGCTCCACAGCGGCATTGACGGAAAGGACTTTATAGACTTTGACGGGTTCGCTTTTGCCCTTGACTTCGACGGTTTCGGGGTTCTCCGTACGGATAAAAGAAGAAACGTTCCGATGGGTTTCCGCGCTGATCACAATTTCGTTCTTACCAGCCACGTGCACCAGTCTGCTGGCGAGGTTCACGGTGTCTCCGATAACCGAGTAATTCATCCGCAAATCACTTCCAACATTGCCTGCCACAACCATGCCCGTGTTCAATCCGATATGTAATCCGAGAGGCGTCGGCAGGGCCACCGGGCTGAGGGAATTAAAGCGGTCAATATACTGCACCATCTCATGTGCGCACCGAACCGCGCGCTCAGGGTCGTTTTCATGGGCAATGGGCGCTCCGAAAATCGCCATGATCTCATCGCCGATGAACTTGTCGATCACTCCTTCATATTTGTACACAATCGCAATGAGGCCCTTGAAGCAATCATTCAAGACCGTGGAGACAACTTCGGGGTCGAGCTTTTCCGACATCGCCGTGAATCCCGTGACGTCGGCGAACAAGATCGTCACAAGACGACGTTCGCTCTCGATCTGCTTTCCGGCAGAAAGAATTCTTTTGGCGAGTTCGGGGGGAACGTAATTCTGCAACAGATTGGTGCGGTCGTTCGAATCGGAGGGCCGGGCTGAAAATGACAGCGGGTTGCCACACTCGGGACAGAATTTTGAAGACTCCGGGACTTCCTGTGAACAGGCTGAGCATTTCATGGCATCGTTTCCCGAGAAAACAACAAAACCTCCGTGACCATCAGGAGGTTTCCTTCCGCCACACAAACATGCTCCAACAACTGCTGGCGCTGGAAGTGAATGTAGAGATTTTTTTGGGAAATGCAATCATGTTGAGGGTGGCGTCGACACGGAATTCTCAATCCATCATTGATTCTCACATCTGAGAATCCCCGTCTTGCAATTCCTCTCACCCATCCCTACCTTTTGCTCAATAATATTTCCTACAGGGAACAACCATGGTCATCAAAATTTGGGGTTGCAGAGGATCGCTGACGACGCCGGGAATTGAAACTCTGCGATACGGCGGCGAATCTACGTGCGTCGAAGTACAGTCGGATACACACCAGCCCATCATTATCGACGCCGGGTCGGGGATCCGCAAGCTCGGCCAGGCCATTCTGAAAGACAAATCGATCTCGCACATCACCCTCCTGCTGACTCACTCGCACTGGGATCATCTCGCGGGCTTTCCATTCTTTTCTCCCGCGTATGTGCCGGGATATTCCATCAACGTCTGCGGCGGTCCGAGAGCCCAGCAGTACGTGTGGAAGTATCTGACACATCAGATGGAAGCCCCGTATTTTCCCGTGGACCTCAGCGCGCTGAAAGCGACGTTCAACAAAGGATGCCACTGCGACCGCGCAGTCTGCGACCATTCGTTGCCCGATTGCGACCGCTCCGTCGAGTGTCATTCGATTCCGCTCAACCACCCGAACGGCGGGTACGGATTCAAGTTCGTTAGTGCAGGAAGGAGCTTCGTGTTTCTTACGGACAACGAGATCCGGTACAAACACGAAGGCGGATTACCGCGGAAGGCCTACGTCGAGGCCTGCCGGGGAGCCGACCTGCTTTTCCATGACTCCCAATACACCGAGGAGGAATATTCTGCGAAATCGGGATGGGGACACTCGACGTTCATGGATTCCGTGCAGCTTGCGATGGATGCGGGCGTGAAGCGGCTGGGACTGTTTCACCACGACCCCGAACGTACGGACGAGGATCTGGACCGACAAGTCCATTCGTGCCGGGAGTTCATTGCGAAGTCTGGCAGCTCACTTGACTGTTTTGCGTGCGCGGAAGGGATGGAACTCGAGCTATAACGCGGATGCGACTCGACAAATGATTGGAAGGGATGGGGTGCTAATAGGGGATGGGTCGAATGCCACTTCTGATGAATTCCACCTAGGCTTCCGTAGTAAATCAGATCCCCGCTAACAACGAGCGGGGATGACGGTCACCTTTTTTTGAGGAATCACCCAAAGGAAGCTGTCATCCCCACACGCTCTCAGTGGGGATCTGACTTACATTCAGGATGCTCTGCTGACCTTTGCGCCTCCTCTGCGCCCCCGCCAAAAGATGAAAC
>JBARRO010000008.1:0-4076 GCA_049644265.1 Bacteroidota bacterium
GGCAATATATGGACAATCTCGGAAGGGTAGTCCGTTCGTCGACGTACGCGGGCTCGGACTCAATCGCGTCGATCACCGGATATACGTTCCTGAATCAGCCGTTTCGGTCTGTTGCCCCCAAAGGAGATTCGACCAGATACACGTACGACTTCCTGGGACGACTGAAGCAAAAGAACAACGCCGATGAAGGGACATCGAAATATGTGTACGACAAAGCTGGACGGTTGAGGTTCATGGTTGACGCCGTAGGGGAAGCTGCGGATCCGTCTATTGTTCTTTACTGGAAATATGATAATCTTGGCAGAGTGATCGAAAAAGGAAAACTCATCGGAGAGGAATGGGGAGACGGATCTGCGTGGCAGGGATATGCCGACAGTACGTCATACTACCCAGCCTATTCCGAAGCTTGGAGAAAGAAATATTACTACGGTACCAGCGGCAGAGTAGATTCTGTTCTTACAAACAGCGATGACCTCGATTTCGCTGAAGTGAACGAACGGTTCTCATACGACAAGTTCGGGAATATCTCTGAGAAGAACATCAAGGTGGTTTCGTACAGCTCTTCAACGACGTACTCAACGCGCTACGCTTACGACCTTCTGGGGAGATCGCTCCAAATTGACCTGCCTGCAAGCAAATGGGAGGATGTAAGCGTGACGTATTCCTACGATCAGATGGGACGGGTTACAAAGGTCGGTAGGCTCGACGGAGATCCAGTTGCCAACTACACCTATGGCTCTAGTGGTCAAATGGCCACTGAAGTTCTCAATCCTTCCGGTGGAGGAGGTTCAAAAACCAGAACGTTCACGTATAATCCTCAAGGATTAATAACTGGTATCAGCAACTCGTTATACTCCGAGTCACTGAGTTATTCCAGCGGGGGCTACAACAACAACGAGGGATTCTACCACGGCCTGATCGCGTCCACTACTTCCAGTTATTACGCGGGGGGGCCTTCTTCGTTGACGTACAGTTACCAGTACGATAACTTTGGGCGACTGATCGTTGCGGATAACACGCTCTCAGACATGGATATCGGCGTCGGATCCGGAAATGCAACAACCTATGATGCTAATGGGAATATCGACTCGCTCAAGCGAGGGGGAGGCACGAAGCAAGCCTATAACTATTATCCTGGAAAAAACCAGGTTCAAAACACTGACGGGAGCGGGAACGACTACGGTTATAATGAGACGGGAAGCGTCACGTCAACTGTGTCGAAGTCCCTCTCTCTCTCGTATGACGCATTCACCCAGATGACCATAACGGAGACAAAGTCGGGGGTCACAACATATTTTCAATATGAGGCGAACAAAGAAAGAGTGTATACGGAACGCTCGGGCACGAAAAAAGTCTACCTGCGTGGATTGGAAGACTATCCTATTATGACGAAATCAAGCAATGGTGTGGAACAAGTGTTCGTGTATGGGCCGACGGGCCTGATTGCCATGCGGGACGATGAGACTTGGTATTATGTCCACAAGGATCACCTGGGGTCGACAAGGTTGCTTTCAAACGGAAGTGGCGCAGCTGTGACAACGTACGACTTTGACGCAATGGGGACGCAGAGGCGAGATAGTGTAAACGTTTCAGTGCCGTATCAATTCACGGGACAAGAATTCGACGAGGGGGTTGTTCTTCATAACTTCCGGGCGAGAATGTACGATAGCGATCTGGGGTATTTCTATGCGCCTGATCCTGCGCATCAGGGATTCGCGCCGTACGGCTACGTAGGAGGAAATCCAATTTCTTTTGTTGATCCGACAGGAAGAGGACGTGAGGATTCGCACGATAATTGGGCATATTTGTCTTCTCTCGAACGCGGACTTGATTTGTGGCATGAGAGGCTCTATGGTAGTGGAGGTGGTGTAGTTGCGATGGGACCTGATGGAAATTATGTCACAGGGAAGGAATTTGGGAAGTCCAAAGGCGCTAATGAAGCTGAGGTTCACAATATGATTTTGCGCAAAGTGATTGCCGGGCTAAGTGCAACTGAAATTCTTTTCTTAACCGCTGCTGTTGGCGGAGAAGGAGTGACCGAAAAGGAAATGGCTCAGATTGCCTATGCAATCTTGAATCGTTTGGTTTTCAATTATGATAATCTCAACAGTCTAATTGCAATAATTGTCGAGCCTGAGCAAATCAAAGGCTTCTTTAACTCAAGGGGGCAATACATCCTCACAGGTGTAATAAATGACGAACTACTACCAGCAAAAAAGGAACTGGCAAGTGGAACTTCGCGAGCTTCATTGGAAGTCCTATACTCCGACATGAAACAAGATGCAATGAAGGCCATTGAAGGCGTTAGAACTGGATCAGTTGCCAATGCGATCGGGAACTCGATGTTCTTCGGCAACGACCCCGATCTTGCTGGGAATCAACAACCTTTTGTAGACGCTAGAAGTTTCATAAATAATCCCAGCCTGGCTCCAACTGGTTGGTTCTATGCGCACATCGACGGAACACACTTCTTCACAAACACACGATAGCGTAGAACCCTGACATGAACATCATCAAAACACTCCTTCTAATGGCGTTCCTCTGGAGTCCTTGCTCAGCAGCTGGGGATTCTCTATTAGTCGCAAATCTCAGAGGAAAGCTGAGGTACAAGTTTGTTCTTGATTTCCTTCGAGAGACAAGACCGGAAAAGCAATTCTTTGACAGTCGTCGGCTTAATTTGTATTCCAGTGATTCGGCGAGGTTTCAAAAAATCGAAACTGAGGACAAGTACGCCGTTGAAGAGTTTATGTATTATCTAGACTATAGGTTGTACACGATCGAATCTTTGGATCGAAGAAACCACTATTACCTTCTTGGATTATTCTATCCAAGTTTGGCCAAGGTATTTCTATTCGAAGAAGATTTAGATGGGAATAAGCTCGTAGACACACTAAACGTAAAGGCGATTGGGGCATGGCTAGCTATTGATTCTTTGAACCATCACTCAACCCTAAACCTAGAAACGATAGAGTATGGTTCTGGACACTATGCCGAGCACCGAACAATTGTCGGTATCACAGGAGGGAGATTCAAAACCGTGTTCTCGTACAAACCGGTTGAATGTAACGCCAACATGGGGCAAGAGAAAGGGATCCTTTTGCGAACCACGAATCTGATTCGATTTGTTGACTTTGATAACGATAGCCTAGAAGACATTGTGATGGAGAAAGAGGTGGATTTAGTGCAAGGTGAAATGACAATGGGGGACTATGCTGATGAAATTAGAAAGCGGCAAGTCTTGAAAAAGCTTTCAGTCAGTAAAACCAGATACCTTTGGAATGAAGTGTCATTGTCATTTGACGAAGTGAAATAGTGGCTACGGAAACAAAGGATGGAATTCCAAGATCATTCAAATTGGCCCAATTGATTTTCACAATATCAAGAGGTGTTTCAATGAAGTTATTTGTTCTGTTATCCCCCTTTCTTGTGGCCCTTCCCCTTTTTGCACAAGATAGCATCCGTGTCAACCGGATGTTTGTTGGCATTGATCGTCCGATTGTCAAGGGTCCAGTTCTCTCTGAGTCTCCAAGTGTTCAAGAGCTTGCTGACATTTTCACTTGGAGAGAACTGAGTTCTAATGAAGCTATTGAAAGAGCAGTCGACAGAGGGAATTCGTCGATTCCGGGCCTTATTGAGTTGCTATCGTCCGGAACGCTTCGAGGCTCAATTGAACAATTCGCCGACTCCGGAGGACTCCCTCCCAATAAGATATTCGCAGTCCTTGCCCTTGAGAAGATCGGCACCTCTTCGGCTTTTGAAGCTTTGACCGAGGCGGCAAATTCTCACAACAATATAGAAATCCGAGGCCTGTCGATCCAGGCAATTGGCAAGACGTGCTATCAACACGCCAGAAGGGGTGAGTTTACGCCTGGTACGTCGGTCGTTGCAGCACTCATCCAGAATCTTGACAATCCGACATTCCTTGCCGCCGCACAAAGACCTGTCAGTCAGATCGCGCAGGAGGGTCTGGTACGGTGGCTTGGGCTGGACTTCGGAGATCCGCAGTTCAGCGAAGCAAGGAAGACTAAGGATGGTGAAGCGGAAATGTCTGCTGCCGATTATGCAAGACAATGGTG
>JBARRO010000009.1:0-5175 GCA_049644265.1 Bacteroidota bacterium
ATCGCTGGTGGTTCTCAAAGAAAAAGCGACTCCCGTGTATGCCGACATCGATCCCCGCACATTCAACATTGACCCAAAGAAAGTCGCTGAAAAAGTGACCCCGAAGACCAGGGCCATCTACGTCGTCCACTATGGCGGTCACATGGTGGATATGGACCCGATCATGGAAATAGCAAGGAAACACCATTTGCTGGTGATGGAAGATTGTGCACACGCCCATGCCGCCGAATACAAAGGGCGAAAGGCCGGTAGCATCGGGGACATCGGCGTATTTTCATTCCACTCTCTCAAGAACATGACGACGTGCGGCGAGGGCGGAATGATGACGACGAACAACGATGAGTTCGCAGACGCGATTGATAAACTACGCTGTATGAACCTTCGTGATTGGAAGCCCGGCCAGACAGAATGGAACTTCGGAAACATCACAATCAACAAAGAAAGCAACCTGGATTACTGGCTGCCGTCTCATTTTGATGTCGACTCGGTGAACGGGCACTGGGGGAATAATTACAGGATGAACGAGATCCAGGCGGCTGTCGGTATCGCACAGCTTGGAAAACTCGAGATGTTGACAAACAAACGCAGGGAGATCGGCCACAAGATTACCAAAGGACTCACCGGGATCAAAGGAATAACCCCCGTCTTCGAAGAGGCGTGGGCCAAACATGTTTTCCACCTCTACACCGTGTGCGTGGAAGAAGAGGAGCTTGGCGCCAGCAGGGATGATTTCATGAGAGTTCTTTATAAGGAAGAAGGAATTCAAGGCATACTCCACTACCAACCTACCTTCCATCTGACGGGATTGAAGAAAATGGGGTATGATCCGAATCAGTGTCCGAATGCCTCCCAGTTCTTCTATAAGAGAGAATTCAACCTCCCGATGCATCCGAGGCTGACGAATGATGACATCGACATGATGATCCACGGCGTCAGAAGTGCTGCGAAAAAAGTCGCCAGCAGACTAGTGACGGCATAACAGATCGGTTTTCCCGCGGAGAAAAGATTGCCACTGCCCCTTGCGGTGGCAATCTTGCCGCGGCGGGCAACATTCGCAGCGCTCCGTTGTCGTCATTGGTTACCCCATTCATAGTTTCTGCTTTCATGTCCATGCTGTGTGTGTGATCGGCGGGCGTTGGAGGTGGGACCTGCGTTGAGCGGAAGCCCGGTTCGAATTCTGCAGTGGATCATGGAGAGCTGTCCGTCGGATGACACCAACAACCTTTGTCGGAGGAGGATCGTGAGTCGTACACAAATCATGAGATTGGCGGCGTGCGTTCTTGTCCCGGTGGTGCTCCAGGCCCAGTTGCGGTTTGATGTGAAAACGTTTGGGGCCAACGGAAATGGAATCGCCCTGGAAACAAACCAAATTCAAAAAGCGATTGACGAGGCCTTCTCACGGGGTGGCGGTATTGTGGAGATACCAGCCGGCACGTACAAGGTCGGCACCCTGGTTCTCAAGGACAACGTTGATTTGTATGTGGGGCCCGGTGCGGAATTGATCGGAAGTCCGAACACAGCAGACTATACAGAGATCGAACAGAAGTATGAATCTCGCACCAATGGCCTCTATGCCCGATATTTCGTGGTGTTTGCCGAAGGGGCTCACAACATCTCAATTACCGGTCCTGGAACGATCAACGGGAATGGTCTGAAGAACTTTCAGACCGGTAACCCACAGAATATGCGCCCGTTCCTCATCCGGTTTGTGAACTGTGATCATGTGACCCTTCGTGATGTCCATCTTCTGGAGGCCGCCAACTGGACACTCCATCTCCTCGGCTGCAGAGATGTCAATATCGACGGCGTGGTGATTGAAAATGGGGTCAATGCCAACCGGGACGGTTTGGATATTGATTGTTGTCAACGCGTCACCGTATCCAACTCGCGATTCTCAACAGGCGATGACGCCATTGTGATGAAAGCAACGAGCGACGCGCTGTGCGAAGATATCGTCATAACGAATTGTGTGATCCGAACCAGAGCCTCCGCAATAAAGACAGGGACCGAGTCGAACGGCGGGTTCCGGAACATCACCGTCAGCAATTGCACGATCAGTGACATTCCGGTTCACGCAGGCATCGAGCTGATGACAGTGGATGGTGGGATGATGCAGAATATTCTGGTTGAGAATATCACGATGGTCAGGGTCGCGACGCCGTTCTTTATCAGACTCGGTATTCGCGCGAGGCCGTACAAGCCTGGACACTATACGAACAAGGTCGACGAAGCGAAGGACATTACTCTCAGCAACATCTCAGTCATCGACGCCAAGTATCCGTCGAGTATCATGGGTCTCCACAGCAACAGGATCAAGAACGTAACGGTTCGGGGCTACACCGTCCGATACGCGGAAACCCAGGAGGCCGTTCAATTTAATGAGGTGCCGTTCGAGGAATTCTCGTACCCGATGGCGAGGATGTTCAAGAAGCTCCCGGCCTACGGGCTCTATTGCAGGAATGTCGAAGGCCTTCGCCTGTCCGATATCACTATGTACTCGACAGACGATGAAAAGAGGCCGCCAATCGCAATCGACAGAGTGAATGATGCGAACCTCCTGTCCGTCAAGGCGCAGGTGAATAATCCGAATGCTCCGTTTGCCCATTTGAGAAACATCGAAAACATCGCGGCGGCGTTCTGTCAATCATACGGCACCAATAAGATCCTCTTTGAGGCGGAAGATAAAACCTCCTCAGGCCTTCGCCTTACGAATAATGTTGTTCGCGAAGGGCAGCAGGAGCTCGTTCGCGTCGAAGCTCTACCGGATCGTCAGATATTCGAAGACTTTGAAACGAACACAAAATACTCGGTTCCCGGCGGCAGGAACAGCGATGGTCTTCATGCCCATGATCTCTCAACACCACTGAACGCCAATCTTGAAATCAGAAACCAGGGCCCTCTTCAACTGTGCCTGCTGATCCGGAATGATTCACCAAACCCTGAAAAAGTTCGGGTGACCTATGGGACGATGGCGCAGGAATTTCTCGTGAGCTGGAATACATGGGGGTGGGCGCCGATTTCGCTGCTGAGAGAGTACGATCATGACACGACAGAGAGCTTTCACATAATGGCTGCCAACGATTGCACACGACTGCAGATCGCGAAAGTCTATATACGATATCAGAACATCAAAAAGACAGATTGAGAGGGAACGGTTGGACCGATGAATGATGCAGACAGAAAGACCGTTTTGGGTATTGGTGCTCACCCGGATGACCTCGAAATCCTGTGCGCCGGAACCCTTGCGCTGTTGAAGAGAAAAGGATGGACGATCGAATGCGCCACGATGACTCCTGGCGATTGCGGCTCCACGACGTTGCCCCGCGAAGAAATCAGCAGGATTCGCAGGGCAGAAGCCGCTGCCTCTGCCAACGTGCTGGATGCGACTTACCACTGCATGGAATGTGACGACATCTTCATCGCCTACGACCGCCCCACGTTGCTGAAAGTCATCGGACTGATCAGGGCTGTGAAACCTGCCATCGTCTTCACGATGAGCCCGCAAGATTACATGGTCGACCATGAGATGACGAGCGAAGTTGTCCGCACTGCGTGTTTTTCGGCAGGCATTGCCAACATCAAGGTCGATGGAACGGACCCGTTCCTGAAAATTCCCCACTTGTTCTATTGTGATCCAATCGAGGGGAAAGACATTCTGGGAACCGCCGTACGGCCCTCCATTCTGGTCGACATCAGCAGCACCATGCACATAAAAGAAACGATGTTTAAGTGCCATGAGAGTCAGCAAAGCTGGCTGAAAGCCCATCACGAGGTTGATGACTACCTCAACTCATCGTTAAGGGAGCTCTCGGCAAAAAGAGGACGGGAAATCGGCGTCTCGTTCGCCGAGGGGTTCCGACAACATCTCGGCCATGCATTCCCGCATGAGAACATCCTGGAACGCGAATTGGGGAATATTGTTCACGCAGCCGAAGCTTCCCTCAAGCCGCATTGAGGAAGGCGCGGAGCAGGCGTTAGGGCGGGAATTGTCCGTGAGCATCATCGAGATCATGAGAACAACGTTTTTCAGATTCTTTTTCAATTGGACAATGATTCTGCTGTTGACGGGCACAAGCGCGGCATCAACCTATTATGTTGCCACGAGCGGCCTGGATACAAACGACGGCTCGAAAGATCATCCGTGGTTCTCAGTCAAATATGCCATGACGAAGTTGGCTTCCAATGATACACTCTTTGTCCGGGGTGGTGTGTACTACGAAAAGGCATTTACGATCAGCGGCCTCTCAAACGTTGTGGTATCTGCGTTTCCTGGAGAACAGGTGGAGATCACGGGGGGCATGCCCGAGTTCAGGCCGGCACCCAATACGAAATGGGAGCTCTCCGATGGAGCCATCAATCTCTATCGCTCGGTGAACATCTATGCGTCTTCATCGTACATGAATGCCTGGTTGCTCGATGACAATCTGCACCTTGTCGAGTACCAGGTCATGGACAATCTTCGCTCTACGAATTATGGGCCCGTTCAGGGATTTGTCCCGATGTATCAGGGTCCCGGCATTCTCCTCTCAAACGACGCGCATTTGTACATCAGGCTTGAGAACAACCCCAATGATCTGGTCGGCCCTCTTGGATTGCCAAGAGCGGCGGTTCCGGCGGAACTGGATCCCAACAAGCACAGCATATCGGTCTTTTTCACAAAGACTCTCATCACGGTCTCCAACTCTTCCTCCATCAAGTTCAGGGACCTGGCGCTATCTCATGCGCAGTACCTGTTCGACATCACTTCAAGTGCCGCGAATTTTGAGTTTGACCATTGCACGTTCGATTACGGACGATACGCCTTTGTCTTGCGCGGCACGTCAACGGCTCCGGCCGCACATGATTTCGTGATCCATGATTGTGATTTCAACAACGGTCTTCCCGAGTACGTGTATTGGTGCGATGTGAAAAACAAGGATCAGGAAGTGGGGGAAGCGTATTCTGAATTCCAATCTGAAGCGATCTCCGGCCCGGCGTCTGGTTTCGTTATCCGCAACAATACATTCCACGATTCTTTTGACGCCATGGATCTGGCTGCCGGGACGACGAATGCAAGAGTCGTGGGCAATAAGTTCTTCAGACTCCGGGATGATGCTGTCACTCTCGGAATAGTCAGCAATGTCGAGATCGCCGAGTGCCGCGATCCGCTCGCGCACCGTCGGTCGGGCGTCGGAC
>JBARRO010000010.1:0-26316 GCA_049644265.1 Bacteroidota bacterium
GCTCGCTTGAGGGTCTGATAATTGGCGGAGAAACCCTCGATCTTACCGGGGTCCGCCATCCACACGATGCATCCGTAGTTGGGCTCTGCCTCACCGTTGAGGAATCGGTTTATCTGAAGTCGCTGCTGGTCGAGGCGCAACACATCAAACGGCACTCCCCAAATCTTCAGCATGGTCACGACGTCGATGAACTCTCCTCCTTTGACGCGCCTTGTGTCAATGTTATAGCTCTGTGGATCGGTCCACTGGTCGCCGATAATCACCAGCACCCGGTAGGGTTTGACCACGACGTTCCTGCCCTTCACTGATGCTGGTGCAGTTACAGCGGCTTGACGCGGTTGCTCGAAAGCAACCACTCGTGTCAGACTCACCTGCGATAGAATGAAGAGGGTTAATAGTATTTTCTTGACCATGGTGGATTATCCAATTCGAGTAGTTTCACTTTTCGTTGAACAGCGGGTCATATCTTGATAAAGTCTTTCCTGAGATACATCCAGTAGAGAATGAGCCACGTCGCTGCCAGGGCCGCAGTGGCTTCAACGAAATCCTTCCACGGGCCGATTGATTTGGCAAATCCGCCTACGAAAATATTTCCTATGAGAGCGAAATTGAACAGATGAGAGGCAACGTACACTGCGATCGCGTTCATGCCGATCACCACAAATGCGAATGACCATTTCTTGTATCCCCAGACATCAATCACCAGGTAGAACAGCGCCATCAATAAGAAGCTCCAACCGCCTGCATACAACACGAGGGAGCTGGTCCATAGATAATGAATGATGGGAAACCAAATCCCCCAGATCTTACCAGCGACCAGGCAGCCAACTCCCAACGCCGCCAGCTGGGTGGTCTTCTTCATCTCTGTCTGTTTTGAAAGAAGGATGTTTCCCGCAAATACTCCGAGCATCACAGAACAAATGAACGTCATGTTGGTCAGAATGTACGTCCACCCCTCTCCTTCCTGCCAATGTCCAAGCACCAAGTCATCGACGTAGAACGCTAGGTTCATTTTGGGCTCATAAAATCCTGCTCCGACTCCTGGGATGGGAATGAGAGCCATGACCGCCCAGTAGAGAAAGAGAAGCCCCACAGTGATCGCCACTTGCCATCGTAGATTCAGTTCAAGGAACAAGATCGAACTGAAAAGATAGCCAACCGCAATGGCATGAAGGGTATCTGTCCAGAGATGGATTCTGGATGAATCAAAGCTCAGTAAATGGCCTGAGGCAATGAGGCCGAGCAAATAGAGGAGAACAACTCGTCGGAACACGTGCTTATACAGTTCCTTTTTGGCCGTACCGTGCTCAAGACGTCTTCCAAAGGATATGGGCATGACGACGCCCACAATGAAGAGGAACAGAGGCATGATCAAATCCCAAAAATGAAACTCCCCCCATTGATGATGAAAGTTTGCCTCCACAGCAGTTGTAACGTCGGCGCCGAACACCATTGCCAATCCGACCAAAACCTCCCTCCCTCCGACAATCCAGAGCATATCAAATCCCCTGAGTGCGTCAACGCTCATGAGTCGTTGTTTGACAACCGGAACCTGAGCTTGAGAATCCATGATAATCTCCTGCTTATAGGTACTCGAGCCTGATGAGATTAATTCACTGCGTTGATCATGACGAGATCATACTCCTGGAGCATTTGCCTGTAGGGAGCCGTGTATGTCACCGTCTCGTCAGATTTCTTGTTCTTCTTCTTGTCCCAGACAACGACATGAACCCTGGACCCATCGGCGAGGCCCGGGATCGACACTTCGAGCTCTGTCGTCTCGATCGCGAGAAGAGCCGTGACACTCTTTCCGACAATGCCCCAGACATTCGACGAAGGAAGTATCCCGCCGCCCGAAAGAAGATTGGAGATGGGGTAGGCGACTTCCCAGTTCAGCGCTGTTCCGGTCACGACATACTTCTTGTTCTTGCCGACGATATAAGGACCTCTGCCGTACGTCTTGTTCGGCTCGCAGTAAATCGTCCCGTTGATGGCGTCTTTTGAAAGGACCGTGCCGGCCCGCAAATCCATTCCGCGTTGGACATCGGAACCGGTGAACCTGAGATAGATATCCTTGTAGTATCCGGTGTATGGGAGCTCCGCTTCCTGGTTCTTTGGAAGAGAGACTTCCGGATCGCCGTCTTCTCCACCTCCGAACTTCGACGGCTTCGTTCCGTCGACGCCGCATTCCGCCAACGCCGTTTTCCACCCAGGACTAATGCCGGGACCGCTCGGGATGCTGCTTCCGCACTGAACGAAGACGGGTTTGTCGCTCTTGAATAATGCTACCACATCGTCCGGCAGAACATCGCCAGCTCCTCCGGAGGCGTAAATCCAGTACGCATCGGCCGGAACGACCTTGTCGCTGACGATGACATTATATCCCGCATTGAACGCGCCGGAGGTGATTGCGTCGCCGGAGTTGAACAACCGGTTCCAACCCGGATCTCCCAACTCCCCGCCCGATAATTCGATCTGTTGCTTCAAGAGAACGACAATGTTCATCAACGGTCTGTCGTTTTCCTGCTTCTTCACATACTCTGAAATCTAGGCCTGTGTCTTGATCGGATCAAACAGATTCATCCCTCCCCAAATCATGAAATTGTCCACACGGAACTGCAGCGCCCTGATCATGCAGAGGTAGGAAACAACCGCCGGTGAGTAATCCCCGGCAATGCCCCAGTTACGGGTTAGAGGAGAAATGAACGAAGTCGGTTTCTGCCAGAATTTTGCCCATCCATAGCCCAGCGATCCGTGTTGGGCCAGCGTGGCGATATTGAAGATCTTGTCACGTTTGAGATAATAATTGTAGATGTCGATGATCCCGGTTTCAGGCCAGAGGGGGGCGAAGTGGGATTCTCGGAGAAGCATGGGATCTGTCCCGGACACATAGTCAACACCTTTACTCTTGAGCTCGCGGGCAAGGGAGATGAACACCTGTGGCTTGACTTCAAAGCATTCCTCGAACACCGCATTGACGCCGTCGGTTGCAAGGTCATCGGCCACTGCTTTGATGTTTTCCGGAGTCCACTGGTTCTGCTTCCAATGCCAGGGATTCACTCCTTCGATGTTGATCATCACCTTCAATCCTTTGTTGTGCGCCGCCTTGACCACGGGGCCGAGCCCATCTCGTTTGAATACACTCCATTCCTGCTTCTCGAGAAAAGGCGATTTGAAATAGTAGTTCATCTTTGCCCCGTCCCGATCGGCACCCCAGAACAGGACGCCGCGCCATCCCTTTGCGTACACATCATCCATCAGCGCCGCCAACCTGGCATCGGTGTTATCATCCACGCCTTGCTGGTGGTCAATGTTCCCTTCGACCCAATATCGCGGATTGTACGCTTGTTGCGCGGTCGCACATGAAACGGCGATAAAGAACAAACTTGCAGTGAACAATATCTTACCCATTGTATCCTCTTGGTCTGTTTGGCGTTGCGTGTATGAGAAATTACATCAACATACTCCGGATCATACCTCGTGCGGTCGCAGTGTGGATTCAGCGTATCAACATCATTTTTGTGCTTCTCAAGCTTCCACCAGATTGGATTTGCGCGAGGTAGATTCCGCCCGGCAATTCACGGCCCTGATCATCCTGAGCAGTCCATTGGATCACATGATTTCCTTGTTCCTGCCATCCGTCGTACAGGACGGAAATCTGCCTGCCGAGCAGATCATACAGCCTGATGCTCACATAACCGTTTTGCGGCAGATGATAGATGATTGTTGTAGAAGGGTTGAACGGGTTCGGAAAATTACTGACGGAAATTCCGTCCGGAAGCTGACGGCTGCTCCCCCCGACAACAGTTACACCTTCCTTTATCAGGGTAAAATGGTCCCAGATGTGATCCTTCGGCATGAAAGGATTGTCGTCGGTGCAGAGGAATTTCACGTCCATCTGGTTGGGTCCGCTCACGTCGATGACCAACGAGCCTTCAAAATCAGACCCGGCAAAATGGACGGGGATGAAGCCATAGGGAACAGGGTAATGGGACGAGGAATTCGAAACACCCCCCGCTTCGCACGTAATGAAAATGGTCCCTTTGTGCGGTACGCAACCCAACGGCTTTTTGTAGGCGCCATCACCATCGAGCCGGCCTAACAACGTGTCGAGTCTATTGGCGGCCGTTATGTCTGTCGAGTTTCCAGTGAGGTTATCGACCAGATACGACCGCTCATACACGTGGTTATGACCGGAAAGGACCAAATCCACGCCGGCGTCTTCCAGCAATGTCAGCCAGTTTACCTTCTCGGAGAGCGATGTGGAGCTTCCGTCAGAGGGATGATAGCCGGCGCTGTGCATCGGCCGGTGATGAAACGCAATCAACCAATCTGAATGGTTGTTCGCCAAATCATTCTGAAGCCACGCTTTTTGGGCGCCGTCAATTGCGACCCCTTCGCACGACAAGGCCACAACATGGATATTGCCGAAGTTAAACGAGTAGTAATCTTTGGAGCCCGACGGATATCCACCCGCCTCGGCTTGATCCGGGATGGAGAATACGCTCTTATACACGACACGGCCGTCGTGGTCATCGTGATTGCCGGAAATTGTGTAGAGCGGAGTGTTCTTCAACACGTCAACGAGCCCGCCGAAAAACGTGCTTGACAGCTCTGGCTCGGTATCACTCTCGGTTTGATCTCCGCAAGAAATAATGAAGCTGGCATGATAATCGTTGTTGTTGAATGTCTTCCACACATTGACGGATTGTGTCCGGCGCGCATTGTCCCCGTCGTCGGTCTGGCCCCAATCCGATATCACCCAAATGCGTGTGTTCGCTTCGCTTCCCGATTCCGGCGCGGTTATGAAGTAATGACCGGAATCGCCCGCTGACGGCCCACCGATCGAATAGTAGTATTTTGTATTCGGAGACAATCCCGAAACCGATACTTGATGCTTTATTGTGGCAGCTGCCTCAGACAGGTTTTCCGTGAGCGCTGTCAGGGACAATCCGTAACTGACGGTTCCCGCTTCCGGAGTAGACGTGTCCCAACGAACAACGATGCTCACGGGTGTCACGATCTGCAAATACGGCTGTCGCGTTACTTGTGCGAGCACGCCGCTGGATAACACAACGAGGAGCATGATGAGGAATTGACAAGCGTGGAAGTACTTTTTCATTTTGTTCGTTACCTTCGAGTAATAAAGCTTTTCAGGGCGCGCGTTCATTTCAGCAACAGCATTTTGGAGATTGATACGTGCTGATTTGATTGAAACCGGAGAACATAGACACCGCTTGACACCTGCCTGCCCTCCTGGTCCGTTGCATCCCAGTACACCGTATGATTTCCCTTTTCCTTTATTGCATCCATCAACGAGGCTTGTTTTCGACCGAGCACATCGTACACCTCAATGACAGCCCGGCCATCCATGGGGAGACTGTACGATATCCTTGTTGAGCGGTTAAACGGGTTGGGATAATTGCTGACACGGGGATTGTCTGGAGCCCGAGTGTCACATTTACCGACCGATGTTATGTCATCGGTTTTCATGATCGTAAAATAGTCCCGGACGTGCGCTCCCGTTGGGTCGCTTTCATCGCAGAGGAATTTCACGTTCATCTGATTCCGGCCGAGAACGTCGATAACGATGGAACCTTCACGGTCAGGGCCTGGGAAATACAATGGAAAATAACTGTATGGCGACGCATAGGAGGTCGTTGGGTTTGAAAAACCGCCCGCAGGACATGAAACAAATACTGTTCCTTTGTGCGGTTTGCAGCCGAAAGGCTTGCTATAGGCCCCTGCGACATCAGGCCTGCCGAGTCCTGTGTCAATTCTATTAGAAGGTGTCACTTCGTTTGAATCGCCTGTCAGGTTATCCACCAGATACGATCGTTCATACACATGATTATGCCCAGAAAAAATAAGGTCTACCCCAGCATTCTCCAGCAATGGTAACCAGTTCTCTCTCTCGGTCGTAAATGGTGGAGCCATCTCTAATGGTCGATACTTTGCACTTTGCATCGGCTCGTGATGGAATGCGAGGAGCCAATCCGAGGCATTGTTTTCCAAATCATCCTGTAGCCAACGCGTCTGCTCGCCATCGACGCTGACGCCTTCAGAGGACAACATCACGATGTGCACGTTGCCGACATCGATCGAATAATAGTCTTCAGTTCCGGAAGGATACCCACCCGCCTGGCCCAGTTCCGGCAACGTAAACACAGACTTGTAAACTGCACGTTTGTCACGATTTTCATGATTGCCTGCAGCGGTGTAGAGTGGCGTATTCTTCAGGACATCAGCAAGTCCGTCAAAAAATGTGCTGGAATAATCACTTTCCGTGTCGTTCTGTGTCTGATCACCCACGGAAAGCGCCAAATCCGCGTGATAGCTGCCTTCGTTAAACGATCTCCAAACGTTCACCGTCTCGGCCCTGCGTAAGTTCTGAGAAGTATCGTCTTGTCCCCAGTCTGAAATGACCCAAATTCGGATTTTCTTGAGAGCGCCAGGACCTGGAGCTGTTACAAAATACTGATCAGACCTACCGCCGGATGAACCAGAAACTGAATAGTAGTATTTCACATCCGCGGACAATCCCTCAATCGTCACTTCATGCTTTTTTGATGTGGTCGATTCTGCCTGACTCCACAGAAGCGACGTTTCCGACAAGCCGTAGTTCACTGTGCCAATTTCAATGGGTCGGTGTCCCATCGAACAACAACACTTGAGGGAGTGACTATCTGTAGGTACGGTTGACGAATGACCTGTGCCGTAGTCTGTGTTGAAACCGCGAACAGCAAAAGCCAACTCGTTTCATGCCACATCGTGTTTTCTTGCGGCCGACCTTGAATCCGCCTCATTTGAGAATCTGATTAAACTCTATTTTTTCGCCATCCGGTCCGCGCACCGTAAAGAATTTCACTCCACGCTTCCAAAAAGGCAGGAACACCGGTGCGTCGGCTTCGACGATCTTCAGCCCAGCACCCTTGAGTTCCTTGAACGCCTCGTCAATATCGATGACATTCAGTGCCACATGGTCAACATGACCGTCGGCGCGTGCGGCCACTTCCTTCGTCGGCTCGGGGCCAAGCTGATAGAGCTCCAATGTCAAATCGTTCTTCACCAACATCGCCACTTTCACGGTCCCCTGTTGGTCCGGAATGTCCACACGCATTGCTTCGGAAAATCCCAAGGCGCCATAAAATTGTTTCGATTTCTCAAGATTGGTTACCGGAAAGCCCACGTGTTGTATGCCCAGCAGATTATCTTTGAGTAACATACCCGTTGTTTCCTTTCAGAGTATTCCTGTTGTGTCTGTTCGGCGGTGCAGAGCCCGCCGGCGCGTTCATTCATTTCTTGTAATACTCAACCAGCTGGTAATTGCATTCCTTTGTTTTTTCCAGCAGCAGTGATCGTTCTTCTTCGCTCATGGGTTTGAATGACTGAGCCGCTTTGACATTTTGAACGAGCTGCTCAACAGAATCGACGCCCGACACGATAAGGGATACCGGTAAATTCCACGCAAATGTCAAACATTCCTCCGCGGTCGCAACCCCATGCTCCACGATCCTACCGTTGGCAATGGTTTTCATTGCAAGAACGCCAAGGTTATGCTCAATCGCCTTCGGCAGGACCGTCTTTATGAAACTCCTCGAATGTGGATCGACAGGATTAATAGGCATCTGGATGGTTTCCAGAAGATCATGATAGTGCAATGCCTCAAGGTTTGTTTCGGGGTCAAAGTGACCCGTAATGCCTATGTGCCGCACCAACCCCTCCTGCTTCGCTTTCGCAGCCGTCTCATACGCCCCGCCCGTTGAAAAAATCTGCTTGACGTCTTCTTTGGCCTGGATGCTGTGCAATTGCCATACATCGAGGTAGTCAGTTTGAAGATGACGCAAGGACAATTCGAGTTCTCTTCTTGCATCCGCTTTTGTTCTCATGGTAGATTTGGACATCAGGATGATCTTGTCCCTTCGTCCTTTGAGAGCCTTCCCGTACCGCATTTCACTCACGCCGTTCTGGTAACTTGCCGCCGTGTCGAAGAAATTGATCCCAAGGTCGAGCGCCTGATGAACGATCGTTTGCGCTGTTTCTTCGCTTTTGAGCCTGCCAATATGCCATCCCCCCAATCCGATAATCGTTACGGCGAGATTCGTCTTTCCAAGAATCCGTTTTGGTATGGTTCCTTCAATCTCTAAGAGCTTGGAAGAGGATGCACTTCGGATGACCGGATCGGAGAGGGCAAATCCCAGCGCCGCTAAGCTGCTCTGTTTCAGGAATTTTCTTCTCGCGCTGTGCATCGTTCAACTCCTGTTACTGTCCATCTTTGTAGAACTTGACGACTTGCTGTTTCAAGGTGCCGTCCGGCAAGACATCGCAGATGATGTAATGATGGACGTTCCCCTCTTTTCCAAATCGCATATACAATTCCGCGCCGCCTCCCCCGCTTACAGTGTATGGAATTCCATTTACGGTCGCCGTGGAATACGAGTGAATATGGCCGAGGAAGACGTACTTGCCATGATATCGAGTAATAAGTTGGACAAACTGGTCTGCGCATTTCGTCTGGTCCCAGCCGTGCCACGCCCACCTTGGAACTACGGGCGGAGGCTGGTGGGCAAAGACAATTGTGGAAATGCCCTGCGGTGTGCCGGATAAAGTCTTCTCCAGCCAAGGCAGAGACTCGCCGTTTTCATTCAGTCTGCTCGCATTATCCAGCATGATGAATCTGAATTTCCTGTAGTCGAAGGAGTAGTTCAAAGAATTCTCCCCGAAGAGATATCGGAATTCAAGAGCCGAATCTCTGACTCCGCAATCGTGATTCCCTATTGCCACCAAGAAGGGAATTTCCGTTTTTAGGAGCGGCGAAACAAAATAATCTGCAAATTGCGCGGCGTATCCTCTCGGGACCAGATCGCCGGTGCTGACTATAAATTCAGGTTTGGGTCGCAGCTCAGAAATATGGGCAATAATGCTGGACCAAACGTCGGCATTCGAGCGACTGTCGCCCATAACGATGAACCTAAATCCGACGCCCTGACTCTCGTTGGCCCTCAACATTCTTATCTGATCTGCAACATCAAACCTCTTCCTGTACTGACTGAGCAACGAATCACAACTCCTCATGACCTCAGCATCGGTTTGAAGCGACATGTTGTTCGAAGAGTCATTCTCTTGCAGGGCTCCCGTCTGTACCGAGCCCGCTGCCTGTATTTGACCGTCGGGTCGAACAAAGTAAGCCGTTCCGTTTATGACGACAATAAACCGTTTTCCGTCGACTGTTTCGGCGGTGTACGTCCTTGATGGTAATGTGCCGAATTCCAGTTGATTCAAAGTCTTTGATGCGTTCAAGGGAACTTCATCCGGCGAAATGGGCTTCATTGACCCCCGGATGACCATTCTGTTCGGAAACTCCTCTTTATATAGTGGATAATTTCTGTATCGGAGCTCCGTAAGTTTTCCCTCTTTATTAAAAGTGAAATAGTATCGATCCTCACCAAGAACAGAATTGGCGCTGTACTCACCGTTCTCGTTCCTGTCCCAGCTTGATATTCTGGCTCCGGAAGGCGCGATCATAGATATTGTTTGCTTTATGGCATCCGGAAGATTTCCCTTGTCGCTCCGCTCCACGGGCGCTTCATAATACTCGTTCCCGGGCGGCGTAACTCTGATGGTAAATCCCCCTATGTGCGAGGGAATGACTTCCTGCGCCTTACTGGAAACGGCGATGAACGCGATGACAAAGAAGGTTCTCAACTTCATAAGCTGCAATCAGCAGGTTTATTGTTGTTTGTATTTTTGAACGCAGTGCGCGTAATGGTCCGTTACATAGACGCTTCCATCCGGTCCTACAGCTACTCCAATCGGGAATTGCTTACTGTCATCAAAAACCCCCGAGGTCTTCCAAGAGGTTTGAGATTCTCCATTTGCATTGAGGAGTTGAATCCGGAAGTTGTACCTATCGCACACATAGATTTCGCCGTTTGCGCCGACGGCCACACCATGGGGCTCGCTGAATTGCCCACCCTTGGCGTCTTTTCCTTCGCCATAGTCTCCAAATCGGTTTACCAAAGCCCCGTTCTTTGAGAACACTGAGATGCGGTGGTTTTGTCTGTCACTGAGAATGATGTTCCCGTCTTTGGCTATTGCCATCTCGTGAGGCATATAGACCTTGAAACCAATACTTTCCTGAGAACCCCAGGATGAGACAAACTTGAGGTCAGAATCAAGTACTACCACTCTGTAATTGAATGCATCGATAACGTAGACAAAATCCTTTTCATCGACAGCGATTCCATATGGATATTTAAACTTTCCATTCTCCGTCCCGTATTCTCCGATCGATGTGATACATTCTCCCCTGGGTGAAAACTTCTGGACTCTGTTGTTGTTCATATCGGTCACGAAAACGTTGCCCTTTGAGTCCGTTGCTATGCCATACGGATAAGAGAATTCGCCTTGTCCCGCCCCGAGCGTTCCCCACATGAGAACGAAGTTTCCTTCTGCATCGAACTTCTGAATCCGTTGGTTATGCTGATCCACGACGTAGACGTTCGAGGATTTGTCTACAGCAATCATCGTGGGATATTTTAGTTGTCCTGGTTTGTCTCCAAACTCTCCCCACTGTTTTATCATCACATAACCTGGTTGCGCGTCCATGGTCCACGTGTACACAAGGAACAGCGTGGCACCGAGCATTGCACGAAGCACCCGATTCTTCTTCATTGTTCTCTTCCTGTTCGTTATCAATTTCAGTTCGACCAACACGCTCCGCCGTTATTTCGTATTATCGAGGATTGTTATGAATTCTTCGAAATTCCGATCCTGGCCACGTCTCGACCACACATGCTTTTCTATCTCGCCGCCATTTTGACTGATATGTTTATTCCAGGCGGCAAATTCAGTTTTCAGATGGTTCCTGACATCGATGCGGACGTCCGCCTTTCCCCGCCCGGAGTGTTGTGCCATGGAATCCGCGAGCCATCCTCTGCTTACCGTCCATAATTTCCCAACGGGTATCCCTTGCGAAATCGCTTTCTTGAACGCGAGATACATCATATATCCGCTCTCACCGTGATCGAGCTTCTCGCCGCCCGGCATATGCATGATGGTTATCTCGGGCTGGTATTGCCGAAGCAACGCGACGACAACATTCACATCTTCACTGTACCGTGTGGCGATGCTTACCTGCTTTCTTCCAGGCGGGTCGAACTTCACGTATTCCTCCGTGCCGTACACAGTCAACGTTCGGCCCATCCAGAATTCCGGCTCACAAAAATTGAGGAACACCGGCTCGGCGCCAAAGACCTTTGCAGCCGCCAGAGCTTCCTCTCGACGAATCTGCATCGTTTCCAACGCATCTACCTGGTACATCTTCGGGGATCCGGTGACCGCGGCGGTCAATTTCCCGGTGCCAAAGTCCCAATTCCCGGGTATTTTTTCAATCTGATTGCCGGCAAGGTTGTTCGTGACGCAAACGTAAATGCCCTGATATCCTTCCGCGATGTATTTTGCGAACGTCCCTCCGGCGATCCCTTCGACATCATCGGCGTGCGCACCGAACACGAGAATGCATTTCCTCGGCTTGACTTTCTCACTCGCACTCATCACACCTGTCACAAGAAGCACCGCGAGCAGGCAATTCCCCAGGACTTTGAGAAATCTCTTTCCGTTCACCCTGTCAATCTCCTTTGCTCATCGAATCGTAAGAGAAACTTAGAGGTCGCTGTCGTCGCTCCATCGGCATGGCGAAGTCAGCGAGTGGCGTCACCGACCGTAATGAATTCTTCGATCACTTCTTTCGGTTGCGTCTGATTCTTTATCACATACTTCCTGCCAAATCCGCCATTCTGGCTGAGATGTTTGTTGAGAGCTTCGTACTTTGTCGAAAGATATTTCTCCACATCAACCTGGACGTCAGCTTTTCCACGCCCTGTTTTCTGCGCAACATCATCCAACAGCCACCCATCAACCTTCATCCACAACTTCCCTACGGCAATCCCTCGGGAGATCGCCTTCTGATAGGCCAGGTACATCAGATAGGCACTGTTGCCATGGTCGAGTTTTTCACCGCCGAGCGTATGGATGATGATGATCTCCGGCTGGTACTGTTTGAGCATCGCCACCACGACGTCAATTTCTTTGCTATATCGCGTGGCAAGGCTTACCTGTGTTCGACCTGGAGGGTTAAACCGCATGTATTCCTTCGAGCCGTAGATGATCAATTTTCGCCCCTCCCAAAATTCAGGCTCGTAGAAATCCAGAAACACCGGTGTTGCACCATACACCGCAGCGGCAGCCCGGGCCTCGATTTCACGAATCTGATGCGTTTCGAGAGCCTCAATGGGATATGTGTGCGGCGATTTCGAAACTGTGAAATTCGGACCCCACTTATCCCCCGGGGCACGTTCAAGGAGGCACCCCGCCAGGTTGTTCGTTACACACACATACACGCCTTGATACCCTTCGCCAACGTACTTCGCAAGCGTGCCCCCGGCGATTTCGTCGACATCATCGGCATGTGCTCCAAACACCAGAATGCATTTTCGCGGCCTGGATTTTTCTTCAGCGGAGGCTGCGCTCGCGAAGAGAACAAGGACTGAGACAAGGATGAGGAACGTTGTCCAGCCACATCGAGAGATCATAAGATCGTCTTTTCTCATGTTGCCCTTATTCGTTTGTTTTCCGGGCTGCGAATCCAACACTCTACTTCGTATTATCGAAGACCGTGAGGAACACTTCCACCACTTCCCTGGGTTGCTTCTCACGTCTCGCCATGACATAGTCTCTTCCAAAACCGCCGTTCTGACTGACATGCTTACTCAGCGCTTCGTATTTTATTTTTAAGAAATTCTTTACATCGACTTGAACATCCGGTTGGGGGGCCGGAGGATCGGTCAGCCAACCGTCGATGTTCATCCACAACTTCCCAACTGAAACACCCTGGGAAACTGCTTTCTTGAATGCCATGTAAGTCAAATACGCGCTTTCCGCATGGTCAAACTTTTCTCCCCCCAACGTGTGGATGATCGTGATTTCCGGCTGAAATCGTTTCAGCAGGTCGAGGATGAGATCCACATCGTCGCTGATGTGCGTTCCAATACTGACATGTTTCCTGCCAGGGGGGTCATATTGGATATACTCCGGCGTGCCGTACAACACCGTTTTCCGGCCGAGTTCCAATTCCGGTTCCACCAGCATGAGAAAGACGGGCTCAGACCCGAATACGTTCGCTGCCGCCAGAGCTTCTTCTTGCCTCATTTGGCTTGTTTCCAGAGCATCTGCAGGATACCTGTGTGGAGAAGGAGTCAGTCCGTGCGTCAATTTCCGCGTCGAGAAGTCCCAGTTGCCAGGCACCTTTTCTATTTGGTTCCCCGACAGATTATTCTCAACGCACACATAGACGCCTTTGTATCCATCGGCGATGTACTTGGCAAATGTTCCTCCGGCCATCTGCTCGACGTCATCCGCATGACAGCCGAATACCATGATGCACTTCTTTGGCGTCGCCTTCCCACCTGAAATCATGGGGGTCGCAAGAATGAGAAGTAGAAAACCGAGAACACTCATTCTTCTCCAGAAGCTGTCGAATACTCCGCCTGCCTCCTGCATGTTCTGAGAGACGATCTGTTTCATATTCGGATTCAAAGCTTTATAAGAATCTTGTGGTGATAGAGCCAGTAGCATATGTACCATAGCATAAGCCAGCCCAGGATTGCCTTCAAGAAATCAACGCCCACGTCGCCGGTCCATGAAAGCAACCCGTAGGCAAAAGGTTTGGCAATTTTGAGGAGAACCGAAGTTCCGCCGAACTGATCAAAGACGTAAATAAACAACGGGTTCATTCCGACGATCACAAAAAACTTCGGAATCGCCGCCACCTTCTTCATATCGACGATCCAGTATGACAGAGCCAACAGCACCAGACAGATTCCGGCTGAGACGATAACATAGGATGACGAGCCCACCCTTTTCACAATGGGCGTGATGGGGTCCAGGCCAACCCCGAGGAGGATGCCGATGAGGCCTGCAACGGCAAGTATTTTGAATTTCTGCATGTCTGTCCTGTCGCTGCGCAGGATCAGGCCCGTCACAACTCCCCAGATGGTGAATGCGGCCGTCGGAAGCGCGTTAAACGCAACCCAGTGGTCGCGCTCCAGCACCCCCATGATCTGAAGATCGAACCACGAGCCGAAATTCTGGTCTGCGACAAACGGCTGGTCAAACCCCGGAACCCACCAGGAACGATAGAGGAGCTCCGTAAGAGCGAGGCAGGCAAAGGCGGCCAGAATTTGAATCTTGAGTGGTTTCCTCATGAGGAGGAAGGCCACGAGGTAGGTGAACGAGAGTTGTGTCAGGACGTTCCATAGTCTGAACACGGGTCTACCCGCGGAAGCCCAGTAGTACGCAATGCCTATGAAGAACAGGAGCGCTGAGCGTTGAAGAACGTGATAGAATATCTTCTTCCACGACTCTCCCCGTTCCAGGCGTTTCATCGTCGAGAACGGTATTGCAACTCCGACAATAAACATGAATGAGGCTTCAACAAGATCCCATAAGGTTAACCCATGCCAGGGCGCATGACGGAATTGAAAGCCGATCCAGGAGACAAATCCAACATCGGAGTTTCGCATCAGACTGTACAAACTTGTTGACGAGCCGATAAGGAGGAACATGGTTAACCCGCGGTAGAAATCGAGGGAGATGAGACGTTGGGGGAGTTGTTGAGGTTTTTCTTCGGTCATTGTCGAAACCCCAAATCGATGCTCAACGCTGTACCTTCCCCCCCCACCTTTGAAACAATGATGCTATTTTCAGTCATCCGGAACATCCTCCAATTGTTCAGCCCGTTATAGACAGAGCCCGTTTCGATCTGATACACGTCCGACCCTCCGGGGAAACGGATTTTTTCGTACACGTCGCTGTGGCCGTGCCCCACAACCAGGGCCCTAATGTTCTTGTGTTCGTTTATTATTTTGAGAAGCCCCGTCGAACACTCTTTCGCCGTGGGCCAGTTCACGGGCCCGCGTTCCTTGAATGAGATGCCATCGCCGTTCATGTCTCCCACCGCATAGTAAATGTGGAAGAGGAGCACCACCGGGTCGTTCCCCGCCAGTTCCATCCGTTCGCTCAGCCAGTCGCACTGCGTTTTGTCGACTTTCTGACCGTCGCCCAGAGACTCATAGCCATTATCCAGAAATACGAAATGATACTTGGTCTTGCCGACGGAAAAGACCTTCTCGTAGTAGGTGCCGTTGTAGAAGCAGGGGATATTCCTTATCCACGCTGCACGAGCTTTCCCCGCATGCCGTTGGGAAGTTGCCAGGGTTGAATCCTTTTCCCGCACGGTGTAGGTGGTGATACAGTGATTCCCCAACGTGAGGTAGACAGGGACAGGACTCTTGTCATACACGGTTCTGAATTGTTCTACCTGCCCGCTTACCAGTGTGTTATGCACCGTCTGGGCTTCGAAGAATTCAATCAGATCGCCAGTCACAACCACAGCATTGGCTCCGACTTGTCTCGGAATCGTCGTCAGGAACAACTCGAGAGAATCATTGTGATCGCTGACTGCCGGCAAGGAGTCATCGTCCGTGTGATTGAACTTCCTTGCCCGTGTTATTGCGGGATCCACTTCATCGAGATTGAAGATCAAATGACAGTCGCTCGTGTGAATAACCTTGAGCGTATCCGTGCTTTGACCGAAGACGGATGAACAAGCCAACAATGAGAGTACGCTCACAAGGAGTCTGCGAGGAAATTTCACGGATGCTCCTTTCAACAATTGCCCAAGAGAGTTAGTCATGAGTCCCGATCCTACTTCGTGCTTCTCGTGAGGTCCGGGAGAATGTCTTTCGCGGGGACAATGCTCACACCCAAGAGGATGATCCCGTTTTCATTGTTCTTGTTGTACTTGACTGCCTTCAGGTTTATTTCCCTGATTTGTTCTCCGAATCGGGGATTTCTCCACTCATACGAGAAGAACGTTATCGGATTCGAGCTGTCCAGTGAACAGTCAACAGCGTCAGCTTCATACGCGTACTTATCCTGGTTATAATGAACCGTCTCCCTTTCGTTTCTCGCGATGCGTTGGCGCCAACTCCAGTCCATAACGTTCACTCCGTATCGGATAGGGATCGTCATAATAAACCCGTCTTCATAGACAACTTCGTACCAGCCCAGCAGGTCTGCCGTATCGTCGAAATTGTACATCTCGTAGTAGGCCTTCCTGTTTGCCGCATTTCGCGCGCATGCCTGCAGAAAGACAATGCTGCTCACATCCCCGTTTATCGGAATACCGTTCACCTGGGGACTGCCCGACCCTGTCTTTGAAGTGACGACGCTGACTGCGCGGTTTCCGTGGCCGGCAATCTCAGGCAGCTTGAACACCCTGTTTCCGGATCTGATTTCGCCGGAACGCAACTGCGCAGTGTTCAAACTGTCCATTCCTTCGTGCAACGATGAGTTGAAGCTGGCAGAGATGTCCAATGTCTTCACTTCGAACCCATCGTCACTCGGCAACACCTTCCCGCTGAGATTTCTCTTTACGTCATGGACAAGCGGTTCGAACGTGAAGACCAGCGAATCGAACGGAAGGATACGTTCAGACCATAACAAATTAGCGCATCCGAGAAAATTCACGAGCTGGTCTTTCCCAAAATTCATTTCCGTTGTCCCTGCCCAGGAAGATGGCTCTCCTCCGATCATACCCCGAACCCTGGTCCGCTCGTCCCAATGATTCATATCGGCACGCATGTTTCCGTACACTTGTTTGAATCCCCACTTGGATATCGTGGAATCGATGTTGCGTTCATACCGATCATCCCAGAACCAATTGAACACGAGGATGTCTTTCGGGATCAGGGCCTTGACTTGTTCAGGGCTTAACGCACCAGGGAGTTTGTATTTGTAGCCCGTGGACGTTTTCGACTCCACCTCACCTTTCCCCCGCACTGACTCGATGAGATGATCCCCCCAGATCGCCACCTTGATCCCATTGCCCGCGAGATGGTCGTGAATCTTTCTGAGGTCATTTGCGTACATCAGGCCGTAGTCACTGCTTTGGCAATCCTCGCATTCGCTTTTATCGACCCGCCATTCGTCATGCCCAACGTGGATCGTTCTCGGATGAATGACGTCGATGTATTCATCCAGGATGTCAAAATAGAGTTTATAGACATCCGGATTTAACGGGCAGTACGTATCGGGGTAGACTTCCGGTTTGTTGGCAGCCAGATCTCTGTGCCCGAAGAGAAGGTAGTACGAATGGGCCAACGACGGAAGCTCCGGGATTACCTCCATGTTGAATTGCCTCATGTAGCGTACGAGATCGGCCACCTCTTCTTTTTCCAGTATCCCTCCGTCCGCATTGTCCCAGTGTGTAGAGTTCTTGGATACGTTGTTCAGCCCGTGCGGATCGCTCAGACGGCTGTAAAGCAATGCTTTTGCAAAATCCATCGTGCCGATGTTCAATTCCGGATGCCGGTCCAGACGCATGTTGGCATTTAACTCAACAATGATCGTATTGTATTTGAACGATGCAGCGAAATCGCGAACGAATCTCTTGAAGAACTGTATGTTCTCTCTGCCGGGGAGATAGAGTTTGATACCCCTGAACGGCAGGAGCGGCTTATCAATCACTCGAATCTGCGGGATCACTGTTCTCCCGTTTTCTTTCTTCATGATCTGGCGAAGGGATTCGAACCCGAAGAGAGCGCCGTTGGGTCGATTTGACGCAATGACAACGCTGGACCCTGAAACCGATAGTATGTACCCCTCCGCTCCGAGATTCTTGAGTTCGGGAGTCAATCCATTCGCATCGCAAAATCGTCGAACGGAAGGATTGTCAAGAGTGCCGATGAGTATGAACTTCTGATTCTTGGGGGCTCCGGACTTTCCCGAGCGCGGAAGAGCAAGTCCATATCGATCAGAAAGTTCACTCTGAAGCAGCTGCAAAACAAACGCTTCCCCCTGCTTCTCCTTTCCCGTTACGATCAGGGCTGTCGACGAATCCAGGACAAAATTCCCGTCGCCGGGAAGCACTTTCAACGGGATGGGGAAGATGAGCGTCTTGTCGCTGCAAAACGATTTGAGATAATTCCCGGCTACGAGGATGATAAGCGCTGTTAAGACAATTCTGACAACATGTTTCATAGAGGAACTCCCTGGTTAAGTGCCTTCAGTTCAACCTTGTTTCACCACATCCATTTCCTTGGCGGTTTTAAGCCAGATCAATCGGCAGATTTCTTACTCGTTTTCCGGTGGCCGAGAAAATTGCGTTGCAGAGCGCCGGTGCACAGGCACCCATTCCAAGCTCGCCAATTCCTCCAACCGGAAACGCGCTCGGTACTATGTGTACCTCCACCTTCGGCATTTCATCATACGTGAGAATCGGATAGCTATCGAAATTGGCCTCCACGACGCCTCCGTTCGCGATGGTAATCCTCCCCTTGATCGCCGCGGAAAGTGCGAATGCGACGCAGCTTTGCATTTGAGCTTCAACGGTGTCGGGATTTACCACCAACCCGCAGTCCACCGCGCACACAAAGCGATCAACCCTCAACTTGCTGTCCTGATCGACAGTGACTTCGGCTACGTACGCACAATAACTGTCATAGGCAGATCCGGCCGCAATGCCTTTTCCGCGCCCTTTTCCCAGCTTCTTGTACCAATCCGATTTTTGCGCAGCCACGGTAAGGACATTCCTTAGCCTCGAACCTTCTGGAAGCATGTCCACTCTGAAATCGAACGGATCCTTGCGGGCTGCCACGGCCATTTCATCGATGAATGATTCAAGGGCAAATGGATTTTGTGACCGATAGACCGCCCGCCAATACCCGATCGGAATTGGGATGGAAACAATACTGCCGGTCAATTGCATGAATGGAATCCGATATTCCCGTTCAATCGCACCTCCTTTGAAATCATAGCTACGCGGATCAAGAGGTCGACGTGATCGCTGTTCTTCGATGGAAGGCGTTATGACGTGATGCTGGAGTGACGACGGCCTTCCGTTCCCATCGATCGTTCCTTTCAGCTGATGCATACTCGGCGGACGGTAGAAGTCGTGTTTCATGTCTTCTTCTCTCGTCCACGTCACCTTCACCGGCTTGGCTGTGTGTTGGGAGATCTCGGCTGCCTCCACAGCAAAATCCGGATCGACTCTGCGACCGAATCCTCCCCCCATAAAGGTCACGTACACCGTCACACTCTCCTCACCCAACCCAAGCGCCTTTGCAACCTCCGTCCGTGCGTCCTGAGGACTTTGTGTCGGAGCCCAAACCTCAACCTTGCCATCCTTGAACGAGGCCACACAGTTCATGGGCTCCATTGTTGCATGAGCAAGGTAGGGAGTCTCATAAACAGCTTCGATCACCGCATCCTGCCCAGTCGGGGTAATCGGATTTCCAATTTGAGTAAGGACTTCTCCCCGTTCGCGAAGTTTTTCAGCCATCATCGAACGAATGGTCTCCGAATTCAATGTTGCGTTGGGTCCCGAATCCCACTCGGCCGAGAGCAGGCTTTGCCCTTTAAACGCAAGCCACGTCGATTCTGCAACAACGGCGATGCCCGAGCTTATGCTGAACACGTCGAGAACGCCACGCACGGCCTTGACGTTGGCGGCGTCATACCTTTTTATTTTGCCGCCGAATGTCGGGCAATGAAGTACCGTGGCATAGAGCATTCCGGGAAGTGTGTGGTCAATACCAAACTGCGTTTCGCCGTAGACCTTCCCTGGTGTATCCAATCTGTGGACGCTCTTTCCGATGACGGAATAGTCCTTCGGATCCTTCAACGGTACATCTTCCGGAACGGGGATTTTTGAAGCTTCCTCGGCAAGATCGCCGTAGGATAACGTTGCGCCGTTCTTCGTATTGACAACAAACCCCAGCTTGGCAGCGCAGTCTGACGGTTTGACCTTCCACCGTGCAGCGGCCGCACCGATTAACATGGTCCTGGCAGTTGCCCCAGCAATTCTGAGCGGCTCCCATTTTTTCCGAATACTGGTGCTCCCGCCGGTGGTTTGATCCCCGAACCGTTTGTCGCCGTACGCATGTTCGACCTTGATCGTTTTCCAGTCGACCTCGAGTTCTTCGGCAACCAACATCGCAAGAGACGTGAAGACCCCCTGACCCATCTCCGATCTTGGGACGACGATCGTGACCAATCCTGATGGCTCGACCTTGATGAAAACGCTCGGAGCGAAGATGTTGGACTGAGGCGACTCGGGGGGAGGCTCGTACGCGGGGAAATATGAACCAAGGAAGAGCCCGGCCCCGCTCGCGCTCACGACCTTGATGAATTCCCGTCTCGTGTGTCTGCCCTGGTCGCTCATTTTTCAGTGACTCCGCCGATGCCTTCAATAGCTTCTCTAATCCTTTGGTAAGTTCCGCACCTGCACAGGACTCCGCTCATCGTATCCGAGATTTCCTTCTGCGTCGGCTTCGGATTCTGACTCAGCAGAGCCGCGACCGTCATGATTTGTCCCGGCTGACAATACCCGCACTGTGACACCTCGTGTTCGATCCAGACCTTGAAAATCGGGTTGTCCTTGTTCGCCGCAAGACCTTCGATGGTTGTGATCGATTGTCCTGTCACCTTGCTGACGGGGACGGAACACGAGCGTTCTGCCTTGCCACCGATGTGAACCGTGCAGGCGCCGCAGAGCCCTTCACCGCATCCAAATTTCGTTCCCGTCAGACCGAGAGTATCGCGAAGCACCCAGAGGAGGGGCGTGTCTTCGTCGACGTCGACGGACTTCGGTATTCCATTCACTACAAACGAGTATCGTGGCATGCTGCTTTTTTCACAAATGTGTGAGTTGTGTCGTCACTGCGAATAAGGATCCAGTGTCGCGTCCCGCAAATACCTTGAATAATAGGACACGGATGTCACTGAAAAAACGGATTACCGCGGAATGATTTCTAAAATTTCATCAGTGAAAATCCGTTGTTTCGGCTTTTTCCGTGTTCTATTTTCACAAACCAGCCAAGCTACGATGGATTATTCAACGAATTTCGGCAACGCTACGCTAGTTGCGCACAATATCGCCGCCCGACTGGCCGGACATCGTATTGTCGCGGACAACGATGTTGGAAGCGCTTTTCTTTACAACGACGCCACATTTCTGGGTCCCGCCGCCGGTGTCGCGGATGGTATTGTTTTGGATGACGATGTCCTTGACGTTCAAATCGAGCAGGAAGCCATTGCCGGAACCGCGTGTGCCGTTGTCCTCGATGACATTGCTCACAAATACGTTTCTGTGGCTGTTGTCGGGCTCACCGTAGTCGCTGAAACAAACACCATTGTGGCCGTTCTTGAAGACACGATTGCCCTCGAATCTGTTGTCGGTGTCCTTTTTGTTGATTGAGATACCATCGAGGTCGTTGCTGTACAGAGTATTCTTCTTGAACGTCCCTTTCTTCACTCTCCAGCAAAGAAAGAGCCCGTAAAGATTGTCATGGGACGTGCATCCTTCGATCAGACTGTTCTCGGATCCTGTGCCGGGATGAAAACCCTTCCCGGTGGAATTGGAAGCTTCGCAGTCTCTCACGGTGATGTCCCTCGTGATTTGCCAGTCAAACACGTCGCCGTTGAAGTCCGTCGCGTTGACATGTTCTATCAGGCACCCGGTCGCCCGTTGGAGGTATACTGCTCCTCCCCGACAACCCCCCAGCAGATCGTTTGTTCCTTTATTGCCTTCGAGCATGAGGAAAGCGATGCGAACGTTCTCGACTCCAACAGCTTCCACGATAGAGCACGTGTTCGACAACACGGCCTTGTGCTCGCAGTCGTAATCCCTGAGCGTCGCCTGGTCAAGGAATATCGTGTTATGGTCGATTTTGACGATTGTGGCGACCGTGACATCCCAGTCGGAGGAAAAACGCGAGTCTGACAACTGAACGCCCATACCGGCGCTGAATCCACGGGCGTCCTGTACGGTTACCTTCATCATTCCGTAATCCGCATCGACCGCCAGGAGGCTTCGATATCCGTCGACCTTGCGCAGAATCGTGGAATCACCAGCGCCGATGAGCGACATGTTGCTCGCCAGTCTTGTCGGCGCTGATACTCTATACGTTCCCGGCTTTAGTTCAACGGTCCCGCCTCCCCTCTGCCTTAGCGCATCGACCGCAATCTGAATAGCAGCCGACGTAAACCCGGAAACGTCCGCAGAAGCGCCTCCGACCGTGATGACCTGTTTTGTTGCAGTTGGGATGATCCTCAAATCTCCATCCGCAAGGTCATTGGGCACAGTAATTGCGTTTCGTATAGCCGTATCCGCCGCGATGATACGCCTATCTTCGGACTGAGCGCATACTCTGTGTGTAAGTGCCATAAGACTCACAACGGCCATGAGCACGTACGTCCTTCGCATAAAGAACCTTCCTTCCTTTTCAGCTAACTGATGCAACCAAACGCTGCGCCGACAAATCCCAATTTCATGCTTGCGGCATTGCCGCACGCATGACCGCTACTTCAGCAACAGCATCCGACGCGTCTGGAAGAATGTTCCAGACCGTAATCGATAGAAATACACTCCTGAACGAAGGTGCGATGCCTCGAACCTTGCCCGATAAGACCCCGCCTGAAGTTCTCCATCCACGATCCTCGCCACCTCTCTGCCAAGAACATCAAAGACTGTGAGCGTCACGTCAGCAGCAGTCGGCAATTGAAACATGATTATTGTTTGTGGATTGAATGGATTGGGGTAATTGTTGACTAGCGAGGGCGCGGAGTGTGCTGGCGTGGCATCGGTAGACAGGACCGACGTCGAGACAACTTTGTCTCTGAAATCGACCACGTAGGCCTGCACGGGATAGGAACCCTTGTTCCAGTCGCTGGCAAAAATAACCCTCAAACCATCCGGTGACGGACAACCGTGGGCTTCTGCGATGTACTGATCGTCGGGAGTCGGAAATAAATACTTGTTGACGCGCAGGTTACATATCCGTTCGACTCTCGACCCATCCAGTCGGACCGCGTCGAGTTCATTGATATAGGGGAGATATTTCTCGTTCGTTTGCAGATTTTGATACGTAACAAATACCCAACCGGGCCGCTTCAGATTTCGGCCGGATGTATGGCTTGCATAGCCGCTCCTCGTCAACGCCGTTATCACACCGTCCGACAGCCTCCTTTTGATCACCAGGCCATTGTACGGTGACGTCTTCCCGACGCCGGCAATGACCTCATCACCGTTTTGATCGATCTGAACGTCAAAGTGGCTTGGGAGCCCGTACTGGTATTCCAACCAGGCGAGCGTTCCGTCCGCGGCATGGAGTACTTTGATCAAATCACTTCCATAGGTGATGATAACATAGTTGCCCTTCGGCGACATCGTACAATTATCAAAATTGGCGACTTCAATATCCTGTCCCTTCGTCTTCGTGGGAACATCGACGACAAAGATCACATACTTGTTGTCAACAATTCGTTTTCCATAGATGGCCACCTTTGTGCCATCCCAGCTAAAATTGCCTTCGCTCTCTCCAAACGAGCATGAGCTGTACGCCCGCAAGTCGACCAATTCACTATCGATGTCGGCGACAACATCCCATTTGCCAAGACGACAGTTCCCCGACTTCCCGGTGTGATACATCACGTGCGGTTCCGTATGGCTCCAGAGCACGTATTCACTCGGTTTTGTTCTTGTAAACAGGACTTCGTACGTAGACCCATCGAGCCAGAGATTGGGATAGTGTCTATTCAGGTACATCATGCTCTGATCGCAATTCCACACGGAGAGCTTCGAGTATTCATGCCGCTCCTGTTGTGCAGCCCAGACTGCGCCGGGAATGTTCGGTATCGCATCACCCGGATTACCGACAATACGGGTGATCTTCGTTCCAAACACGGGGTCGGTTACTGATTGCAGATATTCGGGCTTATCCACCGCAGACGCCGGCCAGTACGTCGTGCTGTCTGTGAGAAGTTCGCACGCAACATCCTGCGCGCTTCCGTGCGAACAGAACGTGCTCAACAGGAGAATAAGGACGATCGCCGCTTTTAGAATTGCGTGCGCTTTCACGATTGCAGTTCTTCTCCGGTTCATTGGACCAGCAACATTCGGCCTGTTTGCACGAACCCTCCCGCCGTGAGCCGGTAGAAATACACCCCCGAATTCAGATGCGATGCGTCAAAGACTGCCCGCTGAGTTCCAGCCGGAAGTTCGTCGCTCACAAGAGTCTGAATTTCTCTCCCGAGAACGTCAAACACTTTCAGAGAGACAAAGCTGCTTTTAGGCAGAACAAAGGTGATGGTGGTTGATGGATTGAACGGATTCGGATAGTTCTGTGAAAGCAACAATTGGGTAGGTTGGACCACCCTTTCGTGAATGCCCGTGGGAGTAAGGTAACTGGACAAATCCGTAATCACTTGCCACCGATCGGCTCCCAGGCTGTCGTACCGGTTATTGTTCAGCCACTTTGTATAACCCGTGGACACTCTTTTCCACGGATACCAGAATGCCCCGTCCAGTTTGTGTTTATCCAGAATCTTCAGAGCGAGGTCTCGCATCTCCCACGCGTCGGGCATGCGATAGTCCGGCGTATCATACCCAAATCCCTGCATCGCAAAGAACAACTGCGTGTGAAGCCCTTTTCGCTCGATGAGAGCACGGTCTCCGTCAATTTCGTGCAGCGTTTCCTCTTCCGTGTGTTTGGTCCCAAAGCTGTGCTTATAGGTTCCACAAATATCCATGACCGCATCCGACATCTGTCTGGACACGTCCGTCGAATCGTACCAGGCCATGTCATTCATATACACATAGGTCTTTATGTGCGGGGCAACATTCTTGATGTCCGCATTGAGCTGCGCCAACTGGCTGCTGACGAATACCATTTCCGTCTTACTATAATATGGTTCGTGGGACATGAGAACAGCCATCAACGATGTTCCCCCTGAGGTGATATACCGTTCGGCATATTGCAGGGCTCCCAACCCTTCCGAAATGTCCCAATCCCATTTCAGCACGTCGTATTTCCAGCACGTGTACCGTTGACCGCTTCCTTCCGGCCAAATGATGAGTTTGATATTGTATTTTTCTGCTTCGGTTAGGGCAGTTTTCCAGAGCGTGCTGTCCGCTGGAATCTCTACGAGGGCAAAATTACCACGCAACGAATCTTTCAGGAATTTGTACGAACTGACATCGATGTCATCGACGCCGTAGTATTTCAGCGTTGTCTGACCCGTTGCAACATGGATCCACATTGCGAAACAAATCAGCCGAAGTGTGGTGGTTCTCATCATTCAATCCTTTCGAACTCGCGTGCACAATACTTGTGAGTTATTTCAACAGGAGCATTCTTTTCGTTATCAGTACATCGCTCCCCTTCAAGGAATAGAAGTACAACCCTGATGCCAGATTCCCCGCGTTGAAAGTCAATCGATACGTCCCCGGTGCGGCATATGCGTGAAACAGCTCCGCAACGTCCTGCCCGAGTACGTTGCAAACATTCAACAAATATGCGCCTGGTGTTGCGATCACGAACTGTATTGCGGTCGTTGGGTTGAATGGGTTCGGATAGTTCTGTTCAAGTGCAAATGCTCCCGGTGGAACTCCACTCGAGCCGGCTTGTTCCTCAACCCCTGCAGCAACCGGTGCAGCCATTGCGCCTCTGTAGGTTACTCCCCCTGTTCCCGGCCATGGCAGTCCCTCAAACGATGCACCTTCGGTGAGGATCGATGGGTTACCCGGGAAGTACCGTTCCCATGTCGCATTCCCTCCGTACTCGCCGTGGATGATCGAGTCGACATGCATTTGCGGATCGACTTCCAGCGCGTGTACCTCCCAATCAGTCCCCGAGTTGGCACGGAAGGCCGCCAACGTGGCAAAACTCAATCCATTGCCAAATTGATAGTAGAGCGGGTAGGTCGTCGCTTGTGGCTGGTGGTAGGTCGTATCGAGCAAGCGGTACATGACATTCCCATCGTAGTGAGCTCCGGAAGATGCAAGGTGAGCTCTGAATCCGATTCGATCGTCAAGAATGAGGAAAACATTGTTAAAAACGTATAGCCTGTTGCTCGCTTGAATTTTGCCGGGCAATTCGGCCGGATCATAGCCGTATCCGCTTCTCCGATGGACCGTGGTATTGTTATAGACTTTCCAGCCCGCAGGATACGTATCGCCATGACTTCCAAATGCGTCAATAATCTGCCACACCGGCCAGTTGGAAGCCCGGTAGTTTCCAACACGCCCGCCGTGCTGATACTCAGAAGCATCAATGATGTTATGGTGAACGAAAACGTCTCCGTCGGTTGCGGTTGCAGTATTGTCAAAATCGCAGGAGACGCCTTCACCGACGTGCCACATCAAATTGTACGCGATCTCGACATTGCTGACTATTCCGAGAGTGACAGCATCAT
>JBARRO010000011.1:0-3229 GCA_049644265.1 Bacteroidota bacterium
GTACAAGAAAAAGATGACGAGGGCAGGTCGTTTATCATCGAAGTAAACGGCGTCCGGGTGTTCTGCAAAGGGGCGGACTGGATACCGTGCGATGCGTTCCTGCCGAGGACTCCGGATTCGACCTACGAAAAACTGTTGACGATGGCGCAGCAAGCCGGCATGAACATGATCCGGGTGTGGGGGGGAGGCGTCTACGAGCGGGACTGTTTCTATGATATGTGTGACGAGCTTGGCCTGATGGTCTGGCAGGATTTCATGTTCGCTTGCGGCGAGTATCCGGAAGAACAGTGGTTCCTAAACCAGGTGGAAGATGAAGCACAAAAGACTGTTCGGCGGTTGCGAAACCATCCCAGCATAGTCCTTTGGTGCGGGAATAATGAATGCGAGTGGAACTTCTGCAAGGAAAATCCGGGCAAATCTCCAGAAGAAATGAGCGGGGCCAGGATCTTCCGTGACCTTCTTCCTTCCGTCGTTCGCCGTCTTGATGGAACCCGTCCCTATTGGCGGAGCTCCCCGTTTGGTTCAGGATTTCCGAACGATGAATCGAACGGCAACTATCATGGGTGGAATGTGTGGGGCTCCTGGTTGGATTTTCCCGAGTACGAGAAGAGCCGTGCACGGTTTGTTACGGAATTTGGCTTTCAGGCCCCGGCCAATGAGGCAACTTTTCAATCGGTTACGATTCTGGAAGACCGGCGGCCACAAAGCACAGTGATGGAGCATCACAACAAACTAGGCGAAGGAACAGAACGTCTGTTCCGATTCCAGGCGGCGCACTATGTCGTGGCCACGGATTTTGCGGGATTCATCGAGAATGGACAACTGGTTCAGGCGGAGGCGCTCAAAACAGCGGCGGAACACTGGCGTCGCCGCAAGTTCAGGACTGCCGGTGTGCTGTTCTGGCAGCTTAACGACTGCTGGCCTGTGAGTAGCTGGTCCGTGATCGACAGCGGACTCAGGCCGAAGGCCGCGTATTTCTTTGCGAAGAGATTCTTCGCCCCGGTTCTTGTGAGCATGCAACGTGAGTTTGGATCTGTCGACGTCTGGGGGACCAATGACACATTGCAGCCCATCGGGGGGATGCTCGAATGCTCTCTCCTTTCATTCGAAGGGAGGCAACTCTGGTCGAAGAGCACAAGGGTAGTGCTTCCGCGGAATGGGTCAAAGAAACTCATTGGCGTGAAAATTCAGAAGGTTGACCACGTGGATCCTCACCGAACGTACCTCCGGGTCAGATTTGCGCCTGAGACAGGACCGGCGCTGGTTAATCGCTTGTTCTTTGCTGAGCCGAAACACCTGCAGTTACCCGTTCCGACTATTCGGACAGTTGTGAAAAAGCTCACAGAAGGAAAGTTTGTCGTTAAGCTGGAGTCCGGATCGTTTGCGAAGAATGTTCGCTTGACGGTGGAGGGAATAGATGTTGAAATGAGTGACAACCATTTTGATCTGGACCCCGGGGAGCATGTTGAAGTGGAGCTAAGGAGTTACATAAGCCTGTTTCGGCTCAGAAGACTGTTGCGCATTTCGTGGCTTGGTAAATAACAGGAGTTCAAATGATAAGGAAGTCGAATGGAGACCATTGTGGAATTACGACGGAGTAACGTTCTTTTGAAACCCGACAAGGCGCGGGTTGTGTTGAGGAGCTTCACACCTGGAAATGAGAAGAGGATTCGTGGCATTCTCGACCGGATCATTGCTCTTGGCGAAGAACAGACGCAGGTGGCGCTTGCTGCTGCCATAGAGGAATTCGGACAACGGCACCGGGATGTTTCGGATGCGTTCAACCGTCGGTACGAGGATTTGAAAAACTACATCCCGCGGAACTACAGACCGACCAAAACCCGGCAACTCCTGATAGGCTCTTATTTCACATGCGAATATTCTCTCGAAGCAGCGGCACTGTTTAATCCCTCCATCATTCCGCATTTCGACCAGAGCGGCGTGGCCCGCGGCTCGCTTCGATTCATCATGAGTCTCCGTGCGACAGGGGAAGGACATATCTCCTCTATTGAGTTTCGGACCGGGACGATCGACGAACGAGGTAAGGTCGAGATCGATCCTCATCAGCCGTTCGTGTCCCTGCCCCGGCTTTTGAAACATGGGCCTTCGAAATCGTCATACGAATTTGAATTCGACAAAAGCATCCCGCTTTCAGAGCGGGCCGTCTTTCCAGTCACCCCTGCAGAAAGTAACGGCATTGAGGACGCGAGATTTGTCCGCTTGCTGGACAACGATGGAAGCCTAATATACTACGCAACCTACACGGCATACAACGGGCGCGCAATCAAGCCATTGCTTCTTGAGACGAGGGATTTCGCCCGATTCCGCGTGAGTTCACTCGCCGGTGAAGCATCAAAAAACAAAGGGATGGCTCTCTTTCCCCGGAAGATTAAGGGCAAGTACGTAGTGATCGCAAGACAGGATGCAGAGAGCCTGTACCTGGCTACCTCGGACAATGTTTGTCGCTGGAATCATCCCAGAAAACTTCTGAAACCCGAGTATCCGTGGGAATCCACGCAGATCGGCAATTGTGGATCACCGATGGAAACTTCCAAGGGCTGGTTGCTGCTTACCCATGGCGTCGGACCAGTCAGGAAATATTGCATTGGAGCCGTTCTGCTCGACCTTGACGATCCGATGAAAGTTATCGGGCGCTTACGGATTCCCCTCCTCGCTCCGAACGAATCGGAGAGGGAAGGATATGTTCCGAACGTCGTTTATACATGCGGAGCGTTGATTCACAACGGAATTCTGATCATGCCCTACGCAATGTCCGACAGTGCGACATCCGTTGCAACTGTTCCAATTGATGAACTTCTTGGCTCCATGGTGTGACAAGCAAAAAAGATGTGTGGGTCTGTGAAGGCCGAGCGAGGATCAAGTCCACTCCGGTGCATCTTGTCGATGCGCGTTTGGGCGGCTTCTTGCATGCCCTTGATTAGTTCCGTAATTTATTGAAGCAGTGTGCTTTGCAGACCAGAATCTTGGTCTAGCGGAACGCTTTTCAATCTTCCATCGACAATCCAACATCGTTTGTCGGCCATAAAAAAAGATCTGATTACATGGGGCTTTCTGTTTGTAGATTCCGCTAATTTTACCAGAATCTTCCCAAGACCGGAACAGAACACAAGTTCAAGAAACTCACTGGATAGGCACAAAGGAAATCTTGTATGGCAAGCGTCCGACTCGAAGATGTCCGTAAGATTTACGAAGGTGGCCAGGTTGCGGT
>JBARRO010000012.1:0-7778 GCA_049644265.1 Bacteroidota bacterium
AGCATGGACTGCATCAGCACCGACGGCGATCACGAGATTGTTCTTCATTGCAACACCATAATAGTTTCCCGCTACGAGACCCACGTCAGCATGAAAACTCTTCCAAGTTGCTCCGTTGTAATGCAAAACTTCTCCGTATCCACCCACAGCTACAATATCGTTTGGTCTGTTGGCCCTCATTCCGTAAACAAAATAATGGGCGATATCGAGCGGCCCATTTTTCCACTGACTCTCTGCCAGATCCGATTTTTCGTAGATTCCGGAGCCTGCAGCATAATAATGATGAGCCGAGGAGAACCAAAGACAGCTTACGGGCTCGTCGATGCCGCTGTCGGAAAGAGCCGTCACGGTTGATCCGGAAATGCTCAGAACCATTTTCTCATAGTTTACGAAGGGTTTTGAAGCAACCGCCAGGATCTCTCCTCCATCGCCCCAGATATCCTGAACATCCAGCGTCGTCCCGCTTGCAAGCTTCTGCCAGCTTGTGCCGATGTAAGTGTAAATCGCCCCTCCTCGTCCAACACAGAAGAGCATTGTGTTGCTCGTTCCCCACATTCTTAGGACCTGACCATTAAACGGAATCCCTGTCATAAAGAAGACTTTCTCGGTCCAAGAATTTCCATCCCAATGAAGAAGATTTGCCGAGGAGCATACAAAAACATCGTTCGGTCCAAATGCATAAACAGCATTTAACGATCCTGGAAGCAGCGACGTTGACCCAAAGTCGTGATAGGCAACCTTCTTGGCCGTCCAGCCTTTTCCGTTCCAGATCGCAAGGCCGTAAGGCTGAGGATCAAGTTGCCCGAACGAGTCGTTCAAGTAAACCTCTCCCACTGCATACGCCAGGGTGTCGTTAATAATTGCGACATCATAGAAGGCGCTGCTTTGTGCTCCACCCAGAGTATCGATATGCCACGTAAATTCATGGCTAGTCGTGTCCGGTCCGTTTGTAGGAGGCGGACAGGTAGCGCATGGCTCCTCTTTGCGGCAGGAGGAGAGGAGGAGGAAGAAGAGAAGGATGAGGATGAGGTTAAGGTTGAGGATAAGGCTAAGATGAGATTTCATTGTGGTTCCTTCGACAGTGCGAGTAGCCGTTGGCTATTGGCTGATAGCTATAAGCTAAACGCTAAACTTCAAATCGCAAACCGAAGAAGACGGATCTCGGAGGGTCGTACGGAGGGAATCCCCCTCTAGGATTCAGAATCAATCTCACACAAGGCGTGCCAGCGGCGGATCCCCCCCCCCCCGTGCTGGATTTCGAAACAAAAACAAGGATCGAATTAACGATTGTAGGAAGCAAGAATGAGAAATTCCGAGATCTTGTGAGAAACTCCGCAAAGATGGGAAGTAATGAGGGTGTGCTAAAGAAGGTGACTCAATCGTCACGAGCAGTCGCATTGCATAGCGACAGAAGACGGACATCGGAAACCCTGTGAGTTCCCATCCTGAGCGCCTGCCCGCCAAGTGAGGTTTTGAATTAGGCAGGCGGGAAGGCGAAGGATGGAGGAGGCTCAGTCCATCACCTCTTTATGTATCGAACATGAATAGGTCCGCCTGGACCCGTGCCGGCTGCAAACGTTTTCGTTTCTTCGCAGCGGGGAGGGCAAATTCCTTCTGCAGTGTTTCCATGGTATAGCCCAGCGGAAGCAACAGCGTTTCCACTGCCTTCAGGGCAAATTCCGCGTACTGCTCGATATCGTACCCGTCCTCGAACGCATAGAGCGCGAGCGGTTTTGCCTTCTCCGGCTTTTTCTTTCCTGTGTGGTCGACGATAATGAATTCGATCGATTCGCCGGCGGAAAGATGGACGCCCATGTCCTGAACAAGCCGGGACACGACTGCGCTGATGCTGTTGTTCGTGTACTCGTCGGCTTCTTTGGTAATATGACGACGAAGCACGAGCTCCATCGGGTTTGCCTTCCCGCTGCACAGGAGTGAAAGAAACCCCCGTGCAATCTCCAGGAGTTCAGGTACCATCGCACGCACATCAGCCACCGTGCGGGCTTCCGACATTCGTTCGAGCATCGCCATCTGCATATTTTTGATAAACGTTGGTGTATCGTGGCGCCGGGTCTCGATGCCGCGAATTTTTATCTCGTCGTGACGGTACCATCCCACGTAGCGGTTCGCCGTGGTAATAACGGGGTCCTGTTTGGAGGCCGGGAAGAGAATCCATCGATAGATGCCTTCCAGAGAAATATCGATCCCCGTCCGTGCCGCAATCGCGCGGCAGAGCTCTTCATAGTCCTTCTCGGTGGCGCCCTCTTTTTTCAACCACACGCAATCGATGATTGCATGGAGCAGATGGTATCCCCCGCGCTCCGCAACCTCTTTGGCTGTGAGAATTGCATCCCGTGAAAACGCATTCACCGACTCGTGCGCTTCGATCTTCCCGAACCGCGCATTTTTGTACCCGAGATAGCCGAAGCAACTGACGAGCATCCATTTGAGGGCGCTTTGCCGCCGGTCGTACCGGCGGAAGAGTGCTTCATCCTTTCCCTTATAATATTTCTTGAGTTTTTTGTACTTGGACCGTTTTTCCACCACGGCGCGCAGCGTTGCCGGCACAATCCCCAGCCGCCGCTCGCAAATTGTGTAGCCGAGCTCCGGCACCCGGTCGTTCCGGCAGCAGCGGCAATTGACCGTCTCCGGTGAAACGTTTTTTTCAACCATGATGGTCGGGTACATCGAAACGAAATCGAGCTCCGCAATGTCCTCATGGTATCCAAGGGGAGGGTTAAAAATCAACCCGCCGCGGTCTGCGAGCAGAAGCGTTGCCGCTGATTTGAACTCCTCCGGCTCCCGTTTTTTCGACGGGATCAGGATCCCCTGCTGGTACGCCCACGACAGCTGCAATGAAGACATGCTGGTGCCGATGCTGGCGCGTCCCTGGCGCTGGCCGCACATTTGAGTCAGGCGCGCCATTTCGAACAACCCATCGAGGTCCGCTTCCGCCACTGTCATGGAGTTCTCCGCGTCAATGTGCCAGCGTCCCGCAAGCTCAAACGCCCCATCCTTGTGCACAATTTTGCCGTACTGAAAAAAGCTTGACTCCTTCGTCGTTTTGTAGCCAATCCCCGGGTCGCGGTTCAACAGCAACGGAACCTTATACTGTCCGGCGAGCGCGGTGATTTTCGGCATGAGGACAGAATCGCCGTAATCCGTAAGAATGATGTCGGGGTCGCAACGATGAAGATGCCAGTTGAGGGCTTCGAGAACACTCCGTGGAGTATCCTGTTCGAGCGCATACGTCCGGTCGTCGTAGGTCACCTCAAGCTGGAGCAGGCGTTGATACTTTGGGGGGACAAAATCGTTGCCATTCCGCAGCAACATGATCGATAATGGCGGCAGCTCATAATCGATCGCCTCACGGGTGTCGTTCAACTGCCAGTCGATCAGCTGCCCGGTTTCATCGATTTGGTACTCCCCCAGCCCAAGAGGAAAGAGCTTTGTGGCATAGAGAAACAGCTGTGGAACAAGAATATCGGAGTTGAAGAACGCGAAATGGGGAAAGAAGCGCTCAAAATACCATACGACCTCTCTGAACCGCATCGGGTCGTGTACGCACACTTCCAGCACTTCCCACGGATCGCCTGAATAGATCTCCGTGCGGACTGTCTGTTGAAGGGATACCCGAACCGGGCAACGCGCGGTAAGCACCTCCGCCCGCTTTACATCAGCTTCGTTGAGGGAGAGGAAGAACGAGGGACGAAACGGACACCAGCAACGACGCCTCCCTCCCTGCCGGTCGATGAACCAGAGCGTAACACCCCGGGGAGAAGCGTAGACGTCGAAGAGCCAGCCGGTGAAAGTGGTTGACATGATGTGGATGGAATAACGTTGGTGACAACCTCATGTTGTTCTTATGACTAGAGTGCAGAGGAGCGGGGGAGCATCGGAGCAGGGGAGAGCAAATGAGAGCCTAGGTTCCCCCCCGCTCCCCCTGCCGTTCTTCCAGCCGCACAATCCGATCCTGCAGGCGCGCGATGAGCTTTCGTTGCTCGACAACAATGGACATGACGATGCTCTCGAACGGAATGGTTCGCATCGCGTAAAAATTTTCCGCAAGATGCAACTTTGCGGAACGGAAGACGTCGTCAAACAACTCCTGGTCCTCCTTTCGAAGCCCGCGACGGTATTTGGACCAGCTTGCCAGTTCGTTGTCGATGATGTTGGTAAAGGTCGGTACGGTTCGTCCCATCGGTCATTCCTCCTTGTTCAAGAAATACCTCCAGGTGATGGTTCTCGTTGAATTGCAACCGGTAGCTGTGGTCAACGCCGGTTTTCAGTGTCGTGAACAGTTGGTTCCGCTCCTTCGGCAGCACGTTGTGTTCAAGAGAAGCCAGGAGTACAGAAATGCCCGCCGCTTTCATCTCCCGCAGTGTCACGAGCAATCGCTGCAGAATTTGCCGGACCTCGTGAAACGGCGCCTGTTCGTCGTAGAACGTATCCAACAAACCAAAAATGATCGCCGTCGTGGAGCCGATGGACTCCAAAAACGACGGCAGCCGGCTGGCGACTGTTTGCTCCATTTGATAACAGGTGAAGCTGCGGGAAATAAAAATTTGCCGGAGGACTTCATCGGGGTTCCTTCGCCGCTCCCGCGCAAACCGGATGACCGCCTCCACGTCAAACCGGTTGCATCCGTCGACGACTGCGACGGAGGAGCCTTTCATTATGGCCTGCATCGCCACCCAGAGTGAAAACTGGAATATGGCCGGATCACCGTGCAACAGGTAAAGTTTCCCCGGCGGCTTCGTAAACAACCCGGCGAGGTTGTCGGACGAAATCCCGGCATCCTCCGGCGCTCCGGCATGAAGAATTCCCTGAGCGGGCACTTGCAACGCTGGGTGTTGTCTCAACAATGTTTGCACAGAAAAACAATATGACAATTTTGTCGTATTGTCAAGAGAGCTCAATGACAAAAATGTCGGCGATCCATCACCCGGAACAGGGGCCCCGCGGGTTTCCTGAGAGTTTTCCCGAATCCGGAGCGTGCGTCACGCTGCATTCCCGTCAATTGCATAAGGACTGCAGGGTTTGTATCTTAACTGAACCATGGCAAAAGCACAAGGCGGAAAAACCAGGAAGCACCGAAAGCATATCCTGGTCATTGACGATGAGCCGTCGTGGCGTCAGATGCTGAGCATTATTCTGGACAAGAGGGGTTATGACGTCAAAGCTGCCGAGAGCGGCGCTGAAGCGCTGAAAACCATCGCACGGTTCAAACCCGACCTGATTCTCAGCGACATCCGAATGCCGGATATGAACGGGTTCGATTTCTTCGATAACCTGAAAAAACTTCCCCGGACGTCCGCGACACCCGTGGTGTTCTTTTCTGCCATTGATGATTATGATGCAAAGAAAGCCGCGCGCGATCTTGGGGCGGCAGATTTTATCGTCAAACCTTTTGATGAGGATGAACTCGGCTCAATTCTTTCGAGACTTCTTCCCCGCTGAGTCCGCATCATGAACCTCCGAAATATAAAATTCCGCGCTTCTCTCGGGCCCCTCGAACAGGCACAAATGGTCGCCTCGACCGCCGTGGTCGTGGCGATGGTAACAATCGTCGCTTCCCGCATCCTGAGCGGCTACAAGCTGGGCTGGTACGACTTCGTCAGTGTCATTACTGTCGGTATTTTTGGATTCCTGATCGTGTACTTTACTCTGAAGTACGGCCGACTCCTGGAAGAGCAGAGACAGGAATTGCTTGCCCTCAACAAGACTGCCGAAGCCGTCAACCGGTCCGTCGAGATTCCCTACCTTCTCCAGACCGCCTTGCAGGAAGTCAAACGGCTGCTCGACGCCGAATACGGCTGGATCTTCCACGTTGAAAACAACAAGCTTGTCGTCAGTGCGGTGCGGGGAACCGAGGAGCTGAGCGTTGCCATTTTTGACCGCGAAGCAACGATCGATAACCTGCAATGGATTCGGACTCCCCGTATTCAGAAAAAACCCAGGCAGGAAAAGGCCGGTCCGTGGGCATACGGAACTATCGAATCGCTCGCGTCAGTTCCCATTCTCATGAAGGACCAGCTGTTCGGGGTCATCATCGTCGGAGGCAAGAATCGTGAAGCGTTTACGAACAAGCATGTCGACCTGATGACCGCGTTCGCCAACCAGATCGGTGTGGCCATGGAGAACGCCGCCCTGTTCGACCGGCTCAGAAAATCCGAAGAGCGGTACATGGACCTGTTCGAGCATTCGCCGGACATGTACCATATTGTGAATCGGGAGGGTGTGATCGTCAGTTGTAATCAGACTGAGGCAAGCCGGCTGGGATACCGGAAGGATGAACTTGTCGGCCATCCGATCCTGAAGCTCTATCCGCCCGACTATCATCAGGATGCGCGGCGCCTGCTCCGGGAGATTTTTGAGAACAGCCAAGAATTGAAGGGGCTCGAGGAGCAAATGGTGAAAAGCAACGGCGAGCTGATCGATGTCAGCGTGAACGCATCCATCATCTACGATGAATCGAAACAACCGGTGTTTATGCGCGCGGTCGCCCGCGATATCACTGAAAAGAAGAAGCTGGAGGCCAAGATCGTCCACGCGCAACGCATCGACAGCATCGGCAACCTGGCCGGCGGTGTCGCCCATGACTTCAACAACATTCTGACCTCCATTCTGGGCTCGACAGCAATTATGATGCGGAAAATGAAGCGGACCGACCAATGGTACCGTTTCATTGAGATTATTGAGACAGCGGCCAAGCGCGGTGCGGGGCTTACGCGCCAGTTGCTGACGTTCGCACGGAAAAGCAGCGTTCAGTTTCGACCGATCATGGTCAACGATATTGTGGAGGAGACCCTCCATTTGTTTGAGCGAAGTATCGACAAGACCATCAATATCAAGAGGATCCTGACCGAGGAGGTCTGCCTGGTGAACGGAGACGACGGCCAGATTCAGCAGGCGTTGCTCAACCTTCTTATCAACGCACGTGATGCGATGCCAGACGGCGGTATCATCACCGTGCAGTCGGCAAAAATCAATTTCGACGAGCAGGGGTCCTCGCTCCTTGCCGAAGCCCGTACGGGAGAGTATGTTGCGCTGTCCATCACCGACAACGGCATCGGCATGGACAAGCGGACCCAACAACACATCTTCGAGCCATTCTTCACGACCAAGGACCAGGGGAAAGGTACCGGACTGGGACTCTCCGTCGTGTATGGAGTGGTGAACTCCCACAATGGATTCATCACCGTTCAAAGCGAGCCGAGCGTCGGCTCCCAATTCACCATTTATCTTCCCCTACTGACGGGACCTGAAAGTGTTCGTCGTCCCGGAAAAACGATCAAGCTGACGCGCGGCGGCGAACACATTCTCGTCATTGACGATGAGAAGGATGTTGGCGACGTCATTGGAGGCATGCTGACCTCTCTGGGATATCGTGTCACGATTGTCGACAGCGGAAAGAAAGCGATTGCACTCTACAAGAAGAAAAAACGATTCGACACGGTTATCCTTGACATGAACATGCCAACCATCGGAGGGAAAGAAACGTTTTTCAAACTCAAAGAGCTTGACCCCGAGGTCCGCGTCGTCATCTCGACCGGCTACAGCGATCGCACAGCCGAGACCTCCCCCCTTCGCGATTCCGTCGACGGATTCCTCCAAAAGCCCTACCAGATGGAAGAGTTGTCAAAAACGCTCCGCTTCGTTCTCGACCGGAGGCAGGATCTACAGAACTCCTAAGACTGAGACTGCTTTCCGGCCATCGTCCCCATCCCGAAGTTGAAACTCGACCAAATTAATGGTACCATTCCTTCTGATGTGTG
>JBARRO010000013.1:0-4890 GCA_049644265.1 Bacteroidota bacterium
CAACATGGTGTCAAGCTTACGCATAGCCACTCCGTGGAAGTCCTGGGGTAGTGCGCAAGGTAACATGTCAAAGAACAATCTGCAAAACTAGAACACAAAGCTGTCTACTTCTATTTGTCACATAACCATTAGCCGTTAGCGAAAACGCGGCTATTGCCGATCCTGTTGCTTTTCACTCCCTCAACCTCTACCTTCCTTCAACGCCAGCAGGCACGGGGCATCTTGTGCGGCGAAAAAAAACCTCTGACGCAGATTGCGAAAGAGGTTTTCGTATTTTACGACATTCGTTTGCCTGAACTGCCTGAGGGTCCATCAAACTTCGGTTATTTCTCCATGGGAGGCCTTATGAAAAGATCGATCGTGAGTGTCGTCGTTGTCTTTGTGATTCTTGAATTCTCCTGCAAACCTTCTGTGACAAATAGCGACGAGTCGGCAAAGCCTACGTCTGCCGACCGGGCAAAGTTTGTCGGCACCTGGGGCGGTTCTTACAGTTGCCTTGGCGGGAGTCCGACACCGGATACACTGATCATTCGCCTCGGAAGCGGTGCTCTCGATTTCAGTATCATTATTCACGCAATGTTTATGAATCCTGACACCGTTTCCGGTGCCCTGACGGGGGCCAATGTGATTAGTGTCCCGGAGCAATCGATGGGAGGGTCCCCCGGCACAGCCCAGATGACATTTCAGGGCCCCTTGCTGGCATACAGCCAGACCGGTTTTGGGATCACGTGCGGCGGAACGAACTACGCCCGGGTTCCGTAGAAGACCCATCTCTCTCCTGGAGGCTCTCATGATCACACCACCAAGCTGTGAAAATCAGGGAACTACCTGATCCGTCGTGAGAGTTACGGGGGCCTCGGTTGAAATCGAGGGCGGATTTTCCTATTTTAGTTCTGAACCACAATAGCTCGAGAGAGCAATCAGCGGTCAGTCGTCAGCAAGTATGTTCTGAAAGCTGACTGCTGACCGCTGAGAGTTTTTTCAGCTTTGCCATAATCAATCAAATCTGTCTTTCTGCTCATGAAGCTTCTGCCGTTAGTATCGCAATACATTCGTGCAAACGGAGCGAAGAAGCGCGTTCCCCCAAAATTGTCCATCGGGGACTTCTGGGGCGGGCTGGCTGCAATGCTTGTTGCCCTACCCTCGTCGATTGCGTTTGGTGTGCTGACGTACTCAGCGCTCGGTACGGAGTATTCCGGCATGGGAGCCATGGCGGGAATCCTCGGAGCCGCAGCACTTGGCTTGATCACGCCGTTCATCGGAAAAACCGGGGGGCTGATCTCCGCCCCATGCGCTCCGTCTGCAGCAGTTCTCTCAGGTCTCGTTGCCGGACTTGCATCGGGTCGGTTGGGAACAGCCCTTACACCCGGCGCCATCCTTCCGCTTATTGCCATTACGGCATTTATCTCCGCCCTGCTTCAAATTCTCTACGGAACAGCCGGCGGCGGACGGCTCATCAAGTTCATTCCGTTTCCCGTCGTGAGCGGCTATCTCTCGGGAGTTGCCGTGCTCATTGCGCTCGGCCAAATTCCAAAATTGTTCGGCTTGCCCCACAATGTTTCTGTGTTCGAGGGATTGCTGACACCGAGTCTCTGGAGGCTGGAGGGCCTTGCCGTGGGAATAGTCACCATCGTTTCGATGGCTCTCGCTTCGCGCATAACTCAGAAAATTCCTGCGGCAATCATCGGCCTCATGGGAGGAATCCTTACCTATTTTGGGCTCTCGTACTTTTCTCCCGGCCTGCTTTCGCTCGAGAATAATCCCCTGGTGATTGGAAGCATCCAGGCGTCGGGATCGATCCTCGATGCAGTTTCAACGCACCTAAGCTCTTTGTTTTCGTTCGACCTCTCATCGCTCAGTCTGATTATCATCCCTGCGCTCACACTGTCTGTACTGCTTTCGATCGATACGCTCAAGACCTGCGTCGGCCTCGATGCGATGACGCACCATCGGCACAATTCGGACCGGGAGCTCATCGGTCAGGGCGTCGGCAATCTTGCCTCGGCGCTCATCGGCGGTATGCCGGGTGCTGGAACAATGGGTCCCACCTTGGTCAACATTGTGAGCGGCGGAAAAATGCCGATCTCTGGAGTCGTTTCGGGGGCCTTCATCGTCCTGGCCTTTCTGCTTCTCGGAAGGTTGATTGCCTGGGTTCCCATCGGTGCTCTCGCGGGAATCCTTCTTGTCATCGCATGGCGCATGTTCGACCGGAGAATGTTTCGTCTCCTCCGCACGCAGGCAGGACGTCTCGACTTCACGGTGATTGCGGGAGTCGTATTTGTTTCGATTACCGTCGACCTGATTGCGGCGGCCGGTACGGGTGTGGCCCTTTCGATCCTGCTCTTTGTGCGTGATCAGATCCGGGGCTCGGTCATCCGAAGCAAGCTGTATCTCGATCAGACCTCCTCGAAGACGATTCGCGGCCCCGAGGAACGCGCGCTCCTCATGCGCAAGGGAAAACTCGGAGTCTTTTGTGCGCTGCAGGGAAATCTGTTCTTCGGCACAACCGACCACCTGTTCTCTCAGCTCGAACATGACCTACGCAAAGCACGGTATGTTCTCCTCGACATGCGTCGCGTGCAGTCGATGGACTATACCGCAGCCCATCTTTTTGAACAAATGCACAACCGGCTTGCCGAACGGGGCGGACAGCTGCTGTTCAGCGGAATGCCTTCCGGGCTGCTGAATCGTCGTGATTTCCAGTTGTACCTTGCACAACTGGGCGTCGTCTATGAGGGCGGAGGGGTGATGATTGCTGAAACCCTTGACGGAGCGCTTGAATGGATTGAAGATCGAATCCTTGAAGAAGCAGGCAGAACTTCAGAGCAGGACAAGCACCTCCTTGATGCGACGGAGTTTGAGTTGTTCCGCGAATTTGGCTCTAAAGCGCTTGACCGGGTGAAGGAAAGCCTGATTGAATTGACAGTGCCGGAAGGGAAGAAGGTCTTTGCACAGGGGGAATTGGGGGATGAAATCTATCTTGTGCGACGAGGGAGCGTTCGCATCATGCTTCCGCTTCCTCACGGGAAACATCACCATTTGGCGACTGTCGATAAGGGTGGGATTTTCGGCGAAGTGGCGTTCCTCGATCGTGGAAAGCGCACGGCCGAGGCGATTGCGAAGGAACAAACAGACTTGTACGCCCTCTCCCGCGCACGCCTCAACAAGCTGTCCCGGTCCGATCCCAAGCTCGGTGCGCAGATCTTTGCGCGGCTCGCCCTCGCCCTCGCGTTTCGCCTGCGACAGACCGATGTGGAGCTGAGGATCCTCGAAGAGCGCTAACCACCAAGAAGGAAGGTACCACGAAGATCACGAAGGACACGAAGGTACACGACAACTCTTCCTTCGTGCCCTTCGTGTCCTTAGTGGTACATCCTAAAAGTTCCGTAGTTCAATTTCGTGGTTGAGCCAGGCAGCAATCTTTTTGAGGCCATCCTCAGCACTCGCGGGGTGAACACGAAGGACACTAAGGTACACGACAACTATTTCTTCGTGCCCTTAGTGTCCTTGGTGGTAAATCTAAAAGTTCCGTAGTTCAATTTCGTGGTTGCGCCAGGCAGCAATCTTCTTGAGTACATCCTCAGCACTCGCGGGGTTTTCGATGTATGCGCCCCCAAAGAGAGATACCACCAGGAACACGAAGGACACTAAGGTACGCGACAACTATTCCTTCGTGCCCTTAGTGTCCTTGGTGGTAAATCCTAAAAGTTCCGTAGTTCAATTTCGTGGTTGAGCCAGGCAGCAATCTTCTTGAGTACATCCTCAGCACTCGCAGGGTTTTCGATGTATGCGCCCCAAAAAAGATTCACGTGTCTTGGGCTCTTGAGCACGCACCGAAAACTGTAGTACTTGAAGCCCTCATTGGATCGATCTTTGCGCTCAAACCACCGGATGTCTGAGACCTTGACCACCTTGTTGCCGACCCGGGACAACATCCCGTGACGAATCGTGATTTCGGTTTGCGACACGATGAAGATTGTTTTGTTGAATGCCTGCGCCACGGCCTGATAGAGGTTGGCGATGAACCACAACATACCGATTACGAGGAGCGCGATTTCATGCTCGTAGTACCCTTCGTAACTGAAGCCGAGACCGACAACCGCGAGGAAGAAGAGCAGAAACGGCGCCCCGCGCCCCGCACCGTCTAACCACCGGTACTCAAATCCCAATTTCATCCCGACCCTCTGTCGTTGAACTTCCGGTTGCATCTCTCTTTCTCTTTCTTGTTCTTCGCGCAAAATAATGAACTTCCCCGAGCTATCAAACGAAAATTCGTAAATTTGCGATAAAGGGCATTATGGAGTATCTTGGGAAAAATAGCGGTCAGTGTTCAGCAATCAGTTCCGACTGCTTCCAGACCTTCCTCAGAGGGCTGACAACTGACCGCTGACAGCTGATAGCTTTCTCCCCCGGAACATCAACCCGGACGTAACCGTCAAAAAGACGCGATTTGACCAGTAGGATTAATTCAGGAGACTTCAGTGGATATCAAGACCATTAACGAAATGATCCAGCGGGAGAGCGCGTTTGTCGACTCCCTCACGACCGAGGTGGGCAAGATGATTGTCGGCCAAAAGAACATGGTGGACCGGCTCCTCATAGGCTTGCTTTGTAACGGTCACATCCTGCTGGAGGGTGTCCCGGGACTGGCGAAAACCCTGACGATCAAAACGCTGTCTTCGGCCATCAACGCGAAGTTTCAGCGAATTCAGTTCACCCCCGATCTGCTCCCCGCCGACCTGATTGGCACGATGATCTACAATCAAAAGGACGGCAAGTTCGTCACCCGCAAGGGGCCAATCTTTGCGAACTTCATACTGGCCGACGAAATCAATCGTGCACCGGCGAAGGTACAAAGCGCGCTCCTTGAAGCAATGCAGGAGCGACAGG
>JBARRO010000014.1:0-2427 GCA_049644265.1 Bacteroidota bacterium
CTCCTCTGCTTCTGCCTCGGAAAGTACGCCGACAAGAGAAACGCTTTCCAAAAGTATTCGTTTCATGGACTCATAGGGAAATGCCTTTGAAACTAGAAAACCAGGGTCACTTCCGTGAAGTTTGAGAAAAACGGGAACAGAAAGAAGCCTCGAGAGCCAGACCATCGGGATGTCTCTGAGTACTGCCCTGGCATCGAAAGCACTGTTATGATGAAGGAGGGAGGGCCTGAATGCCCGGATCGTTTTGTACATGCGAAAAAGGTCAAAAAAGCGTCCAGCGATTTTCTTTGCTACGTTCTCATTGTCAGTTTTTCTACTATACGAAGTCTCCAGCACTTGAGCATGGTCAACCAGAGATTCCGCGAAGAAAGCCTCGGTCGAAGGGATTCCTCCCCTCAACCTCTTGTGTGGAATTGTAATCAGAATCCTAAGCTTATTGGCCGTCATATCCCAAGGTCACGGTAAATTCTCTTGAGTTCTTTGAAACTGTATTTGTTACCAACCATTTCAAGATGAATGGCTAAATCTTTGTCATTGTCGAACCTTCTGCGAACAGGCCTGCAAGGATTACCAAACGCAATGGTGTAGGGCGGTTGTGATTTTGTGACTACTGATCCAGCTCCAATAACAGCCCCTTCGCCGATGAGAACGCCCGCTAATATAATTACGCGTCCGCCATTCACAACCCAGATCTGTAGTTCTCTGTGACTTAATCCCCCTCAATCCTAGTGTCCTGTACGAGGAATGCCCTCGTCAAACAACGCGTTCATAAAAAAACTCTGGCGGCCTTGGATGGAAGAACATTAAACCCAATATTGACGACACATCTTTGAATAGACAAAAAACTGTTCTCTCAAATGAGAACAGGATGTTACGCTGACCTGTGAAGACACCTCTTGCAGTAATCAAGAGTAGATAGCATGCCACGAAAAAATACGAATGCGGGCAGGAGAACATCAATAACGTCAAGGAGATAAGTAGAACTAGCAGTGAATAATCATTCCTTAGCACTAGTAGGAAGATGTGTGGATTCAGGACATGATCTCGGTATAAGACACTCGTCTGGTAGAGAAACGATCCTTCGAAGAGCATTTTCCACATTCTCTTGCTGTCGCGGTATTCAAACACATGCGTCGTCAGAACTGAGCAGTGATGCGCAATTGTCTCCTTCTTTCGAAGAAGCTTCGTGCCCTGACGAGCAAGGCGCAAGGCAAGATCCAGATCTTGCGATCTTCTATATTTTGACTTCATGCCATCAACAGATTGCCACAATTGTCGTCGAATAAGAAAAACACCGCCTGTAGTTACCTCGTAACGGTCATTCGTGGATTGATTTCTTGCAAACTGACTTGACTCAACAATTTCTCCGTTTTTGTCAATCATTTGATAACTCACGTGCCCTGTTACAAAATCATATTTCAGTTCGTCACTTTTGTCGATAACTAAGGCGAGAAAGTCTGACACGATGGCCATGTCGCCGTCGACAAAAAACAAAAAGTCCCCCTTGGATTCGAGAGCTCCGATGTTGCGTGCAACTGCCGCATTGAATCCGGAGGATATGCGGAAGACCTTAACAGATTGGTAAGATCGAGCTAGTTCAACGCTTTGGTCGGTGGAAGAAGAGTCCACATACAAGACTTCAGCACCGTCTAGCTGATTCTGACTTATTGCAAGAAAAATACTATCAAAACACTTCCTTAGTTTGTCACCCTCGTTCCTTCCAATCACGATAATCGAAAGTAAGTTTGGCTTCATTTTCGCTTGGATGTTTTCTTCTGTATTGAATCGAGCATCATTGCGAGATATTGCCTTTGATGTTCATACATGTATCCTCGAACAGCCCAGGGTGGAGGAGCATTCTGTCCGTCCGGACATTCATCAAATGCAAATGGAACGACAGATCGAACTACAGAGTCTGCAGATGATCCAAAACCTGCTTGCCGCACCAGCCATAGGTATTCATAATCTTGCTGCCCTCTTCTCCAGTTCTTCATCCGGATGCTGGCTATCGGTCCCTGCAAGCCGTGATCGAAGGCAGGATATTCCTTGTCCTCTCCAGGATAGATGAAAGTGCCGTTTCCCCAAGCGTATCCAGTTGAATATGGAAGATAATTGTCAACCCATGGGTTCATGTGTCTGATCGTGGAATCTTTATTATTTTTTTCAACGTAGAGATTCGAATACCACAGGAAATAGAGGTCCACTTTATATCTCCATGCAATCCATGGATTCACCCGAGCATCCGCAGCATCTACATCGATAATTGCTGGCACTCCGAACGAAGGTCGCGTTCCATTGTACATAGCGGTTTTTTCTCCAAGTTTTCTTCGTTCGTTCGCAGTCTTAATAATATAACCGTACGATATTCCACTGGGTGATTTCGATCCTGATTGTCCAGTTAAAGCCCAAAAGTCTATGGCACCGTAT
>JBARRO010000015.1:0-11936 GCA_049644265.1 Bacteroidota bacterium
GTCGACAGTGGGGCGGCAAGGAAGAAACTTCAGACTTGGGTGGAAGCGACGAACAGTTAGGTTGATGAAATCCCCAAAACAAATAATAAAAGAGCTCCTGATCAAAAGCGGGCTTCTCCGGATGAAACTCTCCGAGGAGGACCTGAAGCAGGTCATCGATGCAGGGACTCTCAGCGGTGCGCTTGATAAAACAGAGCACGAACTCATCAAGAGCATCCTGGAGTTTTCCGATATCACGGCAAAGGAAATCATGGTGCCGCGCCTGGATATTGTTGCCCTGGATATTGCGACGCCGCGGGACATTCTGGTGCGCAAAGTCATCGAGGAAGGATATTCGCGCCTGCCGGTGTTTCAGGAGACCATCGATCACATCATCGGTATTGTGTACAGCAAGGATCTTCTCAGCCTGCTTGAACATCGGGACCTCATCATTCTTCAGGATATCATCAGACCGGCGTATTTTGTGCCGGAGTCGAAACAAATAAGTCAGTTGCTGCGGGAATTCCAGAAACACAAGGTTCATTTAGGGATTGTGATCGACGAATTTGGCGGCACCGAAGGGATTATCACGTTTGAAGATATCATCGAGGAAATAGTTGGTGACATTCTGGACGAATATGACGAAGCCCAGAAGCAAATTGAACCTTCGAAGGACGGTTCGACGATCGTGGATGCCGCGATGAGTATCGGGGACTTCAACAAGCAGTTCAACTCGGAGCTTCCCGAAGAGACCTCTGATTACGAGACGATCGCGGGCTTTCTCCAGAAGGTGTCGGGCAAACTTCCCGAAGTCAACGAGGAAATCCGCACGGCTGATTTTGCCTTCAGCATTGTTACGAAGAGTGCGCGCAGAATCCGCCAGGTAAAGGTCACGCGTCTTGCCAAACCACCTGCGGCCAACGGCCAGTCTTCATGAGCATTCTGCAGGGTATTCTCGAAAACAAGCGGAAGGAAGTCGAAGCGGCAAAACAAAGCTTGCCGTTTGATCAACTGAAGAAATTAGTCGACTCCAAAGATCGTCGGTCCTTTTCCCATGCCCTCCGTAGTTCCCCCTTCTCGTTGATCGCCGAAATCAAAAAGGCCTCTCCGTCGCGTGGCGTGCTGACAGCCCGGTTCGATCCCGTTGAACTAGCCAGAGAGTACGAGAGGTTGGGTGCGACTGTGCTCTCGGTCCTCACCGACACAAAATATTTTCAGGGGCAGAAGGAATTCATCAAGTTGATCAAGGCGCAGTGTTCACTGGCCGTCCTCAGGAAGGATTTTATCCTGGACGACTACCAGGTGTATGAATCCCGATTCATTGGGGCTGACGCAATTCTTCTTATTGTAAAGATCCTGACTGACCAAAAGCTTTCGCAACTCTATCAATGCGCCCGGGACCTTGGACTCGACGTCCTGTTTGAAACACACAATGACGAGGAGATTCAACGAGCCAACCGACTGGGAGCCGAGATCATCGGCATCAATAACCGTGACCTCGATTCATTTGAAGTCACAATTGATCTTTGCTTAAAGCTCCGTCCAAACATCGCGAAGCGTGCTCTTGCAATTGCCGAAAGCGGAATCAAGTCTGCGGCGGATGTTGAAAAGGTACGGACAGCAGGATTTGATGCGATGCTGGTGGGAGAGGGTCTTATCGTTGAGAAGAACAGAAACGCAGTTTTCCGGGAGCTGATGTCCCGATGAAAGCACAGGATCTTTTTGTGAAAATATGCGGAATCACAAATCTTCAGGATGCAGAGCTTGCTGTGTCCGTTGGAGCTGATGCGATCGGATTTATTTTCTTCAAGGACAGCCCGCGTACCATCGCCCCTGAACGGGCGCGGGCTATTGCTGCAGAACTCCCGGAGCATATCTCGAAGATCGGTGTGTTTGTGAACGATGACCGGAAGAGCATCCATGACATTGTCGATCGGGTCCACCTCAGTGCGGTTCAATTGTATGGAAAAGAGGGTCCCGATGACCTCGTGAACTACGAAACAAGCGTCATTAAGGCCTTCAGGGTCGGTCCGGGATTCGATGTCGAGGTCATGCACAATTATCTCGTCGATGCATTCCTTCTTGACGCCTACAAGGAAGGGATTTTCGGAGGCACGGGTGACACGTTTGACTGGAACGTCGCGGTGAAGGCAAAAGAGTACGGAAGGATCATCCTTTCCGGAGGTTTGAACATAGAGAACATTGAATCTGCAGTGACATTCGTTCAACCGTACGGGGTGGATGTAAGCAGTGGTGTGGAGTTGCGCGTGGGCAAGAAAGATCCATCGAGGGTAAGAGACTTCGTTGCTGCAGCCCGGAATGCAAGTCTTACGTCGAATATCGACACGGACAGGGAATGAGCGGCCGCAATCACTACATCGGATCCCAGCCCGACAAGACAGGCCATTTTGGCATCTATGGCGGGTCATATATTCCCGAAACACTCGTCCCGGCAGCTGCTGAGCTTACAAAGGAATATGAAAAACTAAAGAACGACCCCTCTTTCCAGAAAGAGCTTTCGTACTTTTTGCGCGATTTTGTTGGCAGGCCCACACCGCTTTATTTTGCCGAAAGACTTTCCTCCCGCTTGGGTGGTGCAAAAATCTATTTGAAGAGAGAAGACCTGTGCCATACGGGCGCGCACAAAATCAATAACACCGTCGGACAGATTCTGATCGCCCGCAGAATGGGCAAAAAACGCATTATCGCAGAAACAGGTGCGGGCCAGCATGGGGTGGCGGTTGCAACTGTTTGTGCGTTGTTCGGGTTGACGTGCGTTGTCTACATGGGGGAAGAGGACATGGCGCGCCAGGCGCTGAACGTGACAAGAATGAGATTACTGGGGACCGAAGTGCGATCAGTCACGAGCGGAAGCAGGACCCTTAAGGACGCGACGAGCGAGGCAATTCGGGACTGGGTGACGAATGTCGATACAACGTTTTACATTATTGGATCTGCCGTCGGTATGCATCCCTATCCGATGATGGTCCGGGATTTTCAAAGCGTGATCGGGAAGGAAACACGGAGGCAGATTCTGGACGCTGAGGGCCGGTTGCCCGATACCATCGTTGCGTGTGTCGGAGGCGGGAGCAATGCGATCGGAATGTTCTATCCGTTTCTCGACGACACCGAAACGGTCAGGCTCGTCGGTGTCGAAGCGGCAGGTGAGGGGATCGAAACCGGCAAGCACGCGGCGTCGTTGACGCACGGACGCCCGGGAGTTCTCCACGGTTCGATGCAGTACCTTCTTCAGGACGAAAACGGGCAGATTCAGATTGCGCATTCGGTATCAGCGGGGCTCGATTACCCCGGCGTCGGACCGGAACATTCCTATCTGAAGGATGAGGGGCTCGTTCACTATACTTCCGTTACAGACCGTGAAGCGCTCGACGCGTTTCACCTGCTCGCGAGCATAGAGGGAATTATTCCGGCGTTGGAATCGGCCCACGCGGTCGCATACCTCGTTGCTCACAAGAACGAAATGAAACCGGGGAAACTGATCGTATTGAATTTGTCGGGAAGGGGGGACAAGGATTTAGGAATCCTCATCGACCGACGAGAGGTGTAGGGAAAGGTCAGTGCTGTGTTGATGTGGAGCGGGCGTTTCGCTCAGCCACGAGTTTGAGGTCCTCCTCCACCATTTCCTGAACAAGCTGTTCGAACGTATAGCTGCTTTTCCATCCGAGTACTTTCCGTGCCTTTGCTGCGTTCCCCTGGAGGACATCAACTTCTGCAGGCCTGAACAGCTTTTTGTCGAACGTCACGAAGTCTTTGTAGTCCAGTCCCGCCCGTTTGAATGCCAGATCGGCAAAGTCCCGGACAGAATGAGTCACACCCGTCGCCGCGACATAATCGCCGGGCTCATCCTGTTGGAGCATAAGCCACATCACTTTCACATAGTCTTTTGCGTGGCCCCAGTCGCGTTTTGCCTCCAGATTCCCGAGAGCCAGGTCTTTGGCGAACCCCAGTTTGATCTTGGCGACGGTGTGGGTGATTTTTCTCGTCACAAATTCAAAGCCCCGTCGCGGAGATTCGTGATTGTACAGAATCCCGGAAGACGCGTGGAGGCCGTATGCTTCCCGGTAGTTTCGCGTCAGGTCAAAACCCGCAACCTTTGAAATTCCATACGCAGACCGGGGATAAAAGGGGGTAAGCTCGTGTTGCGGCACCTCACGGACTTTGCCCATCATTTCGCTGGATCCGGCAAAATAGAACCTGCACTTGGGTGCGGTCTCGCGGACGGCGGACAGCATGTAATGCGTGCCGTTGATATTGGTATTGAACGTTGAGAATTCGTCCTCGAAGGAATAGCTGACAAAGCTCTGGGCTGCAAGGTGGTAACACTCGTCAGGCTGGACATCCCGCACCACCCGAAAAAGGCTCGGATAACTCTCAAGCGACGCAGAATGGAAATTGACTTTGTCGAGCAGATGTCGGATTCTCCACATGCGATGCTCGGGGTCTTCCATCGCCACGCGCCGAATCATCCCATGGACTTCGTATCCTTTTTCGAGCAGCAACTCAGCCAGGTACGAACCGTCCTGTCCCGTAATTCCTGTGATCAGAGCTTTCTTCATTCGAAAATCCTTGCCGAGCGGCAAATGAAAGTACCGTTGTAATGAATGCTTGAGAAGGTGCGGGAAATGCTTTTTCTCTTTGATGAAGATACTTAAAACTCTAAATTTAAGCAATGAACCATGGAGTCGATGACAGAATGATGGAAAGGATTGAAGAGTCTCGCGAGACGAACGTCGGCATCCAGGGCCTGTGACAATGCGCCGAAGGTCCGCGGAACCCTCATTCCATGTTGTGCATTGCATCTCCCGGAGTTCTCTCGGCGGAGGACCCTCTGTCGTTTTCTTGCTGGCAAAGTCGCTGGCAAAGTGGTTTCCTGAGATTCGCCAGTCTGTTGTGCTGCCGCCCGGGGGACCGTTTGTCGGAAAGTTCCGTTCGTTGAACATTCCTGTGGTCGAGATCCCGTTTGACCATCTCACCTGGAGCGCTGTGCCTTCCACAAAGAACTGCTTAAAGGAATTGCAGCCTGACATTCTTCATTCCCACGGAAAAGGAGCAGGTTTGTACGTCCGGCTGCCATTTATAACCTACGGTCCGGCAATCAGAGTCCACTCTTATCATGGATTTCATCTCCCCGAAAATGCACTGGTGAGGTGGGGGTATCGCACTTCGGAATTCCGGCTTTCCCGGCAGACGGATGCCATCGTGGTCTCGTCCGAAAGCGAATTGGACGACACTGCAAGGTCGCTCCCGGGGGAAAGAAGCAAGATTCATCTCATACCCCATGTCGTTGATGTTCGTGAGCTTCAGAGCCGCTCAAAGGAGCCCCTTCCGCACGCGATCGAAGAATTTCTCAAGCGCCATCGCACCCATCATGTCGTCGGTATGGTGGCGAGGAATGATCCGGTGAAGAACCATCCCCTTGCACTCCAAACGGCTGCCGAAGCGCTTGGCCAGTCCGACCGGCTGGCGTTTGTGTTCATCGGCATCGATGAGACATTCCCTGGCGTGAAAAGCCTACAAACAAAATTTCCCGGACGGGTGCTTGCAGTCTCATCGATGGAAAACACAGCTCCTCTTCTCAGACGTATTCACTGTTTGCTTCTTACCTCCCGCAAGGAATCTTCCTCGATCATATCTATGGAAGCCTATGCGTTTGGGAAGCCTGTTGTGGCGACGAACGTTGAAGGACTTCGCGATGTCGTACAGCATGGGAAGACCGGACTGCTCAGTATGGAAACACCTGCGGACCTTTCTGCGGCGTTGTTGAGATTGGTTGTTGAACCGAAGCTCTATCGGGGACTTTCCCGTCATGCGTTGGCGACCGCAACGGCGATGAACTTGCGGTCATGGGCCACGTCTTACGTGATGTTGTATCGTTCGTGCAGGAGGAATGCGTGAGTTCAGGCGGCGCACAACTCGCCCGAAATTCGCTCTGGAATCTGGCCGGCCTGGCAGGTTCTCTTGCTGTGAATTTTATAAGCGTCCCGATTCTCGTCCATCGTCTTGGGAATGACCAATTTGGCCTTCTTGGACTTGTGCTGAGCATGGTTTCGCCCCTTGGACTCCTGGATTTTGGAATGTCCGACGCGACGGTCAAGTATGTTGCGGAAAGCATCGGGAGAAACGACCTCCCTCAGGTTGAACGCTATTTCCGCAGCACACTGATGTTCAATATTGTTGTCGGAGTCCTCGGCTCTCTTGCGATTACGGTTCTGGCGCCCTGGCTTGTGCACAATGCGTTTCATATTGCGGAGGACCATCAGCAGACGGCAATGTATGCCCTCGGATGGGTGGCAGCCATGTGGTGCTTCACGCAGGTTCGACAAACGTTCATCAGCCTCTTTACGGCACACCAGCGCTACGATGTCCTGAACATCGCGACCACATCAACACAAATTGTGACCGTCCTTTCCGGACTGACTGCCCTCTGGTTGGGTGGAGGCCTGCTGGATGTCGTCATGGCTCAGTGTTTTGCCGTTGCAGCAAGCACGGTGTTTTGGATGTTCATGGCCCGCAGATTCTTTCCCTATATCTGGATTGCGCCCTCCATGGATCGGGTGACCTTCAAGTCGACGATGGGGTTCGGGGTCTGGCAAATGCTGAATAATCTCGGTGGGGTGATCTCCCAGCAGTCTCAGCGATGGCTGCTCGGCAGTATGCTTCCCGTGGCGAGTGTAGGCTACTACAATATCGCATTGCAACTATCGATGGTCCCGTACCTGCCTGCCGGAAAAATCGGCCAGGTTCTGTTTCCTCAGGTGAGTTACCTCCAGGGTCAAAACCGCGAACGCGAAGCCGGAGTATTGATGGTCAACGCAACCTGGATGCTCACCATTCTGTCCCTTGGGCTGTTCGTTCCTCTGGCCGTTTTTGCGCCGCAAATTCTGACTCTTTGGATCGGGCCCGAGGTTTCCGGCCAGACATCGACATTGCTGAGAATTCTCTGCCTGGGGAATTTGATGGGCTGCTTGTTTCAAATCCCCAATTACTTCCTGTTAGGTACAGGCCGCGCTCACTGGCTTGCAGCAATGTCTTTCTTCCAGGGGCTCCTCACGCTTCTCGGTTGTCTCGTGTTTATTCCCCGGATAGGCCTTCAAGGAGCCGGTTGGGGAATGGTGCTCGGAACGCTTGTCCATTTCGTCATCCTATCCCTCATTTGGGTCAAGATCATGCGCCATTGGCTCCCATCGGCAAGCTATGCTGCCGGCGTCTTTGGTCCCTATGTGATCGGTGTCGCTCTGGCAATCATCGCATCGACTCTGCTTTCCGAATCAGTCGTTCCGACGACGTGGGTGTGGGTTATTGCAGTTGGTGCGGGAGTTGGCCTCCTCTCCTTTGGTCTCCTGGCACTCGTGGACAGGGTTCTCCCCGGCGGATCGGACAGGAGGACCTTTCTCATGAATGCTTTCGGTAAGATTTTCAAGAGACATTCCGCGGTGAGTATCTGATGTCCTCGCTCATTCAGGGGAAAGGCGACCTCATTGCGTTTGTGATGTCGGTTCTTCGCTCGCCCGACCAGCGACGGCATCTCTTCAGATGGATTGTGTCCAAACGGCAAAATTATCTCCTCAAAAAACCAATGCCCTGGATGACGTTTGATGCAATCGACTTCATTGCAAACCGTCTGCAAAACGGTTGCAGAATCTTCGAGTACGGGAGCGGCGGTTCAACTCTATTTTGGCTGAAATGGAAACCCGAGCTTGTTTCTGTGGAGCATGACTCGTCCTGGCACGCATTGATGGCTCAGCGAATCCAACCCGGGACAGGAGTGCAGTACAGGCTCGTTCCTCCGGAAAAGCGAGCTGCCGCACGACTTGGGGATGCGTCGGATTCAAACCTGTTTGCGAGCAGTGACGAACTGTATCGGGGATTTTCTTTTGAAACGTATGTGCGGCAGATCGAAAAGTTTCCGGACCGTTACTTCGATTTGGTTGTGGTAGATGGAAGAGCACGGCCATCGTGTCTTCGGTGGAGTGCTCAAAAAGTGAAACCAGGTGGCTTCCTCGTGCTTGATAACGCAGAGCGGGAATACTACACGTCACGGGTAAAGGAATGTCTCGGGAACTATCGTGTTCGGGAGTTTCGGGGAATCGGACCGTGCAATAACTATTTCTGGCAGACGAATGTCTACGAGAGGGTGGCAGGATGAGGCAGGGAAGTGCAACGCGACCTCTGAAGATTTTCATCAGCAACCGGTCGCGCTTTTCTTCTGTTACGCCGACGCCGTTCGTGTATCCGTGGTGGGGAAAACCTCCGGAAGATCCCCGCGATCCTGTATCCGGCCGGTTTGACGACTACATGAATGTTGCCCAGCGTTGGTTCGTTGCAACCGACCTTTTCAATTGCGATGTTGCGGTCCTTCCATTTGACTGGAATGAAACGTTGAAGACCCCACACACTCGGGTCGACGCAGAGCGATTTATGGCTGAGGTGCAGGACGCAAACAAGAAGGTTGTCGTTTATTTTCTGAGCGACTTTTCCCAACGGCTGAAGATCGATCATGCGATCGTGTACCGGTCGTCGCTCTACAAAAGTTCTCAGCAAAAGAGTGAACATGCTCTTCCGGGTTGGTCGGAGGATCTTCTCCAGCGTTACCGGAATGGAAGCGCCGACATCCGTAAATGGAAAGAATCGCCCGTAGTCGGTTTCTGCGGATTCGCGCCGGCTTCGACATGGCGGAGAACCCTGAAGCGTCAGGCGGCAAAAATGTTCAAAAGGGGATCGAGTGATGCGACGGTAAGAGAAGAAGCGATGCGGTATCTTTCGGTGGATCCTCAGGTCAAAACAAATTTCATCAGACGGGATGAGTTTCTGGGCGGAGCCATTTCGGCTGGGGGGAAGGTGGATTATCCCACCCTGCAACACTCGCGAAAGGAATTTGCAGAAAACATCTTTCAGAGCGACTATGTGTTATGTGCGCGCGGCGCTGGAAACTTTTCCTACCGTTTGTACGAAACGCTTTGCTGCGGCAGGATCCCCGTGTTCGTGAATACGGACTGCGTTCTCCCCTACGAAGACCGCATAGACTGGAAACAGCTTTGCGTCTGGGTTGAGGTGGAGGAACTTTCGGGCATTGGAGAAAAGGTCACGCAATTCCACCGGAAGCTCTCGCCGGAAGAATTCAAAGCCCTGCAGCAGAAATGCCGAAAGGTCTGGCTTGAATATCTCTCCCCCAGGGGTTTTTTTCATACGTTGCGGACACAGCTGCCGGAAATAATCACGCCGGGGGGTCGATGACGTCATGAGGAGTCGCTATCGATGAAACACTCTCCGGTTGCGCTGTTCGTTTATCGTCGTCCACAGCACACGCTTCGGACCATCCGGGCCCTGCAGAATAATCCCGAAGCATCTGAAACGGAGCTCGTTGTTTTCTCTGATGGTCCCAGGAACAACTCCGACCGAAAAGCGGTTCAGGAGGTGCGCGAAATCGTTTCAGGCACGAAGGGATTTCGATCGGTGTCGGTCGTCCATCGCGAGAAGAACCTTGGGCTGGCCGAATCAGTGATCGACGGGGTGACGAAGGTCCTCTCTGCCCACGACACGATCATTGTCGTCGAGGACGACGTGGAAACGTCTCCACACTTTCTCCAGTATATGAACGATGCATTGAAACTTTACGAGCGTGACGAACGTGTGATTTCAATCCACGGATACATTTATCCTCTTGTGACCAGAGCTCCCGAGACATTCTTTCTAAAGGGAGCAGATTGTTGGGGGTGGGCTACATGGAAACGAGGATGGAGCCTTTTTGAACGGGATGGGAAAAAACTTCTTGCGGATCTGCGTGCCAAAGGGCTCGGGCACGAATTCGACCTTCACGGTTCCTACCATTACACGCGAATGCTGGAAGAACAGGTCGCGAATAAAGTCGATTCCTGGGCGATTCGATGGCACGCGTCTGCCTTTCTGAAAGACAAGCTGACATTGTATCCGGGGCGTTCGCTCGTCCGGAATATCGGTCATGACGACACAGGGTCCCATTCCGGGAAATCCCGGGTGTTCAATATTGACCTGTCCTCGACGCCCATTCAGGTTGCCAAGATCCCGGTCGTGCAGGACGAGCGAATGCTGGACGAGTTTGGCCGATTCTGGCGTTCGTCGAAGCCGACTACCGTACAACAGTGGATCACACGCATGAGACGCATCCTCAAGGGATTGGGCGCATGAAGGTTTCCATGTTTGACAACCTTCTCCTTCCGATTCTCCGCACCGTGTACAGCCGAATCAGAGGCGGAACGACATTCAAGGGAAATTATCGCACGTGGGAAGATGCACTGCGCGAGACCTCGGGATATGATACCGAGAGTATTGTCGACAAAGTGGCAGCGGCTCAGCTGAAGGTTGTCAGGGGAGAGGCGGCTTATGAGCGGGATTCAGTGGTATTCGACGAAATTGAATACTCCTGGCCGCTCCTGGCATCGCTTCTCTGGATTGCGGCGCGGAGCAATGGTTCCCTGCGAGTGGAGGATTTCGGAGGGTCGTTGGGCAGTTCCTACTACCAGAACAAGAAATTCATCTCTCAACTTCGTGATCTGAAGTGGGGGATTGTCGAGCAAGCGCGGTTTGTTCATCGTGGCAAGAAGTTTTTCGAAAATGAACATTTGAAGTTCTTTGAGACGATCGAACACTGCGAGGCGGCGATCCGGCCGAACGCTGTTTTGTGTTCAAGCTCCCTCTCATACATACCGAATCCCTACGAAGTCCTTCAAGTCATCTTGAATGGCACGATTCAATTCGTTATCGTAGATGCAACCCTGTTCACAGATGAGGATGAGGATCGGCTCTGTGTCCAGACAGTAGATCCGAGGATCTACAAGGCAAGCTATCCGTGCTGGTTGATGAGCAGGAGGAAATTTCTGAACTTCATGTCTGAGCGCTTTTCTGTGATCGAGGAGTTCGATGCCCATGGTGGCGCACAGGTCTCGGTCGGGGGTGTCGTCGGGGCGTTTCAGGGTTTTCTTCTTGAACGGATCTCCCCGTGATTGAGCCCATCCTTCAACGTCGGGAATTTGTCGATGCTCCGCCGGTCCTGCTGGATATCGGGGCTTCCGGTGGACTTCACCCGGACTGGAACATCCTCGCGCCGTATGCGCATTGCCTCGCGTTCGAACCGGATTCCCGGGAACGCAACAGGATTGAGACCATGAAGTCCCGGTTCAAGCAGTTGTTTGTGATGGACGCGGTTGTCACAGCCGGACAAAAGGCCGAGACGGACTTCTATCTTACACGATCGCCGTTTTGTTCAAGTACTCTCAAGCCCCGGACGGAATCGTTGAAACATTGGGCATTTGCGGACTTGTTTGATGTCGTGGAGAAAACCCGCTTCAAGTCCGTTTCGTTGCCGAAGGTTTTGCGTAAATTTGGAATCGGATGGGTCGATTGGTTCAAAACGGACTCCCAAGGGACGGATCTTCGGCTGTTTGCTTCACTCCCGCTTTCGGTTCGGCGCACCGTTCTGGCTGCGGAATTTGAGCCAGGGATACTAGATGCCTACGAAGGGGAGGACAGACTGGATGAAGTGCTGTCACATTTGCGCAATGAAGGGTTTTGGCTTAGTGATTTTCGTATTGAGGGTTCACAAAGATTTGCCGCCCGCGTCGTTAAAAAGGAATTCAATTCGCCGGTTCGAAAATATTTCGCACACATCCACAAGACTTCTCCCGGTTGGGGAGAGTTGACCTTTCTTCGGGATCTCGGAGGATTGTCCCGCCGGCCGAAACGAGATCTTCTTCTGATGTGCGTGATCGGTTTGATCAAAAAGCAATACGGCTTTGTGTGGGAAGTCGCTGAGCTTGGCGCCATGGAATTCCAGGACCCATTGTTTGGGCAGATTCAGGATGACGCTCTGCGCCGCACGAAAGGTAAAGTGTGGCGGCTTCCCCTTGTTCTTGCGAAGCGCGCGATCGATAAGCTTCTTCGCGCAACGGAGTAATGAACGC
>JBARRO010000016.1:0-13972 GCA_049644265.1 Bacteroidota bacterium
AGGATCCTGCCTATGTGAGCTATTTTGAATCCCGTGTCGATAAAGCAGGAGAAGTGGGCCGAGTTGCCTCGGAAATCCTCCCCGGCTCCTACCGTGCAGCGGGAAGAAAAGCCGACGCCATTCAGGCGGTGCGAGCTTTGCAGGAGAAATACTCGGGAAGTGAGTCTGAAAAGCGCGCGCTCATCTTTGTTGCTGCGCTCATGGGCAACAAGGAGGAGGAGAGGGATATCAAGAAGGACTGCATAGCTCAATTGAAAGCAAAGTTCGGCTCAACCTGTGATGCTGGAATCCTAGCGGCATTGGGAACCGACAACTCCGAGTCAAAGGCAGTTGCCGGCCCGGAGGAGGAAGCCGGAGAGCTTTCGAATTATCCCAATCCGTTCAATCCAACAACAGTGATTAGCTATAAGCTAATAGCGGTCAGTAATGTAAGCTTAAGGATATTCGACATCCTCGGTCGTGAAGTGGCGGTTCTTGTGAACGAATCCAAGAATCCCGGTAGATACAGCGTTACATGGGATGCGTCGAAGCTTCCGAGCGGTGTGTACTTCTCGAAACTGGAGGTTGCAGGAAAATCGATCATCAGGAAGCTGCTGCTTATTAAATAAGCCCCATGTCAGGGTGAAGGCCGTTCTGTTTATTGGGGCGGCCTTCACGTTTATCCTGCTGAGCGGCTCCCCGCTACCCTTTCTATCACCCTCATCATCCTGTCCGCACAGTCATCCCACTGAAAGGTCTTCGAGTGCTCAACCGCATCAGCCGCTAGGCGCGAGCGAAGATGCTCGTCCCGCAGGACAAGCAGGATCTTTTCTGCAAGCTGCTCGATGTTTCCATATTCGTAGAGCAATCCCGTCTTCCCGTCAATAACCGAATCCCGCAGACCCGGTACATCGCTCGCCACAACCGGGACGCCGCACGCGTTCGCTTCCGTCACCGTGAGTCCCCACCCCTCTTTTGCCGAGGTATTAACGACAACGTGCATTTGATTGATTAACCGCACCTTCTCTTCGGGCGAGACATATCCCGCAAATTTCACCGCCTCTGAAATACCGAGTTCCTTCGCCAATCCTTTGAGTAAGGGAAGCGCATCCCCATCCCCCACAACGGTCAACGTTGCATCCGGAATTTCCTTCCTGACAATTTCAAACGCCTTTATCAAGTGGTCCACACTCTTGTATTTCTTGATTCTTCCCAGATAACCAACATGGGCTGCCGACTTTTTTGAGGTATCCAACACTCTGTAGAGATCGTGGTTCACGGCAATCCGGACATTCGTGATGTTTTCTTCCGGGAACCCATGCTGCACCAGTTCGTCCCGGGTACTGTCGGAGATTACTGCGATCGGTGTATGTTTGTACACTGAAAGCGCGAGCCGCTCGGAGCCGTACACATAGAGTGCGGCAGGCAGCACTGCTTCGCGGAAGATACTCTTGTCAAAAAGGTGAAGGACCATGGCGAGCAGTGGCCCCTTGACAAACAGAGGCGAGTAAAAGGGAATCTTGTTGATGTCGTCGACAACGATGTCGAACCGTTCGCGTCGGAGCCGGGACTGGTACATCAGAGGAACGATGAAGTTGAAAAGATTCCTGCTTCCCCTTCTCAGGACCCGTATTCCGTCGATTGTCTCCTCCTTTGGGGCACCGGAAAACGAGGAACAGAATAGGGTTACCGAGTGCCCGCGGGCGACAAGGCGTTTGAAGATCTCATGCAGATGGACCTCAGCGCCCCCACCGAGCGGGTTCTTGATGTCCTGCCAGTTGAGAACGAGGATCTTCATCGGAACGGTTAGACCGGTTTTCTTCCAAGGACCCCAATGGATATGCCCGTGTATAACGGAAGAGGCGTCTTGAGGAGAGAGGAGCGGAGATGCGCGCGTGCATCGGACAAAGACGGATGCATTTTCGGCGCGAGAGGCAATGTGACGCCGACTTTCTTCAACGCTTCACGCGTCGCGCGGTAGAAAAAACTTGGATACATCCATTCACCATACGAATACACCGGCGTAAGCCCAAGGCGACGCATGAGTGACCGGAGCTCCCTTACGGAAAATGAACGCTCCCATCCTGCAAACCATTTGTTGGCAGCGATGAGAACGTGCTTGACGACCGTGTAGGAATGATACCGCTGGGGGACGTCGACGAGGAGGAGTCCTCCGGGTTTGAGGATCCGGATGTTCTCGCGGAGGAGAAGTTCCGCTACAGGCTTGCGGAAGTGTTCGAGCAGTCCCTGATGGAACACAATGTCAAAGGAACCGTCGCGAAAAGGAAGCGAGAAGGTGTCGCCACCGATGATCTGGACTGGAATGCGTTGCTCTTCTGAAAGCCGCTTGAGAATGCGGAGTGAGTTCTCCGCATAATCCAACTGGTAGACCAATGCTCCCTCATCCACCAGCGAGAAGCTGTCCCGTCCTGTTCCCGCACCGATTTCGAGGATCTTCTTCCCCCGAAGCTCGGTTATCTGTCGGAGATTCCGGTGAACTCTCCCCGCGTTTGAGTAGACCGCCTCCATGTCCTGTTTTTCATCCCAGAAGGTCTCCCAGTTTTCGCGGCGGGACTCCTTCACTATTTCTTTCCTTGCGTCTTCGGCGCCGCAGGCTTTGGAGCAGGCGTATTCGCCACGTTGACACTGGCCTTCTGAGCCTCAAGCCCTCCCCGCAACTGGGCAATAATCTGGTCAATTCCCTGCTGGCTCGCATAGGTGGCACGAATCACGGGAAGCAGGTCTTCAGCTTCCTTGTACTTGTCCAATCCCTGATATGCATAGAACATGATTATATAAGGATTGAACTGAGACAACTGCTCCGATACACCCTTGTCGACGACCGCTTTGCATTCTGCAATAACCTCATCGGAAAGAGCATGGAACTTCTCCATGTTTCCGCCCAGCCGGTAGTACGAGGCAACATCGAACTTGACCCGGTAGTCCATCGGAATGACGCGACGCGGAATCACCTGCTCCATCCTGTCAAGTATCGCAGAGACTTTCTGAGGCTGGTTCAGCACCTGCGAGTAATACACAACGAGAGAAAGAAACATGTTGCGATAATTCGAGGTCACGAGACGCCGGGCGTCTTCGTCGAAGTATGTGGTCGAATCCTGAAGCCCGCGCCAGAGGAAACCGGGTTGTGGCTTCATGGATGGTTCTTTCAGATCCGTATTGATGTGCGCCGAAAGCGACTGTTCGTCTATGTTTCCCCAGAACGTCTGGGTTCGTCGGGGGACAAATTTGAACGCGAGCCCCGTCAGCTTCATGTACTCCCGCAAACCGATTTTCCCGTCATCGGACACGGTCATGGCAAAGTAGACAGGTCGCTGCCAGTTGCTCGACCTGATGATATCGTACACCATCACATCCTGAACGCGCAAAGCTTTCACGTTACTGAACTCGAGCGTGTTCGGCATGTAGAACCGAATGACCCCGCTGTTCGTCACCGAGGTATCAAGAAGCGATGTGCTTGTCGCCTCGGCTGTGTACTGCTTGACCACGTCGGGGGAAACCGGAAGTTCAATGGTGCGTGGCGAGTACTGGATCGGGCGGATATCTTCAATATCCACATCGGCAGTGCTGATGGGCACGACCTTCGCCCCGTACGGCTGCTCGTGCTTGAGCTGCTTGATATACCACGGCGTGTTCAACAAACTGAGGTTGACAATTCTGATATCGCGGCGAATGCTTTCAACATCCTGAAGATACCAGAGCGGAAATGTATCGTTGTCGCCGTTTGTGAAGAGAATGGCATCCGGTTCGCAACTCTGGAGCAGATTGTAGGAATAGTCCCACGGAACGTAATTTCCGGTCCGGTTCGCCTCGTGGTAGTTGATCCGAAGCATGTTCACAGGCACAAAGAGAAATGCCAGGGCAAGCACGCCGTATCCGGTGTATTCGAATCCCTGGGAGGCTGCCAATCGCTCCTTCAGCAGGTCTATCAGCCCGACAATCCCGATTCCAATCCATGCGGAAAACACCAGATACGAACCGACGTAGAAATAGTCGCGTTCTCTCGGCTGCGGCTCCTGCATGTTGAAATACAAGACGAGGACAATCCCCATAATCAGAAACAACGCACTCGCCACGAACGCCATTTGCCAGTCTTTCCGCCAGTGCCAGTAGGCCCCGAAGAGCCCCAGGAGGAGCGGGATCGCGTAAAACTCTTTGTAGTTCACGCCCGCTTCCTTTTCATCACCTGCGACGCCGACATAGTTCCAGAGATGGTACCGCAAATACATGTGATAGAACTGATATTTTGCAAAATAGTCCCAGTCGCTCGCGTATTTGTCTGCAATGGCCTTCTTTTCCGGTTCCGGATCCCACCGTCGTTTGATCAGCGGCGCACTGCCGTACTGCTCCCGGTTGAGGTAGGAGACGAGTTTCGCCATGTTACTCGGGTCATTCTCATTCATCGGCGGGTGTGCATTGGCGCGGATATACACCATCGTATAGGTCGAATAGCCGAGAACAATAAACAGGAATGAGAGGAGTGCAACATTCAGGATACGCTGTTTCGTTTTGATCGAATAGTAAACACCGTAGAGAGCTGCCGCAATGGCAATGAACGGAATCCAGGTAAAAATCTCGCTTCTCGTTCCGCCCACTTCGCCGTCCAGCATGGACGGTAGTTCCTTTACCACTCCGGGATAAATCACTCCAAAAACGACCAGGGCTCCGAGGCCAAATTTGAAAAAGGACGGAACAGAAAATTCGTTAAACCGGAAGTACATCAGCAGCATCACAACGAACACCGCCAGAATTGCGAGTAGGTGAACGCCCACGGAAAGACCGATGACATAGGCGATGAACAGCAAATAGACATCGCTCCGCTGCCAGCTCGCCCGTTCATACCATCGAAGCGCAAGCCATACCATCGCCGCGATAAAAAGCATGCTGAGGCCGTAGACCTCCGCTTCCACTGCATTGAACCAGAAAGTCTTGTTGAACGTGAGGGACAATGCCCCGATGGCCGCCGATCCGTACACGACAGCGCGGTCAAATGTGGTTTGCGGTATGCCGCGGAACATCACTACATAGCGGACAATGATGAGATAGAGGAAGAGGATGGTCCCGGCGCTGGCAAACGCGGAGATGAGATGCATGCGTACGGCAATATCGTGCACGTACGGCACCATGCTTGCCAGACGCGCAATCAGCAGAAACAGCGGCGCCCCCGGAGGATGAGGAACCTGGAGCGAGAACGCTGCTGCGCAGAATTCGCCTACGTCCCAGAAGACAACAGTCGGAGAAACCGTCTTGGCATACACCACGGCGGAAATGAGAAACACGATGACCGCAACAATCCTGTTGATTTTCTTATGTTCCATGGATTCCTCGGGGGAGCGTGAAAAAAAGTGTGCTCAATGTAAACTGAATTGGGTTGAACTGCAAGCGTATTTCAAGCGTCCGATGGATGACGGAACACTCATCGGAAGGAACAACAGATTTCATCACAGAGCGAGTACCCTTTTGAGGTCAGCCGCAGACGGTTGTCTTCAAAAAGGGCAAGTCCGCTGTCAACGAGCGCGTCAATTGTCGGACCGTAGTCTGTCAGCAAATCTTTTTCAAACTTGCGACGAAATCCCGCAACGTCCACGCCTTCGCTCCGCAAACCAAGAAAGATCGCTTCTTCCATCAACTGTTTCTGCGTTAGTGTTTCTTCCCCTGCCACCGGCACGGCGTTCGCCTCGACACGGTCAAGATAGTTCACGATGCTCGATACATTCCACCATCGTTTGCCATTCCAGAACGAATGCGCGGACGGGCCAAATCCGAGGTAGTTCTTATGGTTCCAGTAGTTCGAGTTGTGCAACGACTTGAATCCCGGCCTGGCAAAATTCGAAACCTCGTACTGCGTGTAGCCATGGGCGCCGAGGAATTCCATTGTAAGCTCGTACAGCGCCGCATCCTCCTCGACAGCTAACGGCGTCACTTGCTTCGCCTCCACCATACGTTGTAGCGGCGTGTTCGGCTCCACGATCAGGCTGTAACAGGAAATGTGCGCAGGGCTCAATTCCATCGCCTGATGGAGGTTCGACTGCCATCGCGCGCGCGTCTGGTTGGGGAGGGCGAAGATCAGGTCAAAACTCACATTGTCAAAGCCAGCCTCAAAAGCATTGCGGACGCACTCCTTTGCCTGGGCTGCAGAGTGAATCCTCGTCAGGAACTTGAGGTCATCATCGTGGAACGACTGGATTCCCATGCTGATCCGGTTCACCCCGGCTTTGCGGAAACCCCGCAACGTTGCCAAATCAACAGTCCCGGGGTTTGTTTCCAGAGTGATTTCAGCTCCTTCTTTCAGCGAAAACTTTTTGGACAGGAGGTTCAGGATTTCCTCAACGATAGACGGTGAAAGAAGCGACGGTGTTCCCCCGCCAAAGAAGATCGTCTCAAAGGGTTCCTTGAATTGAGAATCCTGGGATCGTAGCTCGATTTCTTGTCGCAGCCCCTGAAGAAAACGCACGACAAGGGCGTTGTACGAATCCGGCTTTTCATTCGGAGCAATGGAGTAGAAGTCGCAATAAATGCACTTATGCTCGCAGAAAGGGATATGGAGGTAGAGGGAAGACAAGATTGGAAGTTTTGAGTTGTGAGTTTTGAGTTAGAAGTTCAAGGTTCAAAGTTCAAAAGTTATAAGTCCTGTCTAATGTTTGCCGTTCGCTCTTCACACTTCACTGTTCACTCTTAACTTTTCGCTTTTCAGCTTTCGCGTTTCACTATTCACAATTCACCGCTCCTCATCATTGCTCATTGCTGATTGCTCATTGCTCATTGAATCTCCACCTCACCGCACCATCTTCCCAATTCTTTCCCATCGAATACTCTTCACTTTCTCGTATAGATTTCCTACCGGGACCTCCGGATCCCACGACCAGTAGATGAGCAGGGCTTCTCCGACAAGGTTGTCTTCGGGAACAAATCCCCAATACCGACTATCCAGACTGTTGTCTCTGTTGTCCCCCATCATGAAATAATAGTCACGCTCAACACGATAGGTGTCATGTCGTTCGCCGTCGATCGTCACTTCACCGGAGGGTAGGATTTCCGTCGCGTGTCCTTCTCTGGCAATCAGCGTGCGCCAAAGGGTGATATTCTCGCGGCTCAGCTTTATTTCGTCCCCCCGTTTTGGTACTGCAAGGGGACCGTAGTTGATATCCGTGAATTGTGTTCCCGCAGGAAATAACTGGTAACTCTTATGCCAATATGCACCTTCCGGATGGCTCGGCTGTATGCCCTCCTTCGGAAATGTGAGCGCCAACCCATTGACAAAAACCTCGCCGCGGCGAATTTCCACCCGGTCGCCCGAAAGGCCGATGCATCTCTTGATGTAATTCACATGCTCGGATGCCTGAACCTCATCGCGTCCCCCGGGAAATTCAAAAACCACAACGTCTCCCCGATGGACGGAACTGAACAAGGGAAGAGTGAACGATGGAATCGACTTATCTGTGAGCGGAACATAGCGCGGGGACCTCAAACCATACGCGAACTTATTAACAAGAAGAAAGTCGCCGACCAGGAGAGTGTTCTCCATCGACCCGGACGGAATCCGGAACGCTTCCACAACAAACGTTTTGAGTGTCAGCGCCAGGAGAAGCGTAATGAGAATGGTCTTGCCGTATCCAACGAATAGGTGTACGGCCTGCTGTTGCCAGGTTCTTGCCGGCACAGCAGCGTCATTCTCAGTATGGATGGACTCGTCGATCATCTCACATTCGTTAATAGCACACGGAAAGAGCCGATGGCACTGATTTACACGGATTGGAAGTCTTTAATGAAGTGTGTGTGTTCTTCCTTCCTAATTCTATCCGTGAAGATCCGTTTCAATCGGTTTCTTCCGTGTCCCATTTCTCTTCCAAAGAAATTTTTTCCATCCCCCATAATTTCCATCCGTGAATACCCATTCAATCCGCTTCTTCCGTGTCCCATTTCACCTGATAAGCGAACCGATGCGACCCCACCGGACCGAGCCGATGCGGGAAAAGATATCATACAGGGGAATGTCGGTATTCCAGGACCAGTACGTGACCAGCGGCGTGCCCACAAGATTCTCCCTTGGAATAAATCCCCAATACCGACTGTCGAGACTGTTGTCTCTGTGGTCTCCCATTCCGAACAAATAATCTCTCTGCACGGTGTATTCCTTGACCGGCTGACCGTCAACCAAGACGACTTTGCCCAAAACCTGGGCCGTGTGTCCCTCCCGTCGGATAAAGACTTCCCATGCGGGAAAATTCTCCCGTGACAGGGGAATCACCATTCCCTTCTTCGGAACAACAAGCGGACCGTAATTATCTTCGTTCCACAGAGCGCCTTTCGGAAAGATCCGATCTTCCACCTGACTTTGCTGTGCAATATAGGGACGGTCAAAGCGAACGTTCCGCGGTAACGGAAGAAGCTCCCCGTTCACAGAAAGAGCACGATCTTTGATGAGAATCGTATCTCCCGGCAGACCAACGCAGCGCTTCAGGTAGAATGTAAATTCCTCCGGCTGCACCTCATCCCGCATGCCTGGGAAGACGAACACAATCACATCGCCTCTGTGCACATCCCGCAATCCCGGCAGCCTGAACCAGGGCAGTCGTACATTTGTAAACGGCACGTTTCTGGGAGAAGTCCCACCGTAAATGAACTTGTTGACGAATAGCAGCTCACCCGTGAGCACTTCGTTTTCCATCGATCCTGTCGGGACGAGAAACGAAGCGATGAGAAAATTGTTGATGATCAGGAACATTCCCAGCACAATGCCTGTCTCCTTCAGAAAAGCAATCACCTTTTCTTTGAAGGTTTGTTCCTCCTCCTGCTCCTGCCGGGGTTCGCGGTTCTTTTGCTTTGCCACGTTGTCTTCCTTCCCGTAATACGAGTTGGTTTTTGGTCCGCCTATCCAACTTGAAATTAGAAACCTTGAACTCGCAACCGTTTTTATTCTTCCATCGAAAGTACCGCCAGGAACGCCTCCTGCGGAATCTCCACACGCCCCACCTGCTTCATCCGTTTCTTCCCCTCTTTCTGCTTTTCAAGCAGCTTTCGTTTGCGGGAGATGTCACCGCCATAGCACTTGGCGAGGACGTTTTTCCTCATCGCACTGAGCGTTTCACGGGCGATGACCTTGCTGCCGATGGCCGCCTGAATGGCGACTTCAAACATTTGACGCGGAATCAGCTGCCGGAGTTTCGTGCACAGCTTCCGTCCCCAATCGTAGGCCTTGTCCCGATGCACAATCGTCGAAAGGGCGTCGACAGGCTCGCTGTTGAGGAGGATGTCGAGCTTGACGAGGTTCGATTGCCGGTATTCAAGAAAATCATAATCAAAGGATGCGTATCCGCGCGAGAGGGACTTGAGTTTGTCGTAGAAGTCGAAGATGATTTCCGCAAGCGGCAATTCATAATGAATGTCCGCGCGTTCCGGGCTGAGATACGTCGTGTTCTTGTGAATCCCCCTTCGGTCCATGCAAAGCTTCATGATGCTGCCGATGTATTCGGTCGGAGCGATGATCTGCGCCTTCACATACGGCTCTTCGACAACCTCAATGCTCCCCGGATCCGGCATCAGCGCGGGATTGTCAACGAATAGAACTTCCTTGTTCGTCTTGACGACCCGGTACTCGACATTCGGCACGGTGTTGATAAGCGACTGGTTGTATTCACGCTCGAGCCGCTCCTGGACAATTTCCATATGGAGAAGTCCCAGGAATCCTGCGCGGAACCCGAAGCCGAGCGCCAGCGATGACTCCGGCTCAAACACGAGTGAAGAGTCGTTCAGCCTGAGCTTTTCCAGAGCATCGCGTAGTACACCGAAATCGTCGGCATTCGAGGGATAGAGTCCACTGAACACCATCGGCTTTGCTTCTTTGTAGCCCGGGAGCGGTGTTGCAGCAGGATTGTCGGCAAGCGTGATCGTGTCCCCGACTTTCGTGTCGTGGACATCCTTTACGTTCGCGATAATATAGCCGACATCGCCTGCGACCAGACTTCCCACCCTCTTCCGCTGCATCTCGAGCACGCCGACGTCGTCCGCCTGGAATACCTTTCCGTTTGAAAAAAACTTGACCTTGTCTTTTTCCCTGACCGTTCCGTCGAAGATTCTTACGTAGGCAATCGCGCCGCGAAACTCATCAAACACCGAATCGAAGATCAACGCTTTCAGCGGAGCATCCGGGTTTCCCTTGGGAGCGGAGATCCGGTGCACGATCGCCTCGAGGATCTCATCGGCGCCCATACCCGACTTCGCGCTCCCCATGAGAATCTCGTCTTCCTTGCATCCCAACAAATCCATCACCTGCCGCTTGACGGTATCGATCATCGTCTTGGCGCTGGGAAGATCAATCTTATTGATGAAGGGGATAATTTCGAGCCCGGCGTCCACCGCGAGATACAGATTGGAGATGGTTTGCGCTTCGACGCCTTGCGTTGCATCGACGACGAGGATCGCTCCTTCGCAAGCTGCGAGCGAGCGTGAGACCTCATAGGTGAAATCGACGTGGCCCGGCGTATCGATCAGATTCAAGGTATAGCCCTGACCGTTCCGGGCTTTGTAGTGCAGCTGAATGGCGTGAAGCTTGATGGTGATGCCGCGTTCCTGCTCGAGCTCCATGTCGTCGAGCATTTGTTTGGTCAGGTCACGGGCGGCAACGGCACCGGTGAGTTCAAGGAGCCTGTCCGCGAGCGTGGATTTCCCGTGGTCAATGTGGGCAATGATGCAAAAATTTCGTATTTGTTCCATTATCGGTTTAGACGCCGCAAATTCTGCTGCGGCAACAATGCCCGTTTCCGGCTGATTCAAAAAACGACAAAGAGTAAAGAGTGGAGGACGTTCCAAGGGCCACTCTTTACTCCTTTATACGGTCAAAATATAGAGGAAAATGGGGAGAAGAGCAATATTGCCTGCAGGGCCGCGGAAGAGCGCAGAAGGGGAGGATTTTTTCCTGAACTCTTCGTACGTTACGCACAATTCACTCGGTGTGTCCCCCCACCAATCCATCTTCCCGCGAAAGGAGTTTTAGCTGTGAACATTCTTGTGGCAGGTGGCACCGGCCTTCTTGGGAGAGCTATCACGAGGGAATTGATCCGGTTGAATCATTTCGTCATCCTGTTGTCGCGCGATCCGAAGAGAGCTGAACTTCTGTTCCCTCCCGCCCTTCGCATCGCGGCATGGGATGGATACACGGTCGGACCCTGGGTGAAATATCTCGACGATGTCGGGGCGGTCATCAATCTTGCCGGTGAGTCGATAGGGGAGAACCGGTGGTCCCCGGAGCAAAAGGAACGATTGGTTTCAAGTCGCGTGCAGGCGACAAGAACGCTCGTTTCTGCCGTCGGGAAAATGAAAAAGAAACCCCGGGTCTTTGTCAGTGCCTCCGGCGTCGGCTACTACGGAAATGTCGCTGACGGAGATGTCACCGAAAAAAGTCCGCGAGGCGCAGACTTCCTTGCAGAAATTTGTCATCTGTGGGAGCGTGAAGCACTCAAGGCGGAGCGGCTGGGAATGCGCGTCGTTCTGTTACGCAGCGGCGTCGTGCTCTCGAAATACGGCGGGGCGTTGAAGAAAATGCTCCTCCCCTTCCGCCTCTTCGTCGGCGGACCGTTGGGAGGCGGACACCAGTGGTTTCCCTGGGTTCATATCGACGATGCGGTGGCGGCGTTCGTGCTGGCGATCTTCAATAAAAAACTCTCTGGCCCCGTTAACCTCGCAGCGCCCGGCAGCACCACCATGGCGGAATTCTGTTCTTCCCTTGGTCGATCACTCCGACGACCATCCTGGATGCCCGTTCCAGGTTTTGCGCTGAGACTTGCCTTGGGCGAAATGGCTGGTCCCCTTCTCCTGAGCGGGCAGAAGGCGGTTCCAAAGAAGCTTCTCGAGGCGGGATTTCAGTTCCAGTTTCCGAACCTGGATGGGGCTTTGAGGAATATCCTGTACCCGGAACTGGATTTTATCGAACGGGGAGTCTGAGCTTCACGGTTGCCTGGCCGCCCAGATTGTCGGACACATCAAAGCCGTAGAGACTTGCACCAACATACGCGTCGATGATGTTCAGTACATACGTGAGTGCCATGTAGATGGCAAACCGATCTCTTTCATCCCGGTAGAAGTCACGCACATCCCTCAAAAATGTGTTTCCAACTCCTGCCGTATCGGCAAGGACTGAGCGCCCATACTGATCTCGGTAGTCCTTGTAGAGGTCAGCACTCTTGAAATACAGTCTGCTGAAGTAGTAACCAAAACCCCAGATAACCGGAATTGTCCAGTAACGCTGGACGTACACCTGACCGGCCCCGGGAAGCAATGCAGAAAGACCCATCGCCAGACCTGTGGATCTCGAACGCTCCTCATCGACAACCGCAATCCTTCCAGCCCGAATTCCCGGGCTTTCAACAGAACTGGTATCTGCTTTCAGGAGAGCGGACGACAGCTTGTACTGAGAGAATGCAAAGAAGGGAACACAAAGAAGCAAACCTAAAATCCAAAACGGAGTGATTCTATTCTTGAGCAGACGCTTCATTTCACGTTCTTGGATAACCCTTCGTGTACTTGGTACCCTTAGTGGTTACTTCTCCACAAGCGCGATCGCCTCAATCTCGACCTTTACATCACGTGGGAGTCGTGCAACCTCCACCGTGCTCCTCGCCGGCGCCGAAGCGGAAAAATATTCGCCATAAACTTCATTCATCGCGGCAAATTCCCCCATATCCTTCAGGAAGACGGTGGTTTTGAAGACGGACTTAAACGATGCCCCACCGGCGACGAGAATCGCTTCCAGATTTTTCATGACCTGGCGCGTCTGAGCCTTGATATCCCCTTCAACGATCTTTCCTGTCGCGGGGTCAATGGCAACCTGGCCAGCTGTATACAGGAACTTCCCGTCAACAAGAATCCCCTGACTGTAGGGACCGATGGGCGAGGGAGCTTTTTCCGTGAGGATTTTTTTTAGAGGCATGGGATTGGTGATGTGGGATATGAGATCTGCGATATGAGATTTGAGATGTGAGATTTACGATTTGATGTCCGGCGCCAGCTGTTACTGACTGCTGATGGCTGACCGCTGAATGCTACTTACTATGCTTCGCCCCCGCGGCAAACAGATCCAGCAACCTGTCAAGATCATCAAGGGAATAGTATTCAATAACGATATCCCCCCGTCCTCCTCCCTTCGTCCTCACTGTCACCTTCGTTCCAAGCGAGTTACGAAGTTTCTCTTCGATATTCTGGATTGAGGTGGAACTGCCAGACCGTTTTGATTTGCCCGATTTCGCGCCGGGTTTGCCGGAGCTGCGGGCAAGGTCCTCGACTTTTCGTACTGAAAGACCCTCCTGCGTAATCCTCTCGAACAATCGCAGCTGCATTTTTTCGCTCGGGACATTGATCAGTGCCCGCGCGTGGCCCATGGAAATCTTCTCTTTTCGCAACCCGTCCTGGATCTGATCCGGGAGTTTGAGGAGCCGGATGAAGTTCGTGACCGTGCTCCGGTCCTGTCCAACCCTCTGCGCAATCTCATCCTGAGAGAGCCTGCACTCGTCGATCAGCCGCTGGTACGCATTGGCAATTTCCATGGGATTCAGGTGCTCGCGCTGGATGTTTTCAATCAGCGCCAGCTCGAGCATCTCTTCGTCCGAATCCACTGCGATGATGTAGGCAGGAATTTGTCTGAGCTTCGCCGTCTGGGCCGCCCGTAATCTCCGCTCTCCCGAGATCAGCTGGTATCCACCATCCACGCGTCGCACGGAGATAGGCTGGATGAGCCCTTTCTCGAGGATTGAACGGGTGAGCTCCTTGAGGGAATCTTCATTGAAGTCGTTGCGGGGTTGAAAAGGATTCGATTGGACGGAGGCAATATCCACGCTCGCAATGATCCCGACTTCCCCGGTATCCTTCCCAATGTCTTCGCTCTTGACGCTGACTTCCATTCGAGGGGATTTCGGAATCAGCGCACTCAGCCCCCGGCCCAATACGGATTTCTTGTCGGTCGCCATTCGATGTTAGGATGCTG
>JBARRO010000017.1:0-2211 GCA_049644265.1 Bacteroidota bacterium
TGGCCGAATGGAACCTGAAACGAGAACAACTGACTATTTTGTTCGAAGACGACCAACAACCCAAACAACTGAAAACGCTTTCGTTTCCTCTGAACCCAACTGTCAAGCAAAAATTAGTCTACTTTCATTAGGCACTCAACCGGTAGTGAGTAATTAACTAATCAACCAATTAACCAGTCAACCAATTAACCAATTCATCGTCTTTCGTTTGGAGATTCTCAATTGAAGAAGCAAAGAATAGCAGTCGCGTATTCAGGGGGACTTGATACATCCGTCATCGTAAAGTGGCTGCAGGAAAAGTACGACGCGGACATCGTCACGGTGACGGGAAACCTCGGCCAGCAGAAGGAGCTGGTAGGGGTCGCCGAGAAGGCCTATAAGACAGGGGCGAAGAAGGTCTTTATTCAGGATTTGCGGAAAGAATTTGTTGAGGAGTATCTCTGGCCCTCACTCAAAGCCGGTGCTTTGTACGAGCATACCTATCCCATGGCAACGTCAATCGGACGACCGTTATTGGCGAAATCCCTGGTAGAGGTTGCGCGACGTGAGCGATGCACGGCAGTTGCGCACGGCTGCACGGGAAAAGGAAACGACCAGGTCCGGTTCGAAGTAGCTGTGGCAGCGCTTGCGCCGGAGATGAAGGTCCTCGCGCCATTGAGGGAGTGGGAATTCAAGTCCCGTGAAGAAGAAATTGCCTACTGTGAAAAGCACGGCATCCCCGTCGCTGCGACAAAAGCGAGCCCCTATTCCATCGACGAAAACATGTGGGGCACTGCGATCGAATGCGGAATCCTGGAGGACCCCATGATGGAGCCCCCCGAGGATGCGTATCAGAGAACCGTTTCTCCGGAGGACGCGCCGGACAAACCGACCTATGTGACGGTGGATTTCAAAGAGGGAATTCCCGTCGGCGTGAACGGAAAACCGATGGACGGAGTGAGCCTTATTGCAAAACTGAACGACCTCGCCGGGGCGAATGGCGTCGGACGCCTGGATCTCATTGAGAACCGTCTGGTCGGAATAAAATCACGGGAAGTCTACGAAGCCCCGGCAGCAACCGTCCTGCATTTTGCCCACCGCGAGCTGGAGCGGCTGACGCTTGACAAAGAGGTCAGTCACTACAAGGCAAAAATCTCTCACGACTATGCCGACCTGATTTATAACGGACTCTGGTTTAGCCCCCTGAAGAAATCCCTCGATGCCTTTGTCAATGAGTCGCAAAAGACGGTCAACGGGAGCGTGAAATTGAAACTGTACAAGGGAACGGTTGGCGTAGCGGGCCGGACTTCTCCGAACTCGCTTTATGACACGAAGTTGGCGACGTACACGATCGAAGATGAATTCGACCACAAAGCGAGTATCGGGTTCATCAAGATCTATGGATTGCCGGTGAAGACTTTCTACCAAGTCAACAGAAATGGATTCTTCAAAAAGAAACTGGCAAAAAAGCAGAAGTAGTTGGTAAACTGATTCAACAAATGCGGATTCCCCGCGCTTGCAAGGAACGATGTGGAATGATGGCAGCTCATCGGGAGGCTCCTCCCGATGAATCCTGGAAAGAACCTCCCGGTTTCATACCTGCCTGGAGCCCAAGCGGAGAGGCTCACTTGAGCAGCAGCATCTTCTTAATGATCGATTTTCCTTCGACCTCAAGCTTCGAGAAGTACACACCGCTTGGAAGCTTCGACGCATCCCACGTGACGCTGTAACTACCAGGATTCTTGGACTCGTTCACAAGAACCGCCACTTCACGACCTAGGATGTCGAAAATCCGTAGACTTACATTACCGACCGCTGATAGCTTATAGCTAATCACTGTTGTTGGATTGAACGGATTGGGATAATTCGAAAGCTCTACGGCTTCTTCTGTCGTGGTCTGACTTTCCCTGAATGAAGTTTCGTCTATTCCCAATGCCGCCAGGATTCCAGCATCACAGGTTGAGCCGAACTTTGCTTCCAACTGAGCTATACAGTCCTTCTTGATATCCCTCTCCTCCTCTTTGTTGCCCATGAGCGCAGCAACAAAGATGAGCGCTCTTTTTTCAGACTCACTTCCCGGGTATTTCTCCTGCAAAGCTCGCGCTGCCTGAATGGCGTCGGCTTTTCTTCCCGCTGCACGGTAGGAGCCGGGGAGGATTTCCGAGGCAACTCGGCCCACTTCTCCTGCTTTATCGACACGGGATTCAAAATAGCTCACATAGGCAGGATCCT
>JBARRO010000018.1:0-4587 GCA_049644265.1 Bacteroidota bacterium
ACATCCACCCCGAATACTGGAAGAGCATTGTGCTCGTGAGTTCTACGAACGTTGCGGGTTAATGGTACCACGAAGGACACGAAGGAAGATGAGAAATGAAGGATTGAAACAATATGGAAGCGTGAAGATCTTTAAGACATAAATCAGGAGTACGATACCAAGCTTTTTCCTCAAATATCCCGGAATTCAATTCCCTCATCACCCACTACATCCACCCCGAATACTGGAAGAGCATTGTGCTCGTGAGTTCCACTAATTTTGCCACCTAAGCACGAAGGAAACACATTACCACGAAGTGCACGAAGAACACGAAGGATGATTAGAAGCGAAGGATTGAAACAACAACGAAGGTTACTGATGTAAAGATCTTTGGGAAACAGATCAGCAGAATGGTACGAATCTTCTTCTCTCCTTCTCCCTCTCCCCCCTGCACCCCTGCTCCTCATCTCCCCTCTAGGCAGGTCTGAGTTTCGCAAATTTCAAAATCAGATTCTTGACACCGTATTCGTCAAAGTTGACGACGGCTTTTTTTGACTCTCCCTTTCCACTCACCTCCACCACCTTTCCTTTGCCGAACATCTCGTGGAAAACAATTACTCCACGTTTGACTTCAAATTGTTCCTGTGATTCAGATTCATAGTCCGGCGAGCCGTCCTGGAAATAGGTCTGGTCTTCAGCGTAGGCTTTCCTTGGTGCGTGCACTGGCCGTCGATTCCGATCTCCGTTGAATCCCGAGGGTTCGAATGCTTTTCGGACCCCACGTGAATTCAGGAGCTCCACATTGTCTGTCCCGATTTCGGAAAGGAATCGCGACGAGCTCGGGTAGGAGGCATCACCAAACCTGAATCGGAGTTTCGTGTGCGTGAGGTAGAGTTTTGTCTCAGCGCGCGTGATGCCGACGTAGAACAACCTGCGCTCCTCTTCGAGGTCCAGCTTGTCGATAACCGAGGAGTAAAACGGAAGGAGGCCTTCCTCAAGACCTGCAACGACAACCACGGGGAACTCCAGACCCTTGGAGGAGTGCAGGGTCATCAGGGTCACGGCGTTGTTTGTTCCGTCATAGGTGTCGATGTCCGCCACAAGAGCGACTTCCTCAAGAAACGCTTCGAGGGTTGCGTCCTGCCGGTTGTGCCCAAACTCCGAAATGGCGGAGAGGAGTTCCTGCACGTTCTCCCAACGACTCAAAGACTCGGGGGTTCGCTCTTCTTTGAAGATCGTGAGCATCCCGAGCTCATCCACAAGCGAACGCGCCAGTTCGCTGAAGGACATCTTTGAACGGAGAGACTGGTACTTGTCGATCAGTAATTTGAATTGTCTGAGATTTTTTCTCGCACGATCGGGCAGATCTCCCACCGCGTCCAGATCACCGAGGCTCTCAAAGAAGGTCAGCCCTTTTTTTGCACCATGTTGTCCCAAACGCTCGATCGTAGCATCGCCGATACCCCTTGCCGGATAATTGATGATGCGTCGCAGACTCTCTTCATCTTTCGGGTTCACGAGCAAACGCAGGTATGCGAGGACGTCCTTGATTTCCTTTCGCTCATAGAAACGGACGCCCCCAACGATGACGTAGGGAATACCGTTCCGCCGGAGCGCATCTTCCAGCGAACGGGATTGTGCGTTGGTGCGGTACAACACTGCAAAGTCTTTGAGATCCAGCTTTCGTTTCGCGCTCTCCTCCTGGATGATTTGCACAACATGGTGCCCCTCGTCCTGGTCATCCGCACATTGTACCACACTCACCTGTTCGCCCTGAGGGTTATCTGTCCAAAGGCTCTTGCGCAGCTGGTCCTGGTTATACCGAATGAGCTTATCCGCCGCAGAAAGGATGTTCTTCGTAGACCGATAGTTTTGCTCAAGCCGGAACGTCTGGCATTTCGGATAATCCCGTTCAAAATCGAGGATATTGCGGATATCGGCGCCCCGGAAGGAATAGATGCTTTGCGCATCATCCCCGACCACGCAGATGTTTTGATGCAGTCCGGCAAGGAGTTTTGTAACACGATACTGGGCCTTGTTGGTATCCTGAAACTCATCCACCAGAACGAATTTGAACCGATGCTGGTATCGCTCCAGGATATCAGGGTGTTTCTCGAACAATTCGATGGGTTTCAGCAGAAGATCGTCGAAATCCAAGGCATTACTCTGGGTGAGCGTTTTCTGGTATTCTGCATACACCTGGGCCGTTTTTTCATCGAAGAGGTCCCTGCTTTCTTCGGCGAATTGTTTCGCCGAAATCATCTGATTTTTTGCCCCACTGATCCGTGAGCGAATTGCAGAGGCGTTGAATTGTTGCAAGGAGAGATTCAGCTTCTCCATCGTTTTCTTGATGACATTCAGAGAGTCGTCTGAATCGTAGATCGTAAACGAGGAGGTAAATCCGATGTGCTGACATTCTCTTCGTAGAACCCGGGCGAACACCGAGTGAAACGTGCCCATCCAGACTTCCTTCGCTTTGTCGCCGACGAGTTTGACAATTCGCCCCTTCATCTCGTTGGCAGCTTTATTGGTGAACGTCAGGGCAAGGATTTGATACGGAGGGACGCCGCATTGAACGAGGTACGCAATACGGTACGTCAGGACGCGCGTCTTGCCGCTCCCGGCCCCGGCAATGATCATCACCGGTCCGTTCGCAGCTTTGACGGCTTCCTGCTGCACAGGATTGAGATCTTTCAAGAACGACGTCAAGTTCTTTACACCGAGAGAAACGCTTGAAGAGGAATTCGTTTAGGGGCCGTCAAATGGTAAGGAAATTTTGAAGGGCAGGCAAGGTGAATCTTCCCCCGGTCAGGAACGGTCGCATTTTTTTCTTGACACAAAAAGAAAAAGCTCTTCACAAGGAAGAGCTTTTCACTCACTTGAATGCGAGACAAGATCACAACATGATGGCCCCTTCAAGCCGGAGGAGGAATTCCTTGGTCTTCACTCCGGCGGCATATCCCACCATCTTGTCGTCATACCCAAGCACGCGGTGACACGGGATGACGATGGGCAACGGATTGGCGGCGTTCGCACGGCCGACCGCCTGATATCCTTCCGGAATTCCAACGCGCTTCGCCAGATCCTTGTACGTCACCGTCGTTCCATACCGGATCTTCCGCAGTTCTCTCCAGACCTGTCGCTGAAATGCTGTTCCGGGAGGATCGAGACGACTGTGGAATTTGACAAGCTTCCTGTCGAAGTACCTGTTGAGCTCGTCAATCACCTGCTTGTTCTTCGTTGACGATTCGACTATCTCCACCCCTTCGAGATGATTCTGAATCCAGGTCTGAAATTCCTTCTTTGTCTGACCGGGTATACAGATCTTGCAGATTCCCTTTGCCGTCGACGCGATATGAATGGTGCCAATCTTTGAATTGAAAGAAGTGCAGTAAACCTTGTTCATGGTTGCTTTCCGATAAACAGCCGTGACCCAACCCGTTACTCTTCTTCCGCCGCCCGCAATTTTTCGAGAACTGAGAAATCCTCCAGCGTCGTTGTATCTCCCGCCACGACACCCGTCGCTGCAATTTCCCGCAGGAGTCGTCGCATGATTTTTCCGCTTCGCGTTTTCGGCAGTGCGTCGGTAAACCGAATCTCATCCGGCTTTGCGAGAGCTCCGATTTCCTTTGCGACATGCTGCCGAAGCTCCTCCTTAAGACTCTGCGATGGTTTCCTTCCACCCTCGAGAGTCACGAAGGCGCAAATGGCCGCGCCCTTGATCTCATCCGGCTTGCCCACGACCGCCGCCTCGGCGACGTAGTCGTGGCTGACCAGGGCGCTTTCGATCTCCGCCGTCCCAAGTCTGTGCCCCGCCACGTTGAGCACGTCGTCAACACGCCCCATGATCCAGAAGTATCCGTCTTTGTCCCGCCGCGCACCATCTCCCGTAAAGTAGACTCCCTTGATCTCGCTCCAATATTGTTTTTTGTAACGTTCAGAATCGCCATAGATCGTGCGCAGCATCGACGGCCACGGTTTCCGGACAACAAGATATCCTCCCTGCCCTTTTCCGACGGGTTTTCCCTCTTTATTCACCACGTCAACGTCGATGCCGGGAAATGGAAGAGTTGCAGTACCCGGTTTGGCCGGAATTGCCCCTGGGAGGGGCGTAATCATGATGGCTCCCGTCTCCGTCTGCCACCAGGTATCGACAATCGGGCAATTCCCTTTTCCGATAATTTTCTGATACCAGATCCACGCTTCCGGATTGATCGGCTCCCCCACCGTGCCCAATAAGCGCAGGGAACTCAGGTCGTGCTTTAGCGGCCATTGTTCTCCCCATTTGATAAACGCGCGAATCGCCGTGGGTGCTGTGTAGAACACGGAAACCTTGTAGCGATCCACGATCTTCCAGAAACGATCCGGTTCCGGCCAGTTTGGGGCTCCTTCGTACATCACAGATGTGGCACCGTTGGCCAAGGGGCCGTAGACGACATACGTGTGTCCTGTCACCCAACCGATATCCGCCGTGCACCAGTAGGTATCAGTATCCTTCAGGTCGAAAACCCATTTTGTGGTGATGTAAGCTGCGGTGAGATACCCCCCCGTCGTGTGGAGCACACCTTTCGGTTTGCCGGTGCTTCCACTCGTATACAGTATAAAAAG
>JBARRO010000019.1:0-2229 GCA_049644265.1 Bacteroidota bacterium
TCTCAAAGATGGAAACGAATAGCCGGTTGACCTCGAAGAAAAGGAACTGACCTCATGCGACATTTGGTAGCGGGAAGAAAACTCGGCAGAACTGCCAGCCACCGGAAGGCGACTCTGTCCGCATTAAGCGTGGCGCTGATTCAGCACAAGAAGATTCGTACGACAACGGCCAAGGCAAAGGAAGCCAGGAAGGTGGTCGAACGGCTTATCACGAAGGCCAAGAACGCCGTTGCACGGGAAGCAGGCGCCAAAGGAAAGGATGTTCATTCCCGGCGGGATGTATTTGCATTTCTGCGAGACAGGGGGGCGGTCTCTATACTCTTTAATGAGATCGCACAAAAGGTTGCCACAAGGCCCGGCGGTTACACCCGCGTGGTGAAACTGGGGCGCCGGCATGGAGATGGTGCCGAAGTGGCAGTGCTTGAATTGGTGGATTTCAACGTAGGACAGGATAAGGCCGCGGCAAAGACCGCGGAAAAACCGACTCAGCCACGGAAAAAGCAGACCTCCCCGAAAAAGGCCAAGGCGGAAAGCCCGGCTGCTGCTCCAACTCCATCCGAAGAACCAGCGAAGGAGTCGGCGAAGGAGGAAACACCGGCAAAGAAGGCTGGGACGGGCAAAAAACCGAAGGCATGGGAAATAGATTCAGCGTCACATACTAAATAAAAGGGATCAATCGCAATGCTAAAAATCACAAGTGCTGAGTTCTTGCAAGGGGTCGCAGATTTACGTCAGCTCCCGAAGAATGAACTCCGAGAGATTCTTTTTATCGGAAGGTCAAATGTGGGCAAGTCTTCACTCCTGAACAAGATTTGTGGAAAGAAGAATCTTGCCCGGTCAAGCTCGACACCGGGAAAGACCCGTGAGATCAATTATTACATCATTAACAATGCGTTCTATTTTGTCGATTTGCCAGGATACGGCTATGCCAAGGTGCCGGAGCAGATGCGCGCCGGGTGGAAAAAGCTCATCGAGGATTTCCTGAAACGTGGAGGCCCCATCGGCCTGGCCATGCAGCTGATCGATTCCCGGCAGGAGCCTACACCGCTGGACCTGATGATGATGGACTGGCTTGAATACTACGAGGTCCCGTATCTCCTCATTCTGACAAAGGCGGACAAACTTCCCATCAGCAAGTTGACGAAACAGATCGAAGTGTACAGGGACCGGTTCAAAGCCCAGGTAAACGACGGATGCTGCCACGGAATCGTTCCGTTCTCAATTGTGAACGGTGAGGGTCGCGCCGAGCTGCTGAAATTGGTTAATCAACATCTGAGCGCAGCGCCCCGGAAGAAAAAGGAAGCTGTATAAGTCTTAAACGTTGTGAATGTCCGAAACGACTCTGGATCCCCTCCAGGGTCGTTTTCATTTTCGCCCCCTCTCATATTCTTCCCTCGATATATTTCCCGGGCACATCGCCTTTCGATCACTCTTTTCCGTTTCAGGAAGCATTTCTATTTTCATAATGCTCATTCAACGGTCACAAGTTGATAGATCTGGGTACCGTTGCATCTTCACAAATGTGTTAGTATATATTATTGAGTTGATGTTCCGAAAAATCGACAGGACTATCATGAAGAAAAGACTTTTCACACCCGGACCTACCCCGGTACCGGAATCAGTCATGCTGAGAATGGCCGAGCCGATCATTCATCATCGCAACCCGGAATTCAACGAAGTTCTTACACGCGTCCATCAGAATCTGAAGTATCTCTTCCAGACTTCCCAACCGGTACTTGCTCTTACCTGCTCTGGTACGGGGGGCGTCGAAGCAACGTTCGTGAGTTTGTTCTCCCCAGGCGATACGATTGTTTCTGTGAACGGCGGAAAATTCGGTGAACGATGGGTCAAGATGCCGCGTGTGTTTGGATTGAATGTTGTTGAAATAAAAACCGAGTGGGGAAAAGCACCGACGGAGGAGCAAATCCGAAAGGCCCTGAGGGAACATCCGAACGTCAAGGCAGTGTATTTGACTCATAGCGAAACCTCCACGGGCACAGCAACCGATATTCGAAGTCTTTCGAAGATTACCAGGGAAAACTCAGAGGCCCTTGTTTGTGTGGACGGCATTACTGCGATTGGAGCCCATGAACTGCGTTTTGATGAATGGGGGATCGATGTCTGCGTGACGGGGTCACAGAAGGGTTTGATGATTCCCCCGGGTCTCGCATTCGTCGCTCTCAGCAAGCGCGCCGTCGCGGCCATGGAGACATCGACGCTCCCAAAGTT
>JBARRO010000020.1:0-29668 GCA_049644265.1 Bacteroidota bacterium
GCGCTACACTGGCGTTTGCCGCGTCTCCAACTCTCTGATAAACCCCGTATAATGTTGCGAGGGCATGCTTTTCGCTTTCGGTTCCCGGCCATTGATTCATGATCAGATTATTGTAATCGATGGCAGCCCGATCATCCCTCTGTAATTCTGCATTAATCGCCGCCAACTCTGCCGAGCTTTTCTCCAGCCGAGTTCCGATACTGCGGGAGTAGATATCGGCAAAGTACTGAAGCCCGTCTTTTGTAGCCTTTCCTTCTTTCATTAGGATCTTGTTGAAGCTCAGCATAGCATAGTGAATCCGGAGCAACGCCGCTTCTGCTTCATCGCTGGTTGGATAATGGACAATCAAGCTGTCGTAGACCGCGAGCGCGGCTTCATACATTCTGCTCATCGTTAGTTGATCGGCAAGAACGAGAAGAACCTTCTCTTCGGAAACCGATTCCTCCTCTGCTGCATCAACCGCCAGGGTCAAGCGATCTTTCACGAGCGCCATTAGGTCTTCCCCGCCGTCAAACCTCATGGCTGGCCTCACAAACGGCAACCCTCCGAACAGGCTGATGTAAGTATTATAGTAATCGAAGTTCCATGGATCGTATGGGTCGTCGGGATCAGTTCCCCACCAATTCCATTCTGCTCGAATGTTGTAAGGCACGGCATTAAGCTGTTTGTTGCCGTTGGAATAAATGTAGTTGAACCCTCCGTATTTGGCACAGTCGTTAGCGTAGTCATAATCTCCAAGGAACGGATTCGTCGTGGATTGAGCATGAACGCCATGCCTGCTATTGGCTGTGATTGAATTATTGCCAGGCGCTGTGGCGTATCCGTTGGGACCGCCAAGGTTGGGCGCGGCATAGTATTCACACCGGATTCCGTCCTGGGAACCGTACGAAATTTGGTTGTCTGTGATAAGCGCCTGGCTGTTTGCGCCATAGATCCAGAAACCATCGCGCCCGCTCTGAGATGTATTAACCTTCCGAATGACATTGCCATAAGCGCGTCCTACGGCTGATTGCCACACGACGATCCCGTCCTCAAGATTATCTTCAAGGGTGTCCCCCACGATTTCCTGTACAACCGCACCGTAGGTCAGCCCGATGGGGTTCAGGCATTTCGTAAATTTGTTCCATGCTATCTCGTTACCGAACCCACTGAACTGAGAGTTATTAATAGAGAGCCCGAACTTGCATTGAGAAATCGTGCAGTGCTGGACTGAATTATTGTCATCCTGAGGATTTGAGTTGACAACGTAGATCCCCGCCCAGTAGTAGTCCGGATTTGTGGAATTTGAGGTAAATGTTGCACCGTACGCATTGAAGCGGCCAGACACGCCGAGACTACCCTTGGGTGGGCTTTCATCGTAGACATCGGTGGCAGAATTGAATTTCAACACGGCAGCGTTGTTCACCGTAAGTACGCCGTCTGTTTCGATGGTCATGTTCCGAAGATTGTTCAACGTCGTGCTTTCGGCCACTATGATCGTACCCCCAGATTTTGCGCGAAAAACCTCGTTCCCTCCCAAAGTAATCGTGCCTGAACTTCCGGTGCCGAGGTTGAGCGTTCCGTAGACGATTATCTCTTTGCCGGTTTGCATGCTCAACGTCGTTCCGGGAGAAATCGTGAGGGTTGCTCCAGCCGTGATGGTCACGTTTGACGGGATGCTTACCGTGCCGCTCCAGGATGATAATGAGGAACATTTGTAAAGTTTTCCCTCACCGGGCTGGAAGCAATCTGTAAACGGATATCCACCTCTTGCTATCCACATTTCTCCACTGATCATTTCCTGAACGCACCAATTGCTGCTGCCGCTCATCGTTATGCTTATATCCCGCACATCAGTGGAGTCGAGCGTGCGTCTGTTAACGACGAATAAGTAAGTGTCATTTCCTAAGGTGAAGTGACCAGTTTCGACGTATGTCGCGTTATCCTGAGCTCCGGCCGTCGTCTTTGCCACGACGGAAGAGATGAACCCCGACCATGTTCCAGCCGTACTATCGTTGTTCCAACTCTTGGAACCTTGCCATTGCATCGATGAAAGCGTCGTGCTCAATTGGGCGCATTTTCCCATCACTTCAGCCAACGAATTCCACTTTTCCGCGTACCCGACACGAACATTCTTGGGACCCGAAGGGGAATCATAGGTTGCGTAATTTGAGGAATGGTTATCATTGACTGAAACTAGCCCGTCAAAGCGGGCGTAGCCATCCCATATTGCCTTATAGGTTGGGTACATGAACGGCACAACACCCTTCGCACCGTACGCAATCGCCAGGTTACACATAACCTTTATCTCATTTCCGGTCGGAGGGCGTTGCATCACTTCACCATTTTGTTTCTGGAATTTTCCAGTGGTGTCAAAGTAGACGCCATGAAGCTGAGGGATATTCCAAAACGATTTTCCATGATTCTTAGTCAGAGTTGCTGCGTCACTGAGCACCATTACCAACGTATCCATTGCATACTGGAAATGTTGTGTGTACCACCCAGGATTGTTATCAAACGGCATGATTCCGACGCTCTGTGCCTCCGCGTCAGTCATCGCTGGCGTGGGAATGTAACCGCGAATGGGATAGCAATTGACCATTAATTCATTAGGCTGTGCCTCGTCAAGGAAGCGTTTCCGATATGCATTCGAAGCAGCAATTCCCGTTGCTTCACCAGTGGCCTCACGAATCTTGCCGTTCACATATTTGAAAACCAAGAACTGATTGATGTGGGGCTCATCCTGCAAATAAAACCTCCGCACGAGGGGGTAGTTGTCATGGAAGTCCGAGGCTGAGCTTCTCAGGACATCATCATAAACTCCCGAGAATAAATTATGACCGGGGTTGTCGTCTACGATCACTTTATCCAACCATGTAGTGACGTTCCCAGACCAGTATACCCGGATGTCTACGCCGCCAGATGTCATCGTCATTTTCGAGGGAGCAGCTCCGTCGAAACTTCCAGTCAGCAGTCCGCCAGGTGCCATGGCCGAGACTGCGGAGGATGGGAGGTCGAACTCCAGAGACTTTGTTTCAAAGTTGCTACTTGTAAAATCGCTATCCCGTAGGATCGACTGCCATGTTTGACCTGAATATTCAACTTCCAACCGCACAACCTCGGGGTTTCCGCCCTGCGCAGGTGTGCGCTTCAGGACAAATCTCGCAGTATAGTGTGTTTCGTTGTAATACTCGTTGTTTGGTGTCGGGCTAGTCACCATGTAACCTGCCGACGATGGACTTTGCAGCAGCGTGTCGTTTTGAACCACACCGTTTCTGAAGCCAAAATAATTCTGATCGGGATTGTTCTCGTTTTGTTCCGCCTCAAATACCATATGTTGGGCAAAGGACTTTGGCGTAAGGTATTGTCCCATGTTGCCGATGACGTAGAGCGAACCACTGTTCTCGAGGACGTTGAGTCTTTTTGTCCCATCGCCGTTTTCCGCAATTGCTTCAACCCAATTCAAGTGCAGGCTGTCATGCATTAAACTGAAGTTGACATTGGTGCTATCGTGGAGCCAGATCCCTCTCACAAAATTGTCTTGGGCAGAAGCCATCCACCAACCCACCATTAAAACAGCCATTACCTTCTTCATATCCCCTCCTTCTATTTGAGTAGTAGCATCGTTCTTGTTTCAGCCTGAATCTCACCACGCTCTCCTGCAACTATGACCTCATAGACATACATGCCTGTAGGGTATCCTGCGGCATCAAAATGCACATCATGCAGGCCTTTTTCCTGAACTTCGCTCACAAGCGTTTCCAGCTTTTGGCCAAGGATGTTATAGATGGTCAAAGTCACCTTACAATGCGACAGAAGCATGTACTCTATGGTTGTTGAAGGGTTAAACGGATTTGGAAAGTTTTGAAGCAGCGCGAATGTCTCGGGTGCATGCAGTTTCTCTGTTACAGAAGTCACTGGAATGTTCCTGCTTCCTAGGAAAATCCCAAAATATCCTTGATACGTATACCAATAATAGTTCGGCGCTCCGATGAGAATGTCTGCGCAGCCATCATTGTTGACGTCGCCAATGGCAACAACCCTTCCAAGAGTTCCAAAGTTACTGTCACCACCCATTCCAATCGCTGCGTCGAATCGAGAATCCATCTTCGGTCCCCCACTATATATGAGGACATACGAATCTCCGCTACGATCCACTGAATTAGGGCTCACGGCAATATCATTGTATCCGTCGCCGTTCATATCTCCTGCGTTTTGAACATAATAGGCGTCATAGTCTGGGAGGATCAAGTTGGGGATTGTATCGATGTCTCCGTTCGTTGAATAGTGAACGAACACCGATTCCATACTGTCCATCACCGAATAGTTAGTCCACAACAGGTCCTTGACTCCGTCACCGTTAATGTCAATTGAAGCTAAGCCCCTTCCTTGGTTATCGCCGCCCTTAATATACTTCCACGACGTTGTGTCAATTGCATTTCCTCCTTTGAAGATCTTTATGTATGCGAATCTAAGAGTACCATGAGGACCAGTTCCACTTTGATCGTACCCCTTGACAATGATCTCGTCATAACTATCGTTGTTCAAATCTCCAGCAGCCACACTCCAGCCAAAGCCAGAAAGCGCAGTCTTCCCGTTAAGGATATAGCTTGGCGTTGAATCCATGACCGTGCCGCCGAAGAAAATGTAGACCTTGCCGTAATAAGCTCCGTTAGGATAGCCTGCGTCAGACACGATCAAATCGTCGCAAGCATCGCCATTAATTCTTCCCGTCGCCGCAACACGTTCCCCAAAAGCATATCCATTAGGTTCCTGGTATTTCACAAAGAAGGGGATCGTATCGAAAACCCCTTGTGAATTCCCCAAATAGATCCTTGTTGGATTTCCGCTGATCAATAAATCCTTGAACCCATCTCCATTAAAATCAGCGAGCGAACCATTCCCATTGGGGAAAAAGAATCGGGGTGTCGTGTCGGCCGGTGATTTCACACGGTACAATTGTACGCCATCGACGTCGCTTACGGAGAACTGCGTGCTGTCGCCAATCTTTCCAAGAGAGCCGACGCTCGAACCAAGTTTTTGACCCCGGTATCGACCTTCCACCTCCATCCAACGCTCCAATTTCCACTCGTTCTGAGCACCCGCAAGCTGGGCCGCACAGGCCACAATCATTAGCACCTTCTTCATCGATCTTCTCTTTCGGCAAGTTCCGTCAATTCACATCTGCCCTTGTGACTCTTGCAAGTACAGTATCTCTTTAAACCCTTCGACCACTGTAGTTTAATCGCAAGCTTGTTCTCCCATCCCCTAAAAAACATAATGAGGAGCCGCTGCAAACTCAGCAAGCTCCTCATGAGAAAAACATGTTCATCGCTTAATACCCCCATCCAACACTACTGAACGTTATTTCTTCATCGCATTAATGTCAAGTTGAATATGTTGACATTCGAATATTCTCAATAATGAAATTACTGAATCTGAATTTCCCATTTCCACGAATTGAAATCGTGTTCAATAAGAAACAAGTCACTCGACCTCTACTCTGACTACTTCGCTCGTAATTCTTCTTCCCTCGACTACTGCTTCAACTTGGAACTGATGCCGGCCCTTCTTTAATTCCCACCAAACTCCATTCGCATCGAACGGTAACACTTGATCTTCATCCACGCGCATACGTAGGCTCCGAGAGGCAGGAGGAATTGTCGCAGCGATCTTGATGGCCTGATATTCGCGTCGTAACACCGGGTCAATCTTGAACACCTCTCCGTTCGCAGGTGAAATGATGGCAAGGGTCTTGTCTCGACTTGACTCGGGGGTGTTATCCGTATTCAGGCGAAGTGCTCCGGGAGGAGGCGTCGGAATCCGTCGCTCGAGAGCCCAGGAACGATACTCCGGAGGAAGGATCTCAAAAACCCGACGCAATGGCGCGCCATCCTCGTTCACAACGCGGTACAACTGATGCATGGCGCATCGTTTCGTCGGAATGTTCTCATGAGCAAACCACTCCACGACGGTCTTACCGCATGAGGAATTCGGAAGATCGCCGGAAACGGCACAGACTCTCTCCGTTCTAAATCCTGGAGGAATCCTGAAGTCGGACGGGTATTTGTATGGCTGATCATAGATGGTCATCATGATATCGAAAAAGATCCCACCTGCTCCGGCAACGCCCGAAACACCTCGCATCGGTGTCCCGTCGAAGTTCCCTGCCCAAACTCCCACCGTGTATTCCGAGGTATATCCCATAGTCCAATTATCCCGATAATCCTTGGTCGTTCCGGTCTTCACCGCACATTGAAACGGAAATCTGAATGCATTGCCGAACGCCGGCCGGCGTGCAACAGGGTCGCGGAGAATATCGGTTACGAGAAACGCAGATTCCTCCTCGTATACCCGGAATTCCCGTGGGGAATTTGCTGAAGCAGAGGATTCAACAATTGTCCACGGTTTCCAAACTCCTCCGCGTGCAAAACTGGCGTACGCCGATGCGAGCTCGAGCAGTCGAACATCGGCGTTTCCGAGTGTGAGACCATACCCGTAGAAGCCCGGCGGTTCAGTCAGAGACGTGAGGCCCGCGAGCCGGAGCCGTTCATGCAAGCGAACCACGCCAAGGTTTCGCAGAACATGGACTGCAGGAATATTGTACGAGCAGGCAAGCGCAGTGCGGGCCCGGACAGGGCCATGATATTTCTTGTCGTAGTTCTCGGGAACATAGTCTCCCAGCACGTCGGGAATCTGGAGCGGAATGTCCGGGAGAATCTCCGATGCAGACATCCCCGATTCAAACGCGAGGCCATAGGTGAAGGGTTTCAAGGCCGATCCGGGTTGCCGCAGAGCGAGAGAACCGTTAACCTGTCCTTCGTGTTCTTCGTCAAAGAAATCTGCCGAGCCGATCAGGGCCCGGACAGCGCCCGTTGAATTTTCGATGACGACGACTGCGGCATTCGTTACATGTTTCTTCTCGAGATGAGAGAGCTGATTCCGGACAACCAACTGGAGTCGTTGCTGCAGGGGATAATCGATGGTCGTGCGAAGGGTCGAAATCTCAGGGTATCCCCGGAACTGATCAACGGCCATCTCGACGGCATGCGGAGCGCGGAAATTCACTTCGGGGGGAGCAATGACGATCGGTTGTTCTCTCGCCCGGTCATACTCTTCCTGAGAAAGGCGCTTCTGGTCGAACGTACGGCGCAAAACAAGCTGCTGGCGGGATTTCACGGCAGGGAAATTCACATACGGGTTCAGTTTGGAGGGTGCATTGGGCAGGGCAGCCAGGAAAGCAGATTCCGCGATCGAGAGGTTTTCAGCCGGCTTCTGGAAGTAATACCGTGCTGCGGCTTCGGCTCCAAACAATTGGTTTCCATACGGAGCCCGGTTGAGATATTGCTCCAGGATTTCGTCCTTGGTCATCATGCGCTCAAGCCGGAGCGCATACCAGGCCTCGAGAAGCTTGTACAGGATCGTTCGCGGGTGATGATAGACGTTGCGGATGACCTGCTGAGTAATTCCTGATCCGCCTGAGCGCATTGATCCGTGAACGATATCCTGAATCACCGCACGTGTGATGGCCAGAGGATCCACTCCGGGATGAATCCTGAATCGCTTGTCCTCTGCCGCGATCGTTGCCTGTTGAAGGAACGGCGCAAGTGCGGAGAGCGGCCGCCACTGGCCCCTTCCCTGCTGGTCGTTGAGGAATTCGCGGAGAAGAATTCCGTTGCAGTCCGTCACCCGGAGCGAATGAACGGAACTCTTCGCGAAGTCCTCTTTGGGAAGAGGAATGAAGACTGTCCCGAGCATGAGGGCGAGAGCAATGAAAGCCGTTGTCCAGCCGATCAGACGGGATCTGGTTGATTTGCACGAAAAATGGATATCAGTCGACAGTGTCTGGCTCCCGGATTTGCATTCTGAATTCAGGAATTTCTTCTACTTATCTCTCTGTGTTCTTTGTGGTTAAAGAATAAATGAACCACGGAGATCACAGAGAACACAGAGAAAACAGAAGTTGCTCCGTTTCATACATCCCCACACTTCGTACCTTTGCCTCCTCCTACTCAACTATCACCACTCTCGAACTCGTCTGTCCGAATATCTCCGGCTCGTACATCCCTTCCACGCGGGTTGCCGGCATCTGATAGGTCCCAAAGCTTGTCACCCGGACGAGATAGGACACCGAGTACACTCCTGCAGGAAGATAATCTGCGAAGAACAATGCCCGGTCATCGTACTGCTCCCGGTGACGGAACGGATTGAACCCCCACCATTCTGCCTGGCCATGTTCCTGTTCGCGCTCTGCAACAGATGCTGTCTGAAAGGATGTGTTGATGATCTCGAAACCCGCTGGCACGGGGTCATCCAACACCACAAACGTCCGGTCCTGGTTTGTCGAAACCGTCAGCGTGACTCTTGCCACGGTGCCGGCTTTAATCGATGATGATGCATCGGCCGTTGTCGCAAGCCCGGCCACAGCCTTTGAAACGGCAATCCCTTCCTCTTTTGCTACCGTCTGAGATTTGGGATAGTAGTTCATGCGAACCATGTAGTACAATCTCCCCGATCCATCCTTCTTGAAGTCCAGGGCATATCGGGCACCGAGTGTCAATTCCGACATGGCAAATGCGCGGAACGCCGTTTTAAGGCTGCGACCAGTGAACGTCTCCTTCAACATCGTTCCGCCCGCAAGGAGTGCTTCTCCGTGGAAGTTCGGCACTTCACGTTCATAAGCTCTAAAATACGTCGCGAGTGCGTCGACAATGTACAGATTCTCCTGGGTCGTCCGCCAGCATCCTGACTTCTGCTGATCGGTGAGCCAGCGGACCACTTTCGGAATGATCGAATTCTCCGGCTGCGTCTCGACAAGCGCTTGGAGCACTAATGCGGTCGTGCGTGCTGTTGAGTGGTAGATCCACATATCGTCATCCCGTTCGCGATCCTCGAAGTGCGCCGACGTCGGTGCGACCTTTGCGCTGTTTGTGAGGTCGCGGGCAAGCTCCACGATGACCGATGGATTCCCCTTCGCTGCCGCGTATGCCTTGAGCAGATAAGCGCGCGCAAAGAGCGGCAGGTTCAGGCGGTCTCCGTACATCCGGTCCATCCAACCGAAGTCGGGAGTCCCGTTCAGCGCAAATGTGTAAAGGATCAACGCCTTCGTGCATGCCCAACCGCCGTCGTGATACCACGGAGATGGATGCATGCCGTTCAGGACTTCCCGCAGATACCGGATGCCGTTATCGATCACCGTCTTGTCCACTTGGTACCCGTGTTTCTGTGCCTGAACAAGAGTGTACATGGTAAAGGCGGAGAGATACGGCCACGTGTCCGGCGTATTCTTCCAATACGCGAACCCACCATCTTCCCGCTGAAACAACGGGACTTCATCCAGCATGTCCTTTGCCACAGTACGGTAGTCCTGGTTCTTGAACACATCGAACTTGAACCCCTCGACGAGTTCCTGAGCCAGCACGAGCGGCAGAACGCGCGACAGGCGTTGTTCAAGGCATCCGTACGGATATTCGAACAGGTAGGAAATGCCTCCCGTCAGTCCGACCATGGCCGTCGAGGCTAATGTGGTCTCCAGTGTTCCGAGTTCCTGGTACGAATCTTTCGGAACCACCATCTGTTCATGCGCCTCGGGTTCAGTCGTTGATGAGGAAAGAGCAACGGATTCCCTGAGCCGCGGCACCTCGATGGGGATCTTCCACTCCAGTCCATCAAAATCCTCCTTTGTGCTCGCACGAAACGTGAATGTCGCCGTTCCGAGCCGATCTGCGACAAACGACATACGCGCTTCTTTCGATTGACCCGGTGGAAGAATTGAAACGAGTGTGTCTGGTCCGTTCATCGTGATCCCTTTGGCAGACGCGATGAGTCGGACCTGCTTTTCCTTTTGCGTGTAGTTCGTCAATACAACCCCGCCCTCGAACCGGTCTCCAATGCGGGCGAACCTTGGTAATGCCGGTTGCATCAGCAGCGGCTTGTTGACCAGGAAGCTGGATTCTCCATAGCCAAAGTCTGCCGATTTCGTTTGAGCCACAGCCATGACTTCGAAGGATGTCAGGTTGTCCGGAAGCTTGAAACGCACCGTCGCTTTTCCATCTGCACTTGTTATGATTGCAGGATTCCAGTAGGCGGAGGGTCTGAAATCTTTTCGGATTCCTTCCGCGCTCATTCCGGCCTCTGCCTCTTCCGCACCGCCTCCGCCTTCATCTTCCCCCTTCTCGCCATAGTCGCGCTGCTGTACGAGGTGAATGCGCGATTCCGAAGTCGTGACGGCGAGACCCCGCTGTTCATAAAAATTGTAGAATGGGTTTGGCATCCGGTAGTTTGTGAGGTTCAGAACTCCAAGATCAGCGACGCTGAGAGTGACCTCCGCGGCGGCGCCCTTCCCAGCAGCGGTCTTCGTGGTGAGCGTAACCCAGACGCTGTCGCCGGGACGATATTCTTTCCGGTCGGTTTCGACCTTGACGTTCAGTGCCTTTTCCCGGGGGCTCACGGAAAGTCCAATATAGCCGATCTTGAACGATGGCCGGCCGATATCCGATTCTCTCGTGATTGCTGCCCCTTCGACTCGTCCCTGCAGAAGAATCACGGAAACAAAAACGTTTGGGAGATGCTCCGCCAGTATCGGGATGTCAATTTGCGGCGCACTCCCTGTCAGTATGGTTCTCCTATGCGCCAGAATTCCCCCGCGTTCAAGGGTAATCATCGCGGGTGCTTGCTCGTAGGGAGATTTGACAATAATGTGGGCAACCTCACCGGGCTTGTAGTCTATTTTGTCGGCAATCAACTCGATCCGGTCGTCGTTGGAACGCTCCCACGCAACGTACCCGGACCCGCTGACGTAAAATGACTCCTGGGTTCTTGTGGAATTTCCGCGGCGGTCTTTGGAGACTAAGTCAAAATAGTAGAGGCCCGCTTCCCTCGGGGTGAATGTGAGCTCAACCGGTTTCGACGCACTCATGATTGTCTCTTCACGGGAGAGCGAATCTTCCGTTGTGGAGGTCCAGTAATAGCGCCCTCCGGTCTCAGCCTTCCGGACCGACCGCCAGATTCTCTTGTACAGCTTCAGCGAGACCGAAACCCCGGGAACGAGCTTCCCGCCCGTGTCCACAACCGCAACCCTGTATCGAAGCATGGAATCGACTTTTGCGAATGTGGTGGAGAGTGCAATGCCGATGGTGAACTCGGCCCCGTGGACGAGCACGCCAGTCCGGCCGGATATCTGCTGGCGCGACGGCGACGTCACATCCCCTTCAAGCATCAACGTTTGCGAGCCCTGGATCTCTCCGACGCGGAGGGCGCAGGACATTGTTGCGGCGCCATTGTCGTCAAGCGCTGTTTCGTCGCTCAGGAGAACATTGTTGGGCATGTACCGGTAGCGCGTTAGCCAGTAGTTTGGACCGAATGTGTACTCGTCGAACCCTTCGGGGCGCCAGGTCGTTGGGCTGGTAGAGATGCGCCAGTTGAGTGGCGCGTTTTTCATGGCACCACCAAACAGATACCGGGCAAGGATAACGCCGTTCATGCTGTCGCCGACGATGTACGCCCGTTTGAGGAAGCGCGCGGTAACGTCAAATTCGGCCGCACGAAATGCCTCCACACGGAAGCTTGTCCGCGATACGTTCTCAAACTTGTCCTCCTCGACCTTTCGATTGTTGCGTACGACCTGGACCCTCTTCTTGCGCGAAAGATCAACGGAATAATAACCAAGAGGCGCTGTGGGTTTGAGCGGCAGGCTGACCGCGAACGATCCGAACGGCGAAACCGTCGGCTCTGTTGAAAGAATCTCCTCATTTCGGGAATTCCGGATCTTCAGCTGAAGCGATAAGGCCCGGTCGGGAATCCGCCACTGATTTCCCCGCAACTCCCGGATGATTCCCTTCATCTCAATCTGCTCTCCCGCCTTGTAGAGTCCGCGATCGGTAAACAGCTGACCCTTCAGCGGATTCGGCCTGGGATTCCATTCATACTGAATGTTGAATTGCCACGGCTCGATTCCCTGGTTCCAATCCGAACTCGAAAACGCGATATCGTCTTTTGTTCGTATCAACACCCATTGACGCGGCTGCCTGGAACCGTATTCCCACTCTCCCTCTCCCGTATTATCATTGTCCTCTCCCGATTTCATTCCGAGTGTAAACCATCCGGGGCTCTTCGCAAATCCGTTGGCGTCCGTGACGCCGGTCCAGAAGACTTTGTTGCTGTCGTTCCGGATTTCAACCGACGCGCCGGCAACGGGGCTTGCGTCCTTGAGATTCGTTACCCAGATGAGGTTGTTCTCCGGAGAGAACTTTGTCGTCACGCCAAGGTTCGTCACTTGAACAAGGGCCTTCAGGTATCGACGTGAATCTCCCTTCAGAAGATTGTCCACCTGCGCCAGGACAATTCCGCGTTGGGATGTCCCAAGAACCGCGTCAAGATCCATAGGTTTCACGGTTTTTCGATTCCGGGATTCCCGGACTCGCCAGATGGATGAAACGTTGAACTGTGACGCATCTTCTCTCGTGCGATCCATCCAGGTCAGAATTGCCTGCTCCCATGCGAGGCGCTCGTAGTAGCCATAATTGAGCCGCTGCATCACCTCGACGATCTTGTCCGGGTTCACCCGTCCTAGATCGACGCGAACGGAATCGATGTTTCTGAATGTGACAGGATATTTGTGGGATTCGTACGCTTCCAGAACTCCTTGCCCTGTAGTCATGTGAACGGAGGGTGGATAGGGGCCTGTCCGAAACTTGAATTTCACGGTATCCTTGATCTCCTGGCCGAAAAGGTCCTTCAGGCCAGGGAGAATGAACCCTGTGTAGTCGATCTCCGGTTGCAGCGGAAGCTGGAGGTAAATACGGTCCTGCGCATAATTGTATTCCCGGCTCTCAAGTTCGACTGACGGAATAAACAGGAGATGCCGGATGAGGTCGTCATAGTAAATCGGGTTTGTGAACACCAACTCCAGGGCCTGGTCGGGGCTGAAGCCATTTTGGTTCCCGACGTGGGAAAAAGAGAATTCATTGTACGTAGAGAATCGGAAGGCATACTCCTCTTCTGAAGGAAGGGGACCCTGCACTCCTACCAATCCTGTCTTTGCCCGAACGATGATCGTCGCACCTTTCTTAAATGGCATCCGGGGTGTCAGGAGAAGGGAGTTTTCAATTTCGGCTTTTGCTCCCGGCCGCTGCCACCGCATCCTCCGCACCCTGTCTTTTGTTTGCGATGTGTCGGGATGGCTGGTCGTGAAACCAGGATAATCTATCTGGCTGCCGACATGTTGTTCAAGCGACAGTGATTTGGCCGCCGTCTCAGGGTCTACTGGTTGGTTGAACCTGAGAAGAATCGCGAAATCCAGCTCTATTGACCTCTGGTCATCGAGCGGCTCATGGGCGATCAATTGGGGGAGCGGCGTCCTGAACGTCCATTGGTACGTCGTTGCGAGTTTCTCACCACTGATGGAAGGAGTTCCCGCCGGGATCGAAACAGCGTACTCGGTTGCATAGGGCAATTTTTCAGAAGGAATAAATGTCAGGGTGGAGGTCCCTTGCCAGCGGTACTTGCCTTTCACGGGTGGATTGATACTCATCGGCCCGGTTTCCTCGTCCTGAGGAACATCTCTCAGCGGAGTCATCGCCTGGTTGAACGTTACAGCGATGGTCTGAGTCTGATCGAGCGTCCGTGTCCGTCCAACTGGAGAACTCACAATCACCTGAATGGGCTTGGTTTGTTGAGCGGACAAAGAAACATGGAGGATGAGAAAGGCGAAAAGAAACAGGGAGTGTCTCATGACGTTTTCCGGGGATGGTGGAGGTATGTTCGTGAGGACGGAGCAACACTGTGGTGACTGCAAAAAGAAAGAGATTTTTCGCCCAACTGTCAACAAACGCGCATCACATTGAATCGTTCTTCTTCCTGACGGTTTGTATTCCTCAGTGTCCTCCTCTTTCTTGTCTTTTCTCTGTGAAATTCTCTTCAACCCGATCTTTAGTCATTTGCTCCGAAAACTCAGAAATCATTCTAATCCTATCAAATCTCACACTTTTCCAACCTTGCATTCCCTCGCCCTTTTGCGTAATTTTCAAACATAACAGCGATAAAATCCCGACAGACATTGTTCCCATTCCCATCATCCTTATTAACATACATTCTGGTTTTTGTTGGTGGGTATTTTGTGGGGTCGTTTCCAACGGCTTACCTCCTCGTCCGACTGAAGTCTGGTGTTGACATCCGTCGGGAAGGAAGTGGAAATGTCGGCGGATTCAACGCGTTTGTCGTTACTTCGTCGAAACAAACCGGGTTTATCGTCGGTATTATTGACGGAGTGAAGGGATTGGTGGTGGCGGTGGCTGCAGGACTTTTGGGGGGCGAAAATTTCTCAATCCAAGCCGTTGCACTCCTCGCGGCCATCATTGGCCATAACTACTCGATTTGGCTGAGATTCAAGGGGGGGCGGGGATTGGCGACTGGGGCGGGTGGTTTCTTTGCTATTGGCTTGAGTTACACGATCGTATGGTGTACAACGTGGCTTCTCGTGTACCTCAAGAGCAGGAACATCATGCGGGGCAATCTTGTTGCTATCGTTCTCACGCCTGTCATCCTGGCCCTGCTTCCGGAGCAGTGGATTGAGGCTGTCATGATTCGGTCCCTGTCTGCCGCAGCGTACCGTGAAATTGCAGTCATTCTCAGTGTGGTGCTGCTCGCAAGCCATTGGAACGGCATCAAGGAATCATTCTCAAATCAGGCGGAAACCGGATCTGTCTGAAGTCTGGTCTTTCATTCAAAACTGTCGTTTGTCGAGCGTTCCATGAATAACCCTTACGTGCGATTCTTCATAGTCCTCACGATTCCCCTTGTCATCGGCTTTGGAATCGGGTACACGGTGCGACCGTCCGCCGCAATCGAGACTCCCCCAAAGGATGCTTCGTTCGATAATTCTTTTCCTGACGCGGTGAAAGTCAAGGAGAAGGAAGCAACGCAGGACCAGGTGCTGACGTCGCGGCAGAACGCAATCACCAGGGCAGTGGCCAAAGCGAGCCCTGCAGTTGTTGGCATTAACGTCACAGAGGTTCGTCAGTATAGGGACCCGATGTTCCGTTTCTTCGGAGACGATCCGTTCTTCCGACAGTTCTTCGGTGACCGGACCTACAAACAGGAAGTGAAGGGCCTCGGATCGGGATTTATCATTTCCCCGGACGGCTACATTATCACGAACGACCACGTCGCCGGCAATGCTGCAGAAATCACCATTACACTCACAGGCGGGAAGCGCCTCAAAGCCGAACTTGTTGGCACCGATGCGTTCACCGATGTCTCACTCCTGAAAGTCGAAGGGAAGGACCTTCCGTACATCGCGCTTGGCAGCTCAGACGATGTCGTCATCGGAGAGTGGGCCATCGCGCTCGGCAACCCGTTTGGGCTCTTTGAAATCAACGACAAGCCAACCGTCACCGTCGGAGTCATCAGCTCGACAGGGATGAACCTCGGGAGCATGACGAACCATTTCTATCGGGACATGATTGAAACCGATGCAGCCATCAACGGCGGGAACAGCGGCGGTCCGCTCGTGAACAGCCTGGGAGAAGTTATTGGAATGAATACCCTGATCTATACGGGGGGACAGAGTTCGACGTATGTAGGATATGGATTCGCAATTCCGATCAACAAAGTGAAGAAGGTTGTAGCGGAGCTGAAGAAGAAAGGAAAAGTAACACGCGACATCGCCGTGGGATTTGAGTATCAGGAAGTCGACGCACGAATAGCCCGATACTTTGGACTGAGTCAGGTTGCGGGGATTATCGTAAGCGAGCTGCAATCCAAGGGACCGGCGGAAAAAGCGGGCTTGAAGGTGGGAGATATTATTGTCGGTGTGAACGGGGAAAAAGTTGTAAATGAAGAAGATTTTCTTGCAGTGGTCATTGATGCTTCGCCGGGGGATGTCCTGAAGCTAAAGATCTACCGGGAACGAAAACCGCTGGATCTGGAACTGAAAGTCGAGCGCGGGTCCTCATGATTTCTCGCTATACACGTCCGGAAATGGGCGGCATTTGGGCTGATGAGAACAAATTCCGCATCTGGCTGGAAATCGAATTGCTCGCGTGCGAAGCGCAGGCGCAGCAAGGTGTGATCCCCAAAGAGGCCGTTACAACCATCCGTGCGAAAGCGAAGTTCGACGTCAACCGCATTCTGAAAATTGAAGAGGAGGTAAAGCACGACGTTATTGCGTTCCTGACGGACGTCGGTGAGCAAGTCGGACCGGAATCGAGGTTCATTCATCTTGGGATGACATCCTCCGATGTGCTCGACACTGCACTCGCCGTTCAGATGAAGCAGTCGGGCGAGCTCCTCCTCAAGGGCCTGACCCGATTGCGCGCCACGCTCGAACGGCGGGCAAAAGAGTTCAAATACACGGTGATGATCGGAAGGACGCACGGCGTCCATGCCGAGCCGACAACCTTCGGGCTCAAACTCGCCCTTTGGTATGCGGAGACCGTCAGGAACATCGAACGGCTCCAAACTGCGATTCGGACCATCTCCGTCGGTCAAATCTCCGGCGCGGTCGGAACCTACCAGCATCTCGATCCTTCCGTGGAGCGCTATGTCTGTGAAAAGCTTGGTCTGGACCCTGCGCCCGTTTCGACGCAGGTCCTCCAGCGCGATCGGCATGCCGAGTTCATGAACACGCTCGCCCTCTGCGGTTGTTCGCTGGAAAAATTTGCCACGGAAATCCGGCACCTCCAGAAAACTGAGGTTCTTGAGGTGGAAGAGCCGTTTTCGCGGGGCCAAAAAGGCTCCTCGGCAATGCCGCACAAACGGAATCCGATCATCAGTGAGCGGATTGCCGGACTTTCGAGGGTGCTGCGTGGAAACGCAATCGCGGCCATGGAGAATGTCTCCCTCTGGCATGAACGCGATATCACACACTCGTCCGTCGAACGGGTGATCATTCCGGACTCGTGTATCCTGCTCGACTACATGCTGGCGCAGTTCGAGAGAATTCTCGACAAGCTTCTCGTCTACCCGGAGCACATGAAGAAAAATCTTGAAGGAACGCACGGGCTGATTTTTTCCCAGGAAGTGCTCCTTGCGTTGACGAAAAAAGGAATGAAGCGGGAAGATGCATACAAGATGGTGCAGGAGAAGGCGATGAAGGTGTGGGAGAACGGGTCCAGTTTCAAGGAGTTCGTTGAGTCGTCTGACGATGTCAAGAAACTCCTTTCAAAAAAGGAGATTGAAGAACTGTTCGACCCTCAGCGAGGGTTGAAACATGTCCAGTATATTTTTGAGAAGGTCGGCCTTAGGTAACCCGGAGAACAATGATGCCACAGAAATTTCAGAATTTTATTAACGGGAAGTGGGTTGATGCACAATCCGGCAGAACGTTTGAGAATCGCAACCCCGCAAACTGGTCGGAAGTGATCGGAACGTTCCCGAAGTCAGGTACAGAGGACGTCGACGAAGCAGTCAGAGCAGCCCGGGCAGCGTTCGAGCGATGGCGGTTAGTTCCTGCCCCCGCGCGGGGAGATATGATGCGGAAGGTCGGCGACCTCATGGTCAAGCGAAAAGAAGACCTCGCCCGCGAGATGACCCGGGAGATGGGAAAAGTTCTGACCGAAACCCGGGGAGATGTCCAGGAAGGGATCGACACGGCGTACTATGCTTCCTCCGAAGGCCGAAGGTTGTTCGGAAAAACCGTTCCCTCAGAACTTCCGAACAAATTTGCGATGGCACTCCGCGTGCCGATCGGCGTGGCGGGAATCATCACTCCGTGGAATTTCCCCATGGCCATCCCCACGTGGAAAATCTTCCCCGCCGTTCTTTCGGGAAACACGGTGGTCTTTAAGCCGGCGACGGACACGCCGAAAACGGCGACCTCCCTGATTGAGATTATGATGGAAGCAGGCATCCCCGAGGGCGTACTCAATATCGTCCACGGCGGAGGAAGTGAAGTCGGCAATGCGATCGTTTCACACCCCGATGTCGATCTGATCTCGTTCACCGGCTCGACGGTTGTGGGGAAACAGATTTCAAAAGACGCGTCGGAAACCTTGAAGCGGGTCTCTCTCGAGCTGGGCGGCAAGAATGCCCAGATCGTCATGGACGATGCCGACCTCGATCTGGCGCTCGAAGGAATTCTCTGGGGAGCGTTCGGAACAACCGGACAACGATGCACGGCGACCAGCCGGCTGATTCTCCACGAAAAAGTCTATGAGAAATTCCTGGCCATGCTCGTCGACCGCACGAAAAAGCTACGCCTCGGCGACGGACTTCTGCCGGGCACCGACGTCGGACCATGCGTCAATGAGAGCCAACGGAAAACCGTTCAGAGCTATGTCGAGGTAGGGCAAAAAGAAGGAGCAAAGCTTGCGACAGGCGGTGCGATTGCGAAGGGAAACGGGCTGGACAATGGCTGGTTCCATGAACCGACAATCTTCACAGACGTGAAACCGACGATGCGGATTGCGAAGGAGGAAATATTCGGACCGGTCCTTTCGGTTATTCGGGCCTCGTCTGTCGAGGATGCCATCAGCATTCTCAATGACACGGTCTATGGCTTGTCCTCCTCCATCTATACACGCGATATTAACAAGGCTTTCAAGGCAATTCGTGATATCAAAGCGGGCATTACGTATATTAATGTTCCCACGATCGGTGCGGAAGCGCATCTGCCGTTTGGTGGCGTGAAGCAAACAGGAAACGGACACCGCGAAGGCGGCTGGACCGTGTATGAGTTCTTCACGGAATGGAAAGCCGTCTACGTCGATTACAGCGGCAAACTTCAACGCGCCCAAATCGACAATTATTGAGCATCGGAACATGCCGGGCCGTCCCTACATAGTATCCCTCTACGAACACCAGGAGTTCTTCTGAGCCTGAGTGGGTGAGGTGTTTATCTCACGACTCACTACTCTCGCCTACGCTATCGCTTCGGCAGGCATAACTCCAAACTCTCAGAGGTGTTCCATGACTCAGAAAACGAAAGACCCGACGGCGGCTACGAATCCGAAATCGAACGGCACGGAAACCAACCGGAACGACGCCGCACCACAGAAACCTACAACTTCTCATCCCGTTTCTGTCCTTCCGACAGAAGTTCATTCAACCTTGTCCCGGCATATGCTGGTGGACGGATTCGACCTTGTCGTCGACCTGAAGCGCAGCCAGGGATCCTATCTGTACGACTCGCGCTCGAAGAAACGCTACCTGGATTTCTTCACGTTTTTTGCGTCGGGATCCGTCGGGATGAACCATCCAAAGATGACCGATCCCGAATTCCTGGAGAAGCTTGCCTATGTGGCGGTCAATAAGCCCTCCAACTCCGATGCCTACACGGTCGAGATGGCGGAGTTCGTTGAAACCTTCGGAAGGATTGCACAGCCGGCATACTTTCCGTACGCGTTTTTCATCGACGGCGGCGCCCTTGCGAATGAGAACGCTCTCAAGACTGCCTTCGACTGGAAAGTCCGCAAGAACTTCATCAAAGGATACACGGAGGAACGCGGCCGGCAGGTGATTCACTTCCGTCGGGCGTTCCACGGACGGACCGGCTACACCCTGTCCCTGACGAATACGGACCCGACCAAAACGAATTACTTCCCAAAGTTCAAATGGCCGCGTATCCACAATCCGTCCGTTCGTTTTCCCCTGAATGAGGAAAACCTCGCGCAGGTGAAAAAGGAAGAAACGGTCGCTTTGAAGCAGATCAAAGAAGCCATCATTAACAATCCCGACGACATTGCGGGCTTGATTATCGAACCGATTCAGGGAGAGGGTGGGGATAACCATTTCCGGAAGGAATTCCTCGCCGAGCTCCGCACGATCTGCGACGAAGAGGAGATTCTCCTGATATTTGACGAGGTTCAGACCGGCGTTGGGATCACGGGCAAAATGTGGGCGCATGAATATCTTGTGAAGCCGGACTTGATGTCGTTTGGGAAAAAGACGCAGGTGTGCGGGTTTGTGTCGAGCACGAAGATTGATGACGTTCTTGAGAATGTGTTCCACAAGTCGAGCAGGATCAATTCGACGTTCGGCGGAAACCTTGTCGACATGGTGCGATTCACTAGGCTTCTCGAAATCATCCAGGAGGAGAATCTTGTGGAAAACGCCCGCATCGTCGGAGACTATCTCCTGGAGCAGCTGCACGTCCTCGAGGCGGATTTTCCCACACTCGTCACAAACGCACGCGGACGCGGTTTGTTCTGTGCGATCGATATCGACACCGCGCAAAACAGGGATCAACTGAAGACGAAGGCCTACGAAGAGGGATTGATCCTGATCGGTTGCGGCGACCATTCGATACGGTTCCGTCCGCCTCTGAACGTCAGAAAAGAGGAAGTGGAGGAAGGCTTCAAGATTATCCGGCAGGCTCTCGAGGAAATCAGCACGGGAGAATAACGAAGAAACCATGGAAACACGGGAACAATCACGGCCGTCGGCACTCCGGCTGAATACCGACATCGTCAAAGATCTCCTCGTCCGCTTTCTGCATGACGAAACCACGAACGCAGGATTTTCGAAGACTGTGATCGGAATTTCCGGAGGTGTGGATTCGGCCGTTTCTGCATATCTTTCGGCGTCGGCACTCGGGAAGAACAACGTTCTAGGCGTCGTCATGCCGTACAAAACGAGCAGCGCAAAAAGCGTCGAACATGCACAGCTTGTTGTGCGGAAGCTGGGAATCCACGCGGAAACCGTCGACATTTCGGAAATGGTAGACGCGTACTGTGTGAAAAAGAAGATTACGGACAACGTGCGCAGGGGAAATGTTATGGCCCGGATGAGGATGATCGTCCTCTACGACATCTCCGCAAAGGAGAGAGCGCTCGTTGTCGGTACGAGCAACAAGACTGAGCTCCTCCTGGGATACGGAACGCTTCACGGCGATGTCGCCTGCGCAATCAATCCGTTGGGAGACCTGTACAAATCCCAGGTGTGGCAGCTCGCAGAGGCACTTGGAGTCCCGCGGCCGATCATCGAGAAAAAGCCCACGGCAGATTTGTGGGATGGACAGACAGATGAAAGTGAGTTGGGATTTTCGTATGCCGACGTTGACGCTCTGCTTTTCCAAATGATCGACGAACGGCGCACGGACGCCGAGCTGCTCTCCCTGGGGTTCAACCGGACATTTGTTAAAAAAGTCCGCGACCTTGTTCGGAAGAATCAGTTCAAGCGTCGCCCGCCCGTGATCGCAAAGGTTTCCTACCGCACGCTCAACGTCGATTTCCGGTACGTCCGCGACTGGGGGATGTGACGATGCCCGATGGTCCCGGCACGCTCTACGTCGTCGCAACACCCATCGGCAACCTCGAGGACATCACCCTTCGCGCCATCAAAGTTCTCTCCTCCGTCGACCTGATTGCCGCCGAGGACACGCGAAAAACAAAGATCCTCCTCGACCGGTACAACATCGTCAAGCCAATGCTGAGTTACTTCAGCTACAACGAACGGCATCGCACCCCGCAACTCATTGAACGTCTCCTCGCCGGAAATTCGATCGCACTCGTTTCCGATGCCGGCACGCCCGGCATTTCCGACCCCGCGTATCTTATTGTCACACAAGCATTGGCGAACGGAATACCCGTGACCCCGATTCCTGGGGCGACGGCGTTCATTGCGGCGCTCACGGTGGGGGGATTGTCAACCGACCGTTTTGTCTTTGAAGGATTTCTTCCTCAAAAGAAAGGGAGAAAGACAAAGTGGGAGTCGATGAAGGATGAGACCCGCACCATTGTGCTGTACGAATCGCCGCATCGTGTGCGGAAGACGCTTTCGGAAATCCTTGCCTATCTTGGCAACAGGAATGTCGTCATCGCGCGGGAACTGACAAAAAAATTCGAGGAAATCCTTCGGGGGCCCGTGGAGGCCCTCCTTCCAGAAATCGAGAAAAAGGAACCACGGGGAGAGTTTGTGATTCTTATTGAGGGCAAAGGTCGGGGGGAACCGGAGGAGTAAATGATGTATCCTTTCATTAAACCCCCGGCCTCTGGTTGTGTCCAAGCTTGGTATCATCAACGGAATATCATGTCTCAAGACTAAGGAGAATGTATGAGGAACGGCAGGTTTTTTTCGGGATGTTTCGCCATTCTGTCGGCAATCTGGATAGTCGGTTGCTCAAAGTCCGTCACTGGACCGGAGAATTTCCAGGATGTCGACAAACAAGCGCTCGAAGAGCTCATACTGGCGGAGCCGCTGTTAACGAGCGACGCCTCGGCGCTCAATGACGACGGAGTGGCAACCGCCATGGAGGTGGGATCGTTAGGCAAGGCGGCCGCAGCAATTTATCCGAGAGGATGGGGAAGGAGAATCACCAGTGCATCGCGGTCCATCTCCTTCGAGCAAGCGAACGATTCAACGGTCATTGGAACTGTGACCTACACGCTCACCGGCGTTGTCCTGATTCGTGCGAAATATTCCCTTCAGTCGTCGACGGACACCGTCATTGCCAAACCATTTACGGAAACGACAACGCACAAAGTACGATTCGTCCGTGTTGCAAACACTGCGGTTCCGCGGGCGAATTGGAGGATGCGGGAGGTTTCGGCCGTCAAGGGTGGCACCAGTGGTTCCCAGGTAACGATTGTCCGTCTCACGGTCGTCATGGGAAGCGACACGGTTGATGTGTCAGACCCAAATGACTACTTCCTGAAACTCGGCTTCCGGGGCCGTGGTGGTGTTCCGGAGGTTCCCCCAAGCCCGACCCAGCCAGTGTCAGTCCAGGTGACCGTGGTGAGTTCCGACCCTGACACGGATATGGTATCCTTGCACAGGCCGGCACCTCCAATGACTGCAATGTTGCTGAAGCCGATGAGCGCGCGCATGCAGCTTATCTCACAGACTCAAAGTGGAACCAGTTACACACGCGTGTATGGCGCATCCTGGCAGGGGGTGTTTCTCGGCCGGCATACCATGTTTGTCAGCGCGTTGACCAGGAGCTCGATCTTTGATGACCAGGCTCCCTTCTCATCACAAATCTGGGGCGTCCCGTTTATTGTTCAGTAAGGACGGCGTGGTTGTCTCATTTCAAGATTGGCAGGACCTCCGTCTCCAATGCAGGGGACGGGGGTTTTGTTTTTCAGGGCGTTATGGTTGTGATTGACGATACATCCCGTCCTTCGAAAAAATTGTAATTATGAGTACACACTGTCGCACAATCGGAGGTCGCCGATGCCCAAAAAATACTCGACGAAGCGAATGAACGAGAAAGAGCTACAGGCAATCGAGCAGGTGCTCCTCGAACAGGTCGAGATTCAACGATGGTTTGTCGTCGAAGTTGTCGGTGAAATAGAACTGGTAATCACACTTCAGTAGAAAGATCCCGTGAAACGTTTCTGGTGGTTTGTCGCAATTTCTTCTCTTCTCGCAATTCCTTTTCTCATTCTGAATGGCCTGCGTAGAAGGAGAGCGCTGGAACACAGAAGGTACGATATCAACGAGTACCTCGCTGATGAAGAACTCTGAGTTCATTTAACCGCAAAGCACGCGGAGGACGCAGAGGTATTGAAGCAGTCGAAAGTCACTTATGCCTCTTCTCGGCGTTCTCTGCGGTTATGTTCTTCCCCAGACCTGATCTGTAACTCCCGCACGTACTCGAAAATTACTCTCGCGTCTTCGACCGGATGCTCCGACAACGATTGAAAGTCCGCTGACAGCCTGGAGTGAAGTCTGTGAGCCGCTGATCTGACGGCCTCGGGGAGCGATGCATCCTCGTCGACCGCGCGTAACTGTTGAATAAAATCACGTCCGTATGTTTTGCCTGCCATTTGTTCGAATCGGGTGATCGCAATTCCTGCCGCCCTCCTCGCGCCGGTTCGGACCATCCCATGATTCCCCTTCCGTTCTGCTTCACGGGCTCGCTCGAATTCTCTGTCCACGTCATCAATCCAGCTCATTACCCCTCCTCCAGGATCTTGTGAAGGGTTTTTCGTAACTGGGCCGGCCGTTCAAGCTGAGGAATATGTCCGCAGCGCTCGATGGTGAACGTATGAAGCTGAGGAATGTATCCGGCAAGGATGTCGATTGTTCGACCGGAAATGAGATGATCTTCCTTTCCCCAAATCAAACTCACCGGCATTTTCAACTGCTTCAACTCCTCTCCAAGGAAATCCTTTTCCACCACGGTGTTGACAAACTCCGGGATACCGCGTCGCTTAAGATAGTTGAAAATCGCCGCCGTGAAAGGCCTGAAATACCACGGATACCGGTACCACATCGCATCAAGGAGTCGACGAACATCTGCCGGCGTCTGGATACTGAACAACTGTCGGAGCGTTTCTATGCCTTCATAAAGCACTCCCGCCGGATTGATCAGGACAAGGCGAGCTATGGTCGCCGGGTGCTTGAGGGCATAGCGCATCGCAAGCCACCCTCCGAGCGAATGGCCGACCAAAGTGAACGGTCGAGTCGATACGAGATCAAGCACGTTTTCGATTGCGGCGTCATGCTCGGCGAGAGCGCAGTACGTTCTGTCGCCTGCCAGGATTGAACCCCCAAAGCCGGGCAAATCCGGAGCCAGGATTGCGGAGTCTTTGCGGAGATCATGAAGAATTCTGAGCCAGGTGCTGGAGGATGTGCCAAGGCCATGCAACAGCACAATGGAACGTCGTGCAGAGGGATTTTCAAAATGAACGTAGCTGAGGGAAGCGTTCCCGAGATCTAATGAACCGCGCGTAAAGCCAAGACGACGATAGCGCCACCGCACAAGTGTATGGACGAGATCAACGGGTGTGGCTACTGATGGATCAGGCATTGAACCAGTCCTTAGTCGCTTCGAGCCACAGGAATAGCCCTTTCCATTGACCAAATCGGGCATAGTGGCGATGGATTGTTCTGTCGTTCACTTTTCTTCCCCCATAGTGCATTTCGGCGAACTTGCCTCTGAGCCATGAGTCCAGGGCGAGGTAATCGTGGCGTCCCATTAGTCGAAGAATGTTCCCCGCGGCATATTCGCCGACGCCTTTGACTGAAACCACGTGTTCGTAGAGTTCCTCAGTCGGAAGCGGTGAGGTCGCCCAGGATTCGACATCGAGATTTCCCGAGGCAACTCGTTCGGCAAATTCGATGAGATACGGAGACCGGTATCCCGCATGGATTTTCTTCCGAATGAACGACTCCCGTGCCCCGGCGATCGCCTCCGGCTTGGGAAACGTTGCTGATCCGTTGAAGTGGTCCCCGAACTCGCGGTTCAGATTTTCTACCATCACAGCCGTCAGAGCCCAGCTGCAATTCGTGGTGCAGAGCATCTTGACGACGTCTTCAAAAACTGTAGGGGAGCGAAGGAGCCGTCCGGCCCGGACTTTGGCGATCCAGCGAAATTCGGGATAACGTTTTGACTCCCGGTGAAAATCCGTCAAATCCGATGTCAAAAACAGGCAATGGGAAAGCTGCGAAAGAACCTCCGCATATTGTTGCTTCGTGAGTTTTCGTTCGGACTGAACATCGACGATAACTTTGTCGGGAATCCCCCGCAACGTGCAATGTGCAATTGTTCCGTCGTCCAAACTGAGCAAGCGGAATAACAGCTCCTTCTCTTTGTCAAATCCAAACGGTGGCAGGTCACACCAGCCGTGGCTGTGAGCAGTCCTCCAGAAGCTGAAGTCGGGAGGAGTAAGAAGCGACAGGGAAGAGGAGAAGAGAGGTGGCTTAACCATTGATTCATTAAGGAGCGGACAGTCTCGAGTTTCGGGTTTAAGGTTTCGGGTTTAAGAAATTCAACTTGAAACTCGAAACCCGCCTTTGTTTCGCCGCAGTCCAATATATGCACCCGCCCAGGGAAATGCAAAGCTCGTTGTTTGTGCATAATTGAAGATTTGTTGCTAGATTGCGCGGCAGTTATTGTGTCACTCAGTGACTTCAAGTAACTCACAGAACAAATGATCGTGAAACATGCACTTGAGGTGAAGAACCTCGTCAAGGTGTACGAGAAGCGGGGACATGAGCCGGTCAGGGCTCTGAACGGTGTTTCATTCTCCGTCCGCTCGGGAGAGATCTTTGGTCTCTTGGGGCCGAATGGCGCGGGTAAATCAACAACGCTCAAAATTCTCACAACATTGATCAAACCAACCGAAGGATCAGCTTCGGTACTTGGTTACGACGTGGTCAAGCAGTCCCTGGAGGCTCGTCGCCAGATGTGCGTTGTGGTTCAGGAGAATGCCATTGAACTCTATCTTTCGGTCCGAAACAACTTTCGGACATTCGGGAGATTTCACGGACTTTCTTCGCACGAAATCGACACACGGTCGGAGAAAGTTGTTGAGCTCTTCGGATTATCCGGGCATCTCAACGAAAAAGGGATGGATTTGAGCGGAGGGTTGAAACGAAGGGTGCAGGTGGCGAAGATGTTCATGGTAGATACGCCGCTGGTATTCCTCGACGAAGCAACAACAGGTATGGACACATTCAACAAGCGAAAAACGATCGAGGCGATCAAAGAGGAATCGAGGAAGGGGAGGACGATTGTTTTGACCACCCATATGCTGGACGAAGCGGAAGAGCTTTGTCACTCCGTTGCGATTGTTAACCATGGAAGTGTTATTGCCAAGGGGAGCGTGAATGAAGTAAAGTCGATGGGCCTGCAGCTGTTTACCGTCTCGATGACGTTTCGAAAGGTAACCAGGAAGGTTCTTGGGCTTATCAACAGGCGAAAACCGATAAAAGTCGGGGTCCTCGGAAATTCTGTGGAAGTGACAGTACGCGATGCGACGTCCGCCTTGAATATTCTCACTTCGGCGAAACGACTGGGTTCTCTTCTTCACTTCGAGATGAGCACAGCAAGCCTGGAGGACGTCTTTGTCGAGCTTGTCGACAAGAAGGGGGGCGCAGCATAGTGAAAGAAGTGCTTGCCGTTTTTTACCGTGAATTCATTCTTCGCAGAACGAGCCCGTTATGGCTGTTTTTCGACCTGTGCCTGCCGCTCATTTACCTCCTCCTCTTTGGCGTCGGATTCAACAGAGCTTTTGCATCCGGCATTGAAATTGGGGGCGGCGTCTTCAGTTACAATGATTTTTTTCTCGCGGGCGTCCTGGCCATGTCGTGCTTTGGAAGTGCGATCAACCAATCGTTCGGATTCTTTGTCGACCGCGACAACGGCATTTTCTATGAGTTTCTGACATATCCCATGACGAGGGCACAATTTCTATTGGGCAAGATTTTGTTTCAATGCGTCATGGCCATCGTGCAGTGCGTGTTGACGGTCGGCGCCGCCGTTCTGCTCCTTCATGTGACGGTGCGGTGGGAGTTTATTCCATTCGTCTTCATGGGAGTCATGCTCGGCACCGCAGGGTGGTTCTTCTTTCTCGCGACCTTTGCGTTCCTCATTCGGCGTAACGATACGTTCAACACTGTCATCAACGTTGCGTATTTTGTTCTGATGTTTCTCAGCAGTCTCTTCTATCCGTTGGAGAAGGTGCCTTCCTGGCTCAGGACGGTCTCGTATGTCAATCCACTGACATGGCACACGGACGCTCTCAGATACTTTACTGTGGGGATCGGGGAAGCAGGGACGGTCGTCGTCGAAGCCATCCTGTTCGGAGGATTCTTGCTTGTGTCCTTCTGGGTTGCCACGAAGGCGCTTGAAAAAGCTGTTTGAGATTGCCCACGGAAAACACGCTCGTGTTCAAATTCAAATGAATTGTCTCATCTGTGACATCTCACATGCTGCCAATCTTGTCATATTCATTATCCTTGTCTTCGTACCATGAATCGTGTCGGATTTGTCTATCATCAGGATTTTCTGAGACATGATACTGGCCGTGGTCATCCGGAAAGGAAGGAACGCCTTGAGGCGGTGACCAAACATCTGAAAGAGATCGGCATGTTGGATAGACTGATTCAGGTCACTCCCGGGCCCGCTCCCCTCGAATGGATTGTCAAAGTCCACCCCGAGCAGTATGTACATTGGGTGGAGCAGCAGTGCAGGAATGGAGAGACGTTGCTGGATGGAGGCGATACCCACGTGTGCCCTGAGTCGTATACCGTAGCTCTCCTCGCCTGCGGATCGGTTCTGGAAGCCGTCGACAACGTACTGTCAGCGAAAGTCTCAAGCGCATTTTGTGCAGTTCGTCCGCCGGGTCACCATGCAGAAACGGCGACCGCCATGGGATTCTGTTTGTTGAATAATGTCGCTGTCGGAGCGAGATACGCGCAGTCCCGGCACTCGGTTGGGCGGATTGCCATTGTCGATTGGGACGTCCATCACGGGAACGGCACACAGGAGATCTTCTACGAAGATCCGAGCGTCCTGTACATCAGTCTTCATCAGTATCCACTCTGGCCGGGAACCGGTGCAGCCAGTGACACAGGAAGCGGAAAAGGAGAAGGGTACACAGTCAATTGTCCGATGAGGCAGGGGAGCGGCGAACAGGAATACCTGGCTGCATTCGAAGAGAAAATTCTTCCAGCGCTTCGGTCGTTCCGCCCCGAGTTGCTCCTCATTTCTGCCGGATTTGACGCACACAAAGACGATCCGCTTGCGAATATCCAGTTGACGGAAGGATCGTTTGGGAAAATGACGAAATTGGTCATTGGGATTGCCGATGAATATTGTGAGGGAAGGATCGTTTCGGTGCTTGAAGGAGGCTACAATCTCAACGCTTTGGCACACAGTGTGGAATGTCATCTTCAAACTTTGATGGAGAAGACCGCATGACACTCTTGCTGAGAGTTCAAAGGAGAGTTGAAGAGATAAGGCCTTCAGTGCTTATCACAATCATCCTTATTGTCCAAACCCTGGTCCATATAAAGTACATGGACCTTCCTCCGATTGGATTTCACCAATGGAGGCAAACCCAAACTCTGGCCGTGGCTCGGAATTTCTATGAAGAAAACATGAATATTCTTCAGCCCCGCGTGGACGGAAGGGGCCAGTTTACTGGAATTACGGGAATGGAATTTCCCATCGTGAGTTATGCCATAGCGGTCGGCTACAAGCTCTTTGGATTCAGCAATGTTGTCCAACGGGTTGTGATGCTTCTCTTTAGTTTTGTGGCCCTCATCGGATGCTTTCTGTTTGCGAAGAAGCTTTTTCATTCGCAATCGCTTGGATTTGCGGCCATGGTGTTTTTGATGTTCAGTCCACTGTTTTGTTACTACTCAATCGTGGTTCTCCCGGACCTTCCGTCGCTCGCCTTTGCATTCCTGAGTCTCTCGTTCTTCCTTTCCTATCAGGAGTCGGGGCCGTCTTCTTCCCCGCCCTATCTCTATGCTGTAGTGTTATTGACATTCCTAGTATCTGTTCTTATTAAAGTCTATGCGCTCGCGATCCTGCCATTCTTTGTTTACAGCATATGGAAAAGAGAACGCGACGAATCTGAAAGGATCTTTGAGCTGGCAGCTATAGGGTTTGTTGTCGTCCTTGCAGGCCTGTGGTATCTGTATGCACGTTATCTCAGTGACACCTACCATAACTACGATTTTCGGTTGAATGCGAATTTTCCCTATCCGCTCGATGTTGTGCTTCCTGTGCTGAAGAAAGTCTTTGTCCAATGGTTGCCGGAATTGTTCATCAACTATGCGGAATTTGTTTTCTTTTGTGTGGGGATTTTCATTCTGACGCGGGGAACAGTCATGCCTGTAGGACGTTTCGTCCTGTTGTATCTCAGCGTGTTTGCCCTTTACGCAATTGCATTCCTCCCGATGTTTGAGATCCACGACTATTATGCGATCCCTGCGCTTCCCATGCTGGTCGTTCTCACGACAGTCGGTTTTGCTCATCTTGTGACCCGGTCTGAGTTTCTGCTATGGGTTCGAT
>JBARRO010000021.1:0-5779 GCA_049644265.1 Bacteroidota bacterium
GTGCACATTACGGACCTCTCGTGGGGTCGTGTCAGCCATCCGTCGGAAGTCGTCAAGCTGGACCAGACGGTCAACGTCGTTGTTCTGGATTTCGATACCGAGAAGCGTCGCATCTCGCTCGGGATGAAGCAGCTCCTGCCGCACCCGTGGGAGAATATCGACACCAAGTATCCTGTCGGCACGAAGGTTCAAGGGAAGGTTGTCTCGCTGACCGATTACGGCGCATTTGTCGAAATTGAAAAAGGCATCGCAGGCCTGATTCATATTTCCGAAATGAGCTGGACACAGCATATCAAGCATCCATCCCAGATGGTCTCCATGGGACAGATCGTCGATGCGATCATTCTCTCGCTCGACAAGGATGGAAAGAAAATCTCCCTTGGCATGAAGCAGCTGGAACCCGATCCCTGGACAACGTTGATGCAAAAATACCCCGTGAGCTCGAAACACACCGGCGTCGTGCGGAATCTCACGAACTTCGGCGTGTTTGTTGAGTTGGAGGAGGGCGTTGACGGGCTGGTCCATATTTCTGACCTCTCATGGACGAAGAAGATCCGCCATCCGGGGGAAGTGGTGAAAAAAGGGGATAAGCTGGATGTGGTGATTCTCTCGGTCGATGTCGACCAGCGGAGAATCTCCCTGGGCCACAAGCAGGTTCAGGACAATCCGTGGGTTGCCTTTGAGAATTCCTACAAGGTCGGCACCGATGTCGAAGGAAAAGTCGTCCGGATCATCGAGAAAGGCGTCATCGTCGAGCTCCCGATGGGCGTGGACGGATTTGTGCCGCTCTCGCAGCTTTCCCAGACTCCCGTCAAGAACATCACGGACTCCTTCAAGACCGGCGATATGCTGCCGTTGAAAGTGATCGAGTTCGACAAGGAAAGCAAGAAAATCGTTCTGTCCGCCATGGAGTACCTCCGCGGGAAGGAGCAAAAGCTTGTGGACGACTATGTCGCCTCACACAAGCTTTCTCCCATGACGATGAAGGATATGGTGACGTCGTCCGTTCCGACGGCAGAATCGAATCTTTCAGAGCCATCGAACTGAGAATCACAAACATTCCGGGAGAGTTGTCCGATTCGTCGGACAACTCTCTTTTGTTTCTCCCGGGTAGCTGCGCAAAGAGATGATGAAGGTTGCACTTCACACGCTGGGTTGTAAACTGAATTTTGCCGAGACATCCACACTTGGGAAACGATTTGTCGAGCGTGGGTTCGAAGTGGTGGGGATCGACGAACCGGCCGATGTCTTCGTACTGAACACCTGCAGTGTGACGGAACGGGCGGATCGCGAGTGCCGCCAGCTTGTCCGGCGTGCCCGCAGGAATTCGCCGCAAGCCTACATTGCCGTCGTCGGCTGCTACGCGCAGCTTCGGCCGCAGGAGATTGCCTCTATCGAGGGAGTCGACCTGGTGCTTGGATCGAAAGAGAAATTCGACCTCGTAAGCCTTGCCGCAGGTTTTCAGAAACAGGGCTCCGCAAGAATCCTTGTCTCTCCGGTCGAGGAAGTCAGAAACTTCGGCGTTGCTTCGTCAGCAGGGTTCGGCGACCGGACACGCGCGTTTTTGAAAGTTCAGGATGGCTGTGATTACAGCTGTGCTTTCTGTACCATTCCACTTGCACGTGGAGAGAGCAGGAGCATTCCTGTTCAGGATGTCGTCAGTCAAGCGCGCGAGATTGTCGAAGACGGATACAAAGAAATTGTTTTGACCGGGGTGAATGTCGGAGACTACGGAAAGAAGATCGACACGAGCCTGCTGTCTCTGGTTCGCGCGCTTTCAGGGGTCGATGGGCTTGAGCGCATCCGCGTGAGTTCCATCGAGCCGAACCTGTTGACCGATGAGCTTCTCGATTTCTGGTTTGCAGAGCCGAAGTTGTGCAAGCATTGGCACATTCCCCTGCAGAGCGGCTCGGACACCATCCTGCGGTCGATGCGCCGCCGGTATCTGAAAGACGTGTACGCCGACCGCGTCGAACGCATCAAATCGGCAGTGCCTCATGCAGGTGTTGGCGCCGATGTCATTGTTGGATTTCCCGGAGAGACGGAGGCTCTCTTCCGGGAAACATATGGATTCCTTGCGGATCTTCCGGTCACGTATCTTCATGTGTTTACGTACTCTGAGCGGCCCAATACCGATGCGGGGAATCTCCCGAATCCGGTTGAACCACGTGTAAGGTCGGACCGAAGCGAGCTTCTGAGAATGCTGAGTCTCAGAAAACGCCGTTCGTTCTTTGAGTCGAGAATGGGTTCGGAATCGCTTGTTCTTTTTGAATCACAGAAAAACCGGGAATGGTCGACGGGATTGACCGGAGAATACATTCGGGTGGACGTTGCCTCCTCCCGGGATTTGACAAATCAGATATTATCTGTTAAGATTAAAGAAGCATTTGAAGATGCCTGCCGCGGGGAAATCACACGGCAAGAAAATATCCACGAACCGGAAATTCAGCACCTCGTCGCATGATACAACGAACCCTTTTCTTCGTAAGTCTGGTGGCCTTTTTGTCTCCGTCGGCATTCACTCAGGCGACTGTCCGGAAATTCCTCGCTCCCGAAGCGCCTCGGTCCGACAGGGAAGCGCTCACTGTGATGCAACAAACGCCGACGTATGCTGACCGCAAGTCTGTAACGCTCGCCGTTCTTTATTCGCTCATTCTTCCAGGAATGGGCGAGTGGTATGCCGGAAGCTTCAACAACGGCAAATACTCCTTCATGGCGGAGGGAGGACTCTGGGTATCATACGCCGGATTTCGTATGCACGGAAACTGGGTCCGAAGTGACGCAAGGTCGTTTGCAGTTCAGCATTCCGGAGTGGACCTGAATTCAAAGGACGAGCAGTTTGAGGTCAACCTTGGGGACTACAATACCACAGACGCATACAACGAGGCTCAGTCGCGTCAACGGGACTACGGTGCAAGGTATACCGATCCATCCTATACATGGAATTGGGATTCAAGCGTAAACCGGCAGGCATTTCGCCAGATGCGCATACGCAGCGATAAAGCATACCAGAACGCGAAGTTCGTTATCGCCGGACTGGTTGTGAACCGGCTGATTTCGGCTTTCAATGCGGGGAGGGCCGTATCCGCCTTCAACAGAACCCTCCGTGCAGAGGGAGACTGGCGACTGAAGGCGAATCCCTCGGGTGTGATGGGCGCTTACGGTCTGGAGTTGGAGCTATCCAGAGAGTTTTGAACGAGAACCTGAAGCGATGACAGTCCCGCCCAACGAGCGGGATTTTTTTTTTGATGGCCACGATGACACACGTAAAACTGATACTGGAGTATGACGGAACGGATTTCGCCGGGTGGCAGTACCAGCCGAACGGGCGGTCAGTCCAGGAGGAGATTGAGAAAGCAATCAGGCAGATCACACAGGAAGCCGTCCGGATTGCCGGGGCGGGTCGCACAGACGCAGGCGTCCATGCGCTCGGGCAGGTGGCCAGTTTTGCTCTTGCAAAAGACGTTGACCTCAAATCATTCGGGAAAAGTCTTAACGCGGTATTGCCGGAGGATGTTGTTGTCGTTGACGCTTTGCCGACGGCGATGGATTTTCACGCCCGCTACAGTGCGACGAAACGTCGGTACAAGTATTATATCATGAAGAAACCGACAGCGGTGTGGAGGCGCTATTGCTGGTGGCTGAACTATGCGTTAGATTTTGAAGCAATGGCGGCTTGTGCGCGCATGATTGAGGGGGAACATGATTTTGCATCGTTCTGCAAGACTGATTCGGGGGTGGAACATCACCGGTGCAAGATCCACGAATCAGTATGGAGATTGAAAGGGGATACGCTCGAATTCGATATCACCGCAAACAGGTTTCTTTATGGAATGGTTCGGGCACTTGTTGGAACCATGGTGGAGGTTGGGCGTGGCTATCGGCCGCAATCGGAATTTGAAAAAATATTGAATGAACGAGACCGGTCGAAAGCGGGGATGGCTGCACCTCCGCTCGGTCTGTTCCTCCGGGAGGTCCTGTACGAGTTATGAGGTGGCTTCGTCGCCCTGTGTGGGCAATCGTCATTGCGTTCTCGTCCCTGGGTTGCAGCGGCTCCCTGGGATTGAACATCTTTCCGGATTCGAAGGACATCGAGTTGGGGAAACAAGTTGATGCAGAAATTCGAAAGGATCCAAAGGACTATCCGCTGCTCACGAATCGTCCGGACATCAAAGCGTATGTGGCGGGAGTTGGGAAGAAGATTCTTGACTCTCCTGAAATAAAGAAGCGCGGAATCTATGCGTATCAGTTTGAGATCATCAAGGATGACAGCACGGTCAATGCATTCTGTACGCCCGGAGGTTACGTTTACGTGTACACGGGTCTGCTGAAATTCCTTGATAATGAGGCGTCTCTGGCTGGTGTCATCGGACATGAGATTGCCCACGCTGAACGTCGCCATGCAACAAGGAGAATGACAACGCAGCTGGGTTACCAGGCGCTTCTGGCAATCGTTTTGGGACAGAGCCCAAAAGAGCTGGAGCAGGTGGCAGGCAATCTGTTCACCGGACTCGCTTTGTTGAAGAACAGCCGGAGCGACGAAGAAGAAGCCGATACATACTCGTTCAAATACCTTCAATCGACAGAGTATTATCCGGGCGCAATCAAGTACTTCTTCGAGAAGGTACAGGCGGGCAAGAATGGGGCGCGGGGAGGAACCCTGGAGCGTTTTCTTTCAACGCACCCGCTTCCTCAGGACAGGTTTGACCATGTGGAGCATATGTTGACCGAGGCGGGTAATCCCCTTGCAACGGAGCAGAATCTTTTTTCGAAGCGCTATTTGGAATTCCGGGACACGCTTCCATAAAATGAGCATGATACAGCCCTTCCTAGCAAAACTCGCTGAACGGCGGGACCTTACGCGATCCGAGGCGTACGAAGGCATGAGCGACATCATGTCTGGCAACGCGACGGAGCCGCAAATCGCCGGCTTCCTCATGGGTCTGCGCATCAAAGGAGAAACCATGCAGGAGATTGCCGGATGTGCGCAAGCGATGCGGGAAAAATCCACGACCATCTCCACAAACCATCAGAATGTCATTGACACCTGCGGCACGGGGGGAGATGGCTCAGGGACTTTTAATATTTCCACCGCTGCAGCGATTGTCGCATCGGCTGCCGGTGCGGTTGTTGCCAAGCACGGCAACCGATCGGTCTCCAGCAAGTGTGGGAGTGCAGACGTCCTCAAAGAATTGGGAGTGAATATTGAAATCCCGGTCGAGAAGGTTTCGTCCGTCCTGGATCAGGTTGGCATCACATTTCTGTTTGCACCACTGATGCACAAAGCAATGAAGTACGCGGTCAATGTGCGTAAGGACTTGGGAATCAGGACAATATTCAATATCCTTGGTCCATTGACGAATCCTGCGGGTGCAAAAAGACAGGTTTTGGGCGTTTTCAACCCGGCCCTGACTGAAATCATGGCAGGTGTCCTGAAAGAGCTGCAGTCCACACATGCTCTCGTGGTGCACGGTGAGGGCGGACTCGATGAGATTTCGACGCTGGGGGGCACACGGGTGAGTGAGCTCAGGAACGACCAGGTGCGAACCTATGACGTCCGGGCCACTGACCTCGGTATTCGCCAGGCAACCATCGAAGGCATACGCGGCACCGATGCTGCCACGAATGCCGCGATTATTCGAAAAGTGTTCAGTGGAGAGAAAGGCGCACCACGGGATATTGTGCTGCTGAACGCTGGAGCGGCGATTTTTGTGGCGGGCAAAGCGGAGTCGCTGAAGGAAGGTGTCCAAAAGGCTCAGGAATCCGTCGACAGTGGGGC
>JBARRO010000022.1:0-16295 GCA_049644265.1 Bacteroidota bacterium
GTGTCACCGTCTCCTATTTTGAATGGCTGAAGAATCTTCAGCATGTCCGGATGGGGAGAATGGGAAAACGATTCGAAGAGAAATCGACGAGCCACCTCATCACGAGCTTTGAAAACGTATTTGGAAAACCACTTTCCGCCGAGGAAAAGACGAAACTCATCCATGGACCGGACGAGGTTGACCTCGTGAATTCAGGATTGGAAGACACGATGATTGTTGCGTATCGCCAAATATGGGAGACCTGGAAAAAGTATCCGGGGATTGACCTCCGCACTGCGGCGTTCGTATGTTCCATCGAAAAGATCGCGAATTCTTACCTCGAGCTGGGAATTTTCCCCTAAGTGTGTCTTTCAAATTCGGGAATTCCGAGACGAAAGAAATTGAGAATTGCATCTGTCAGAACTTGGAATCCCGGGCGACGCCGTGTGATTTTTTGCAGAAATTTCGCTTGAGGTATCATGGAACGATTGTTGACTGCGGTTGCGCAAAGTTTTTCAACTGCGGACAGTTGTCCGCGAAACACATCTCGAAAAACCGACAGATCTCTCACTTAGCAAATCGCTGTGTAACCCATTCCCGGGTCACTGCCAAAGGAGGCTCTTCAATGCCCGACTATACGAACACCTTCATGTCGCACGTCAAAGCAAAGAATCCCAATGAACCGGAATTTCATCAAGCCGTACAGGAGGTACTCGAATCGCTCAACCTGGTTCTCGAACGTTACCCGGAATATCGTTCGGCGAAGATTCTTGAACGGATTGTCGAACCCGAAAGACTCATCATGTTCCGCGTCCCGTGGATGGATGATCAGGGAGAGATTCATGTCAATCGGGGTTTCCGCATTGAGATGAATAGCGCGATCGGTCCGTACAAAGGAGGTCTTCGGTTCCATCCTTCGGTCACCCTTGGCATTCTAAAATTTCTCGCGTTTGAGCAGGTGTTCAAAAACAGCCTCACAACGCTTCCCATGGGTGGCGGGAAGGGTGGCTCGGATTTCGACCCCAAGGGAAAGAGCGATGCCGAAGTGATGCGGTTCTGTCAGAGTTTCATGAATGAACTCTTCCGACATATTGGATCGGACACCGATGTCCCTGCGGGCGACATCGGAGTTGGTGGCAGGGAGATCGGCTACTTATTCGGCCAATATAAGAAACTCCGGAATGAATTCACGGGTGTGTTGACGGGAAAAGGTTTGAATTGGGGAGGATCGCTCATCCGGCCTGAAGCAACGGGGTACGGTGCCGTGTATTTCGCCGCTGAGATGCTTTCGACACGAAAGCAAACACTCGAAGGCAAAACTTGCCTTGTCTCCGGAAGCGGAAATGTTGCTCAATACACGATTGAGAAGATCAATCAACTTGGCGGGAAGGCCGTGACGGCTTCGGACTCGGCCGGATACGTATTCGACCCGGAGGGAATCGACAACAAGAAGCTCGATTTTCTGAAAGAACTGAAAAATGTTCGAAGGGGACGGATGAAGGAATATGCCGAGAAATACAAGAGCGCGACGTACACCGCCGTCGATTCGAAAATGGGGCACAATCCCCTTTGGGATCACAAGGCAAACTGTGCATTCCCGAGCGCGACGCAGAATGAGATCAATGCCAAGGATGCCCAGAATCTCGTGAAGAACGGGGTCATCGCTGTTGCCGAGGGTGCGAACATGCCCACGACTCTGGACGGTGTGAAGGTCTTTCTCGACGCGAAGATTCTCTATGCGCCCGGGAAAGCTGCGAACGCGGGGGGCGTTGCCACATCGGGACTTGAAATGTCCCAGAACAGCATGCGCCTGCCATGGACGCGGGAAGAAGTCGACAACCGTCTCCACATGATCATGAAAAGCATCCACAAGACGTGTGTTGAAGTTGCGGAGAGGTTTGGAACTCCCGGCAACTACGTCAACGGTGCAAATATCGGCGGCTTCCTGAAAGTTGCCGACGCGATGATGGACCAGGGATTGGTGTAGAGGAGATGAACGCTCAAAGAAAATCGGGGTGGCGTTTGCCGCTCCGATTTTCTATTTTGTAGGGGGGGACGGTCTGGCGGCGCTGTCGAGTTTAACCGAAGGAGCAATGGAAAAATCCGAGGAGCGATCCGAAGTGCCAATTGAGTATGTCGATCCCGCGTGGGTGGAGCATGGATACGGCACCCGCTTCCAGGGGTTCCAGAATCTCATGCGCAGGAGGATTCGTGACGTCCTCCTGGTTTCAAGCCTCTACGACCTCTACCTGTTTGAAGAAGACGGCCGGCTCTACGAGCTCATTCGGAACGAATATCAGGGCCTGCACCTCAGCCATTCCCCGGAACTCACCAGAGTCTCAAGCGGCACCGAGGCGCTGACCCTTGCCAAGGAAGAGCGGCGCTTCGACCTCATCATTACAACCCTCCACATCGAGGACATGACGGCGCTGAAGCTGGCGCGCCTAGTCAAAGAATCCGACCTCGGGGTGCCCGTTGTTCTCCTCGCCTACGACAACAAGGAGCTGAAGGACCTGATGCTCCATCAGGACACCTCGGTGTTCGAGCGGATCTTCATCTGGCAGGGAGACTTTCGACTGATCATCGGAATCATCAAACACATCGAAGACAAGTTGAACGTCGACCATGACACCCGCATCGTGGGTGTTCAGTCGATTATCCTGATTGAAGACAATGTACGCTATTACTCTTCCTTCCTCCCCATTATCTATACAGAGATCCTGAACCAGTCCCAGCGCCTGATTTCAGAGGGAATCAACCTCTCCCACAAATATCTGCGCATGAGGGCGCGTCCGAAGATCCTGCTCTGCGAGAACTATGAAACCGCCTGGGATTATTTCAAGGACTATGAGGACTACATCCTCGGCGTCATTTCCGACATCGACTTTCTCCGGAATGGCGAGCAGGACCCCCGCGCCGGCATCCGTTTTGCAACAGAAGTCAAGAAGCGGCACCCGGATATTCCTATTCTCCTCCAATCGACCACGACGGACTTTGTGGAAGAAACGCGGGCGATGGGTGTTTCCTTCGTGCTGAAGGACTCCGCGACCTTGCTCCTGGAACTGCGCCAGTTCATGACTCAGTATTTCAGCTTCGGTGATTTTGTGTTCAGAACCCCCGACGGGACAGAGGTGGGACGGGCATCCGATTTGAAATCGCTTGAAGGTCAACTCCAGTTTGTCCCGGAAGAGAGCATCCGGTACCACGCCGAGCGAAACCATTTCTCAAATTGGCTGAAAGCCCGCACGGAATTCTGGTTGGCCCACAAGCTGCGTCCCCGGAAGGTCTCCGACTACGACTCGGTCCAGTCGCTCAGAGAAGATCTGATCTCGTCGTTACAGGAGTATCGTAATCTTCGTCAGCGCGGACTCATTACGGACTTTACCAAGGAGACGTTCGATCCGCAAAGCAGCTTTGCACGCATTGGTGGCGGGTCGCTCGGTGGAAAAGCGCGCGGTCTGGGATTTGTCAACATCCTCATCAACAACTATTCGGTTCGCGATCGTTTCGAGGGGGTTCACATTTCGGTGCCTCCTGCGATCGTCATAGCGACCGATGTGTTCGACCGGTTCGTCGATGAGAACAACCTCCGCACATTTGCATTAAGCACGCATGATGATGAGGAAATCACCCGGAGATTTCTTGAGGCGCGGAAATTCCCCGAGGAGACATTTGGGCAACTTGCGGCGTTTCTGGACCTGATCCGGGACCCGCTGGCGGTGCGATCTTCGAGCCTCCTGGAAGATTCGCAATATCATCCGTTTGCCGGGGTGTACGAGACCTATATGATTCCGAACAACCACCCCGACCCGTTCATGCGTCTGAGCGAATTGGTGAACGCGATCAAACGGGTATACGCCTCCACGTTCTACCAAAGCGCCAAAGATTACATCAAGGTTACGTCGTACCGACTTGAAGAAGAGAAGATGGCGGTGATTGTCCAGCGGATGGTGGGGGCTCCTCATGAGAACCGATTCTATCCCGACTTCTCCGGTGTTGCCCGGTCGTATAATTTCTACCCGATTCCTCCACAAAAGCCACTCGACGGCATCGTCTCGGTTGCGCTGGGATTGGGGAAAACGATTGTTGATGGCGGTGTCACCATCCGGTTCTGCCCGAAGTATCCCAACCATCTTCTTCAATACCATTCTCCGGCTGAAGCTCTTCAGAACAATCAGAGCGAATTCTTCGCCCTTGATCTTCATGAGAAGCCGCAGGGTTTCAACGAGACGAAAGACGCCCTCCTGAAGAAACTCAAGATGGAGGTCGCCGAACAAGATGGCGTCCTGCGATTTGTCGGTTCAACGTACTCCCCCGAAAACGACACGGTGCACGATGGGCTTTCAAGACCGGGGACACGACTTGTCTCCTTCGCTCCTATCCTGCGCCAAAAGCTTTTTCCACTGCCGCCGCTGATTGATTTGTTGCTCGATATGGGGAGCTGGGGCATGGGGACTCCGGTTGAGATCGAATTTGCTGTGTCGATGTCGGTTCCCCCGGGAAACCCGAAGGAATTTGGACTTCTTCAGATGCGGCCGCTGGTTCTGAGTCGTGAAACGGAGGAGCTCAACATCGAAGACATTCCGCAGGAACGGCTGATCTGTCAAAGCCACCAGGTGCTTGGGAATGGAGCCTTGCGAGACCTCTTCGATATCGTGGTGGTGGACATCGAGCGCTTTGAACGGTCGAAAAGCAGAGAGGTAGCCGCCGAAGTGACGAAAATGAATGAGAAGTTGCTGTCCCTCGGCCGGCCGTACCTCCTCATTGGGGTCGGACGATGGGGGACGTTGGATCCGTGGCTCGGAATCCCCGTGAAGTGGGATCAGATCTCGGGGGCAAAGGCCATCGTCGAGACCGGCCTCAAGGATATGGATGTGACACCGTCACAGGGTTCTCACTTCTTTCAGAATATCACGTCGTTCATGGTAGGCTACTTCACCGTGAATGCGAGAGCTCAGGAGGGATTTGTCGACTGGCAATGGCTTGCGCGGCAGCCGGCAGTAGAAGAGCTGCACTTCGTCAGACTTCTTCGGTTTACAAAACCGGTAGTTGCAAAGATGAACGGCCACCTCAACAAAGGAATCATCCTGAAACCGGAGCCGTAAATGGGAGCCAGACATCCAGCCCCGAAAAAATCAGAGAGATCGAAGGTCCAGCTTCTTGAGTCCTGTCCGCATTGCGGTGAAAAACTGAGTCCCTGGCAGCAAGTGCTTCTGGGAGTCGATCGCGCCCTCATGTGCAAACACTGCTGGTATCGCATTATTCTCGACGTTGAGGATGAACAGGAAAACAAAAGCAGTGATTCACAACCACCATCGAAAGAGTGAGCATGCAATCGTACAATTCGTTCGAAGTAGAACAACTCCAGGTTCAGGAAGCGGCCAGAATTCTGAACCTCGACAAGGCGACCACCGACTTGTTGACATGGCCGCAACGTGAATTCAAGTTCACTCTGCCGGTGAAAATGGACAACGGCGAGGTGAAGATCTTTCACGCATGGCGCATTCAGTACAATTCAGCGCGGGGGCCCGCAAAAGGAGGAATTCGTTTTCATCCGGATGAGACGGTGGACGTCATCCGGGCGCTCGCCGGTTGGATGACGTGGAAGACCGCGGTGGTCGACCTTCCCCTCGGCGGAGGAAAGGGCGGAGTGCTGTGCGATCCCCGTTCCATGTCGGCCCGTGAATTGGAAAACGTCTCGCGGGCGTATGTGCGTGCCGTGGTGCAATACATCGGTATCGACAAGGATATTCCCGCGCCGGATGTATACACCAACCCTCAGACCATGGCGTGGATGATGGATGAGTACGAAACGATTCTTGGCAGACATCAACCGGGGGTTTTGACGGACAAACCGTTGCAGGTGGGGGGAACTGAAGGACGCCGTGATGCGACAGCCCGGGGAGGAGTCATCACCGTGCGGGAGGCCTGCAAGGTCCTGGGAGTTGACCCGACTGGAGCGTATGCGATCCAGGGGTTTGGAAATGCGGGTCAACGAGCAGCATTACTGCATGAGGAATTGCTGGGGGGAGGGAAACTGATCGCAGTCTGCGATTCCCGCGGTGGGATCCAGAATCCGGCTGGACTGAATCCGAAAGAACTTGTGACGCACAAGCTCAAAACCGGATCGGTCGTCGGTTTTCCGGGAGCGAAGTCGATTGCCCGGGAAGCAGTCCTTGAGCTTCCGGTGGAAGTGCTGTATCCGTCAGCACTGGAAAATGCCATCAATGAACAGAACGCAAAAAATGTCCGGGCAAAGATCGTCTGTGAACTCGCGAACGGACCGACGACTCCTGCGGCAGATCTGATCCTCTACAAGAACGGGATTCACGTAATTCCTGACATCCTGGCGAGTGCAGGGGGTGTGACGGTTTCGTATTTCGAGATGGTGCAGGACAGTTACTCGTTCTTTTGGGATGAGAAGCTCGTTCACGAGCGACTCGATGCAAAGATTACGCGCGCGTATCACTCGGTCCAGGAGGCGATCAAAGAGAAGAAGGTCCATCCCCGCCTCGGAGCGATGGTCGTCGGTGTGGCTCGGGTGGCGCAGGCCTGCAAGCTTCGAGGATGGACCTGATTATTCCTGCGAAACAAACTTCCTGATCATTGACAATCATGAAACGTACATACGACATTTTATTTTTGACCGCGTGCACTCTCTGGATGACGAGCTGCTTTGCCCAAACTGTGTCCGTGACTGTGCGGGTGACTGTTCCGAAATCAACACCCGACACGGCCAGAATCTTCATCGCTGGCAATGACCCCTCCCTTGGGGATTGGAACCCCGGTGGCGTCGAGCTACAAAAAGAAAGTGATTCAGTGTGGGCGCGCTCGTTCGAAGTTCCGCGGGGGTTCAGTCTGGAATTCAAGATCACGCGCGGGAACTGGAACACCCAGGCTATTTTCAATGACGGAACCATTCCGCCCAACATCGGGCTACTGGCGATTCGAGATACAAGCGTCCTCGTTCGTCCGAAAACATGGAGCGATTTTGGCATGGCCCCTGGAGGGAGAATCGTGGGAACCGTTGAGTACGTGCGAGGGTTAAAGGGCGAAGGCCTTCAGTATGACCGCGACCTGATTGTATGGCTCCCACCATCCTACAAAAAAGGACTGAACAAGCGCTATCCCGTTTTGTACATGCATGACGGCCAGAATGTGTTCGATCCGTCCACGTCCTTCATTGGCTACGATTGGCATGTCGATGACGTGGCCGACAGCCTGATTCGGGCCGGAGTGCTGAATGAAATTATTGTCGTGGGCATTTACAATAGTCCGGATCGTATTCCTGAATATTCGGACACGGATCTCGGCAGGAGATACGCGGAATTTGTCGTCGGCAAAGTCAAGCCCTTGATCGATTCAACCTATCGCACGCTGCCCGATCGCGAACATACTGTGGTTATGGGATCCTCGATGGGCGGACTGATTTCCTTTCTGTTTGTCTGGTGGTATCCGGACGTCTTCTCGAAGGCCGGTTGCCTTTCGAGCGCGTTCCTGCGCGATCGAACGAGGATCCTCGACGCCGTTGAGAATGACCCCGGACCACGTAGGTCCATCCATGTATATATGGATTGCGGAGGCAATGGGCTTGAAGTAAGCCTGAAACCGGGCATGGATGAGATGTCGGGCCTGCTCGAAAAGAAAGGGTACGTCAGAGGGGTGGATTTTGAAACCTTTTTTGACGAAAAAGCAGATCATAGCGAACGTTCCTGGGCTGGTCGTGTTTGGCGCCCGCTCATGTTCATGTTCGGAAAATCAGAGGTCAGGTAAGACTCACCACACAAAACTCAAAACTCATCCCCCATGCCCCTCATCAAAGACCGAACCTGCTCACTGTGTGGCAAGAAATACTTCTGGAAGATTGAACGCCCGGGAGATGGATACTGGGATCGCTGGAGAAACGACGACGGCGAGACCCTTGCGAACTGGTTTATCACGAACAATTTTTGCTGGGACCATGCGTTCGAGCGGATGCCTGAGCGGTTCCGCAAAATCATCAAGACCGTTCGGTACGAGGAAAAGGAATCCGGCTGACGTTGATCGGGCCCGGCTTTGCGGTCCGCATTGTGGCTCCTCCGATTTTGCCCTATATTAATCTCTCTACCAATTTAACTCAGAACAGGGTGCAAAAATGAAAAAAGCGATGCTGCTGCTTCTTCTGGCATTTGGTTCCTTTGCGGTGTTTGGGCAGGAGAAGAAACCGATTACGTTTGACGACCTGATCGGCATGGGAAGAGTCTCCGATCCGCAGGTCTCTCCGGACGGGAAATGGGTTGCCCTTTCTGCGTCGTACGCGAACAAAGCAGAAAATAAATCCAATACAAATATTTATCTGGTACCAGTGAAGGGGGGAGAGTTGAGGCAGCTGACATCGGCCAAGGGATCTAATATGAACCCGCAGTGGATGCCGGACGGGAAAACAATCGCATTTGTGTCCACGCGCGACGGAGAGGCGCAGATCTGGTCCATCCCGGTCGATGGCGGCGAAGCCAGGAAGCTTTCGCACATCGCAACAGAAGTTTCGGGACTCATTGTTTCGCCGGACGGAAAGTGGTTTGCTTTCAGTTCGGATGTTTACCCGGATTGTATGGATGAAGACTGCAATCAAAAGCGGCTCGAGGCGGCTGAGAAGAGCAAAGTGAAAGCAAAGATTTTCGAACGGCTACCCTACAGAGTCTGGAACGCGTGGAAAGACGGAAAGAGGAGTCATTTGTTTGTGATGCCCTCAGACGGCGGGAATGCCAGAGACTTGACTCCCGGCGAGTATGACACTCCTCCGATCGACCTTGGTGGAAATTGGGACTATCAGTTTTCTCCCGACAGCAAAGAAGTGGCGTTGACGAGAAATGCTGATCCGATGGTTGCAATCAGCACGAACAATGACATCTTTGTCGTGCCGGTTACCGGGGGACCGCTGAAAAAGATCACTGAGAATCCCGCGAACGACAGCCAGCCGTTGTACTCTCCGGATGGCAAATACATTGCCTACCGTGCGATGAAGCGTCCGGGCTTTGAGGCAGACGAGCGAAATCTGATTCTCTGTGAACGGACAACAGGAAAGCTCTCGAACCTCACTGAGAGCTTTGATTACAGTGTCAACGACGTTGTCTGGTCTCCCGATTCGCGTGCGCTGTATTTCAATGCTGATGACAAGGGAAACGAATCGATCTTCAAGGTAACGGTCGGAACAAAAAAGGTCGAAACCATTATTGACAAAGGATACAATCACTCGCTCCAGCTCACGCCCGATGGCAAGACTCTGGTGTTTCTAAAAGAATCCATCGACCGGCCGGCGGAAGTCTACAGGATGGACAGTGACGGCGACAATGTGAATGCCCTGACGAGTGTGAACGCAGCCCGTCTTTCGCAACTCGATGTAAGTCCGAAGGAGGATTTTTGGTTTGATGGTTCGGGGGGAACAAAGGTGCACGGTTTCCTGGTGAAACCCCCGGCATTCACTGCTGGCAAAAAATATCCCATGATTTATCTCATCCACGGTGGACCGCAGGGGCAGTGGGGTGACAACATCACGTATCGTTGGAATGCGCAAATGTTTGCCTCACGAGGGTACGTCGTCGTGATGGTGAACCCGCGAGGAAGCACGGGCTATGGCCAGAAATTCACGGACGAGATTTCGGGGGATTGGGGAGGAAAGGTGTACGACGACCTCATGAAGGGCGTCGATTATGTCCTGAAGACCTATGGTTACATCGACAACAATCGGGTTTCCGCTGCGGGAGCTTCATACGGCGGTTACATGATCGACTGGATCGAGGGGCACACCGACCGCTTCAAATGTCTGGTCAGTCACGACGGCGTCTACAACCCTCTGAGTATGTATGGAACGACCGAGGAGCTTTGGTTTGTTGAATGGGAATACGGCGGCACTCCTTATAAGAATCCCGAGCTCTACAATAAGTGGTCACCGATGATGTCGGCGGACAAATTCAAGACTCCGATGCTGATCATTCATAGCCAGCAGGATTTCCGTGTCGATGTCAGTGAGGGCATCCAGCTGTTTACCGCTCTGCAACGACAGGGGGTGAAGTCGAAGATGCTCTATTTCCCCGACGAGGGACACTGGGTTATGAAGCCGCTCAATTCGGAGCTGTGGTACAAGACCGTGCTTGATTGGATTGACGAGAATACGAAATGAGGGTGTGAAGCAGAATACAGAATTCAGAAGTAGGCAAAGGCTGATGAAGAAGAAGCGAGCTCGCAATTCACCACTTGAGATCGATCCAAAGGAGTTTAAGAAACTCGGCTATGCCATCGTTGACGAGATCGCCGAATTCCTGTCATCTCTCCCGGAGAAACCGGTGAGTCCGGACAAATCGCCGCGCCAGGTGAGGAAAGCTCTCGGTACACAGGGACTTCCCAGGAAAGGAACCCCGCCAGGAAAGCTTCTCAAAGAAACGGCAGATCTGCTTTTTGAGAATTCGCTGTTCAATGGACATCCCCGTTTCTGGGGATACATCAGCTCCTCGGCGGCGCCGATCGGTGCGTTGGGAGACTTGCTTGCCTCCTCGGTAAATCCCAATGTCGGTTCCTTCCAATTGTCACCCGTGGCAACTGAGATCGAATCGCAAACCATCCGATGGATCGCAGAATTGATTGGATACCCATCGAGCTGCGGAGGAATTCTGGTGAGTGGCGGTAACATGGCAAACTTTGTCTGCTTTGTTGCTGCACGGAAGGCAATGCTCAGGTGGAATGTCCGGGAAGCCGGCGTTGCCGCCCCGAAGCGCACCCGGTTTCGTGTCTACACTTCGAGCGAAACTCATACCTGGATTCAGAAAGCGGCCGACCTTTTCGGACTCGGTACAGACAGCATTCGTTGGATTCCCACGGACAAAAACCTGAGGATGGATCCGCGTGCCTTGCGGGAACAAATACGCAAGGATGTCTCGAACGGAGAACAGCCGCTGATGGTTGTGGGAACAGCGGGGTCGGTCGGCACAGGTGCAATAGACCCGTTGCCTGAACTTGCAAAAATCTGTAAAGAGCATAAGCTCTGGTTCCATGTCGACGGAGCTTACGGCGCTCTTGCGGCGGTGCTGCCCGACCATCCACGGGATCTCGACGGTTTGTCTCAAGCCGATTCGGTGGCCGTCGATCCGCACAAATGGCTCTATGCTCCAATGGAAGCTGGCTGCGCTCTTGTGCGAGAACCACAGATGCTTCTCGACGCATTTAGCTATCATCCCCCTTACTATACCTTCGGCGGAGATGGTGAAGAGTTGCCCACGAACTACTACGAGCGCGGTCCGCAAAACTCACGCGGGTTTCGTGCCCTGAAGGTTTGGCTTGGGTTGCGGCAAGTGGGACGCGACGGTTATGAGTCTATGATCGCGGAAGACGTTCGCCTCGCGAGGATCCTGTATCAAAACGTTCGAAAATACGACGAGCTTGAGGCATTGACAAACGGCCTCAGCATTACGACATTCCGTTTTGTCCCAGGCGACCTGCGGGGGAAGGAAGACGCGGAATCGTATCTCAACCAGCTCAATACGGAACTACTCGCGCGTCTGCAGGCGAGCGGGGAGGCATTTTGCTCGAGTACGTTGATTGCAGGAAAATTCGTTCTTCGAGTTTGTATTGTGAATTTCAGGACGACGGTGGACGATGTCGAATCATTTCCCTCCATCGTTCTTCGTATCGGGAGGCAAACAGACCGCATTTTACGCTCTTCCTCTAAGAAAACTGTGTCAACAAAGAAACATCAACGGTGAAACGCTCTCGGAGATCTCATGAAAACCTTCAAACAAAGCATTCTCAACCTTATTGTCGAAACATCCACCAATCTCCCTCCCGATGTTCGTCGTGCGCTTGCCCGGGCGAAGGAGGAAGAAGATGCATCCACACAGTCGGGTCTTGCGCTCCAGACCATTGCGATCAACGTCGACATGGCATGTGAACACAGCGGGCCTATCTGTCAGGATACAGGGATGCTGACATTTGAGATTCTTACGCCCGTCGGCGCCAATCAAATCGCTATGAAGAAGGAAATACGGGAAGCGATTGTCGAGGCAACAAAGCTTGGGAAGCTTCGCCCCAACTCGGTCGACTCCATCACGGGCAAGAACAGCGGGGACAATCTCGGTCCCGGCACGCCCGTCATTCACTTCGAGCAGCATGAAAGCGACGACATCGAAGTGCGACTGGTGCTCAAGGGGGGAGGATGCGAGAATAAGAATATTCAGTATTCACTTCCTTCCGAGCTGTCGAACCTCGGCCGTGCGGACAGGAACCTGGATGGCGTTCGGAAATGCATCATGCACGCCGTTTGGCAGGCGCAGGGTCAGGGATGCAGCATCGGAGCCCTGGGTGTCGCCATCGGAGGAGACCGCGCCTCCGGGTACGCGCTCGCGAAGCAGCAACTCTTCCGGTCGCTGGATGATGTCAACCCGGATGCGAAGCTGGCAAAACTGGAGAGTCAAATCATGGCGGACGCCAACAAGCTCGGGATCGGAACCATGGGATTTGGCGGCAGAGTTTCCCTCATTGGGTGCAAGATTGGTGCCTTCAATCGGCTTCCGGCGTGCTTCTTCGTTTCGGTTGCGTACGATTGCTGGGCGTTTCGACGCCTTGGCGTTGTTTTGGATTCAAGAACCGGAGAAATCAAACGATGGCTCTACAAAGACGATTCTCCGGTCATGCGTCTTGCAAAGGAGGATTCCCTTCCTGTCACCGGGCGTGAGGTTCATCTTGCAACCCCTCTTTCAGAAGAGCAGGTTCGCAGCCTGAAGGTAGGAGATGTCGTGTTGTTGAGCGGGATGCTCCATATGGGGCGCGACGTTCTTCATCATCACCTGATGTCCCACGACTCGCCAGTCAACCTCGGAGGAGCTGCTTTGTACCATTGCGGACCGGTTGCGCTCAAACAGAATGGGAAATGGACTATGAACGCGGCAGGGCCGACCACCAGCATTCGCGAAGAACCCTACCAGGCCGACATCATTAAGAAATTCGGTCTGAGGGCGATCATCGGGAAGGGGGGCATGGGCGCCAAAACTCTCGCCGCGTTGAAAGACTGTGGCGCGGTGTATCTGAATGCCATCGGTGGTGCTGCACAGTACTATTCAAAGTGCATCGTCGAGGTAGAGGGCGTTGATTTCATCGAGTTTGGCATCCCGGAAGCAATGTGGCATGTGCGCGTGAAGGATTTCCCGGCGATCGTTACTATGGATTCGAAGGGAAACAGTCTGCACGCGGAAGTCGAAAAAGCTTCAGCGTCCGAGCTGGCAAAATTCCGCGAACCAGTGGTTGCCTGACCAACACTACGCCGGGGGAGGGGCCTAGTCCTGCCCCCGGTTCTTCTTGTCCCTTCATTGATTTTCAGCCGCCCAGTTGGTAGCTTGTCACACCAATCCTCTCTTACCAACTTTGTGAGGTGAAGCAATGGCTACCCGCCTCGAGAAAGATTCCCTTGGTGAACGCAGAATTCCGACCGACGCCTACTATGGCGTGCAAACCCTCCGTGCCGTGGAAAATTTTCCCATCAGCGGATTGAAGCCAAAACCCGCATATATCGAGGCGACGGTTCATATCAAGCGGGCGGCGGCAGCTGTCAACAGCAAACTCGGACTGCTCGATTCAACAATGGCCCGGGCGATTCTGAAAGCAGCTGATGAAGTGCTTGCCGGCGGATTTCGTGAATGGTTTGTCGTCGATGTGTATCAGGCAGGGGCCGGAACATCGCACAACATGAACGTGAACGAGGTCCTGGCGAACAGGGCCATCGAACTCCTCGGTGGAAAAAAGGGGGACTATTCAAAGGTCAGCCCCAACGACCACGTCAACATGTCGCAATCCACGAATGACGTCTGTCCGACAGCAATTCGGATTGCCGCCCTCGTAACAATCCCCCAACTGTTGGCTGCGTTGAATCTCCTCGAGAAAGAACTTTTCACGAAGGGGAGGAAATTTGACAGGGTTGTGAAGTCGGGAAGAACCCACTTGATGGACGCGGTGCCTGTGAGATTGGGACAGGAGTTTACTGCGTACGGAGTCAGCATCCGGAGACACAGGGAATCCATCGCCAGGGCTTCGGAATCATCAAAAGAACTCGGAATCGGCGGAACCGCGACGGGTACAGGCCTCAACGCCCATCCGAACTATCGCAAAATGATGGTCGCACAGTTGACGAAGCAATTGGGGATCAAATTCAAAATGGCGGAAGACTACTTCGAGTCAATGCAGAGTCTTCGACCGATCGTTGAACTTTCGCATGCTGTCCGGAACCTCGCTCAGGACTTGTCCCGCATATCCAACGATATCCGGCTTATGGGGTCGGGACCAAAGACCGGCCTGGCCGAGATCAACCTACCGCCCGTCCAGCCGGGTTCCTCGATCATGCCGGGGAAAGTGAATCCCTCCATGGCGGAGATGGTCAACCAGGTCTGTTTCCAGGTGATCGGCTGCGATACGACGATCCTGTGGGCTGCGCAGGCCGGCCAACTTGAGCTCAACGTCATGATGCCCGTCGTGGCCTTCAATCTACTGCACGAAATCGAAATCCTCGGTAATGCTGTCGATGTTTATGTGCGAAAATGCATCGCGGGGATTACTCCCAATACCTCACGCTGCCAATTCTACGCCGAAAACAGTTCGAGCGTTGTGACAGTGCTAAACCCGCATATCGGGTATCTCGCAGCGGCAGAAATCGCGAAAGAATACATCTCGTCCGGCAAACCCATTCGCCAGCTGGTTCTCGAAAAAGGATTGTTGACCAACGAACAGCTCGACAGGATCTTCGACCTCCGTGGAATGACCGAGCCGGGAATTCGTCGATGAAGGATATGGACAAAATAGAACCCGAGCCGTTGCAGGAAGAGCCGCGGGGAGCGACCCTCAAACGCCTCGCCGTGGTCATTCTGTTTGCGGCGATTGCTTTCTTCGCATACGACTGGTCTCTGAATAACAAACATTTCGCCAACCGAATTATCTACTGGAATGACCTGTCGTTGCACTCTCAACACGGAGGGACGTGGTCGCTCAAGGCAAACCAGGACTTCCAGCTCCTTGAGCTGACGGACACGAGCCGGTCGATGTCGGAATCCGTCCTGCAAGAGATCGACGCGCCTTTTCGTGAGAGAGGATTATACCGGGTGTACTTTCGGATTTCTGATGCAGAGTCGGACAAATTGCAGAGGATCATGAACGAGATCTCTCTCATTGATACCGGGAGATCCGTGGAAAAAACGATCGAACAGATCAAAAAATCCTACGAAGGTGCGAGAAGATTATTTACGAAAGACTCCCTTGTAAAGGGGAGAGACACGTTGACGATCCTTTCGTCAGATTCTACGGGGAAACCTCTGAAAACGGATGTCCTCGGCGGCTCCGAAGATGAAGTCCGCAATCAATTGAGTGTCTTGGTAAAACGAAATCCCCAGGTGTTGATTGGACTTGGGGTGGGGCTGGCTGCTTCGGCTGGCATCATGTTGCTTGAAGGGCAGACGTTCCTGGCAACCGCACCGCAAGACGTGTTTCGAGTAGACAGTCTTCAGTGTGGCCCGAGAGCAGGGATGTGGGAGGGAAAAGCGATCGACATACTTTGGGCATTTAAAAAACCGGCTACGAATTGAATCAAGGAAACGTTCCGACAACCATTGCTCACCCTCCGGCAGGGACCCGGCCGGTATCTGTGCGAATTGTGGGGATCCCTCTTCTCGTTGTTGCTTTTGTGTCAATCATCCTGAATGTCTCCAATCTTGTTCTTCCCAACGAGCTGGAATCCGGTCTCAAGATGTTGCATCAAATTTCCCGGATGCCGGATTCGACGATGGAAGAGTCGCTCTACGGCCTTATCACACTCAGTCGAATCCTTGCAGGCGTGGAGATCCTGTACTTCCTTGTTGCTGCGATTGGAGCGGTTGGGTTTCTCCAGTTGCGGGAATGGGGAAGAAAAATTCTTGAGATAGGTTGCTGGGTCGGTTTGGGCTTCGGTGCGGGTGAGACGGTGCTCAGCTATACCATCTGGAGAGAAATGCAGTTGTCTCTTGCAGGACTTCTCAAGAGTCTTGGTGCGGGTCAGTACACTCTTGCGACTCCGCTGGGCATGGCAGCGATTCTGCTCGGGTTGCTTCTTTGGGTTGTGCCAACGGTGGGGATTGGAGTCTACCTCAGGAGGCCAAATGTCCGAGCGCTCATGACTTGAAGCGGGAACAGGAGGTGCGTCATTGCGTGACGAGAGTTTCTTTCATGAGCCGGAACGAACCGCGCTGCGCCCGACAGGAACATGTCCCGGAGATCATTCCACCCGTAGAATGGCCGTCGAAGACAAGTGTTTGGTCTCCGCGGACGAGCTC
>JBARRO010000023.1:0-2651 GCA_049644265.1 Bacteroidota bacterium
ATTTTGTCCCGCTCGACATAGACGTCGGCGACGTAATCCTGATCCGCAGTTATGACGCGTCCGTTCTTGATGAGAAGTGACATGGGAGCTCCGGGAGGAGATGTGAGATTTGGGATGTGAGATTTGAGATATAAGCTATTTCTGTCCGGGTCGTTTGAGGATTTCCAGGAATGCCGGATCGTGAGCAAACTTCCGAAAATGAGCATCAATTTTCATCATTTCGTAATCCGTTTTGCCGAGCTGCACGGCCCGGAGGACCCATTCGAATGCTTTGGCGTTGTTCTCTTTCAAGGCATAGACGCGCGCAAAATCGAACGCGAAGTCGGAATTCCCCGGACTGAGTTTCAGAGCTTTCTCCATCTCCGGTATCGCCTTGTCAAATTCTCCAAGGTGTGCAAGAATGAGTCCGTGCATGGCTATGAACGATGAGCTTTCCGGAAATTTGCCAAGAGTTTCCTCGATCGTCCGGCGGGCCGCCAGGAGCGACTCGTGGGCTTCTCTTCCCAATCCTTGTTGCTGCTGCAACATCGCTTGAGAAAGCAGCATCATCGAACGGAAGTCGATTCCCTGAACCAGGAGCAAGCCCTTCCGTTGGAGGGCTTTTGCCAGCAAATGGGAAGCCTCTTTGTACTTATTCAGATTGACATACAATGGTAACGCTGCACCGATCAATGTCTGGCTTTCCGGATCGTGCGCATAAAGGTATTGCACATCTTTCAACGCTTCGTCAAATTTCCCAAAATTGCAGTAGATAAGCGCGCGCTCCGCGTAGCTATCAACATGGTTTGGCTCAAGCTCAATGAGTTTTGTTGCCAGCTCGACCGCTTCCTGTTCTTTTCCCGCATGGGTCGCGTTGAGACATCGAATGAGATAGCTGAGAAAATGTTCCGGATCCAGTGAAACCGCCTTGTTTCCTGCCAGAAGCGCCTTGTCGTACATCCCGCAAAACCAGTAGTCAACCCAGAGATTGTATGCGTTGAAGAAGTACTGAGGGTCGAGTTCGAAGGAGCGTTCGTGATAGTCGATGGCCTTCTGATAGTCGCCGGCGTCACGCCAGGAATTTCCAAGATAGTACAGTGCGTCAACGTTCCGGGGGTTCGCCTCACGAGCGTGCTCAAGCGTCCGAATAGCCGTCACAAGATCGCCGTCCTCCCTCTGAATCAATCCTTTGACGAGAAGCGCTTCGGACGATTTCGGGTCGAGGGACAAGGCATTCTCACTGTGCGCCTTGGCCTCTTCCAGGATCTCGGGTCGTCGTTCGAACCCAAACGCGTAGCGGAAGCGCAGCGCTGAGGCGAGGGCGGCATGCGCAGACGCGAAATTGGGATCTCTCTCAAGGGCACTTCGAAAATATTCCAGGGCGCGGTCGTTGTCCGGCTTTGTTCGCCGACGACTGTAGTACAATCCCTTCCAGTACAGGTCGTTTGCTTCGAGGTTTGAAGTCCTTTTGGATTTGACCGTCTGTTCATCCGGAGCGTTGAAGGTCATTTTCAATGCCTCGATGATATGCATCGAGATGTCGTCCTGGACCGCAAACAAGTCCTTCAGTTCCCTGTCAAATTTCTCCGCCCAGATATGAAAGCCGTTCATCACATCAATCAGCTGGACGTTTACGCGAAGTTTGTCTCCTGCCCGTTGAATACTTCCTTCCAACACATACCGGACATTCAGTTCTTTTCCCACCTTCTGGACATCGATTCCCCCTGTCTTTCGCTTTTCCTTGTACTGGAATACGCTGTTCCGTGCGATGACTAACAGGCCCGGAAGGTTCGCAAGGTCCGTAATAAGCGATTCCGTCATCCCATCGACAAAATACTCATCTTCGTCGCTCCCCCCAAAGCTTTGAAAGGGCAGTACCGCGATCGACTGTTGCTGGGATTCCGGACGGGAAAACCACAGGCCGGCTATGACGAGAACAAGGAGTAGCGCCGCAACAGAAAGCTGCGTTCGTTTCTGTCGAATGCTGAACGCAATCTTATCGGAAATTCGGAGGTGCTTCTTCTCCCACGGAAGGATGACCTTGTATATCGCGATCGGGATCTGGATGTTCTTGAGCTCCCCGGTGCCGAGTCTCACGAGCGGAACGTCGATCTTATTCCGGATCTGGTCGAAAACTTGCTGAGAGATCCGAATACCACCCGGCTCCGCGATCGGCTCGATACGGGAAGCGATATTGACGCCGTCGCCATACACGTCGTTCTCTTTGGACACGATGTCCCCCACGTGAAGGCCGACGCGAAGCTGGATGCGCCGCTCCGGCGCCACGGTGAGGTTTCTCTCGTGGAGCAGCCGCTGAATCTCGATTGCACACCGGGTTGCGTCGAGCGCGCTTGCAAATTCGACGAGGAAAGCGTCGCCAATCGTTTTTACCTCGATCCCACCATAGTTTGGGAGAAGCGAACGGACGATCTTGTTGTGCTGTTCAAGCAGCTCAAGCGCCAGCACCTCGTTTTTTTGCACCATGGCGCTGTACCCGACCACATCCGTAAACATGATTGCCGCAAGCCTGCGTTGCTCAGTCATCGACCCGATCCCGAAGAAGAACCATTGCCGCGAAATAACAGAGGAGGCCCGGGGATTCTTCCCCCGAGCCTCTTTCCGGATTGCTTTTCGAATGACACTAGGATGCTGCCATTTCTCCTTTCTTGTAC
>JBARRO010000024.1:0-20669 GCA_049644265.1 Bacteroidota bacterium
GAATCAATCCGTTCTTCCTGGGCATCGCGCTGTCTGCGGTGGCAGTACTCGCGTATGGAATCGGGTTTGTCCCTTCGGAGGACTATTTCCGATTCTCTGCGAATCCTTTCATCCCTGGCGGCGCAGCGTGGTGGATTCACGACAGTCTTCTCCTTCCCCTTCTCGCATGGATCCTCAACCTGAACACCTCCGTCGGCAGGTTCGAAACATTCTGCTGGCTTTTTTTCTGGCTTGGGTTCATCACATTTACTGTGCTCTCCGTGAGGCAAACGAACTTTCTGTTCAAAGAATTTGAATCCAAGTACGGCCTGGACTTCAGACTCATCCCCTTACTTCTCTTGCTCTTAAACCCTGTGGTTTTGGTGATGCTCAATTGGCTTGGGATGCCCGACACACTAACTTTTTTCCTGACGGTGATGATCTTCCTGGGAGAATCCGACTTGTTGACCATGGCGTGTTCAACGCTCATTGTTATCAATCATCCCCAGGGACTGGTTATTTCAATATTCATCGTGGTGCTGAAGATGTCGAAAGAGTTTTCCTTGAAGCATTCAGTGAAAATGAGGGCCGCTCTACCCATACTCTTTTCCGTGGCAGGATATGCATTTGTGAAGATGTATCTGTATCACTTTTCCATGCCCATGCCATCCGGCCGCTTTGACTATGTCCTGAAGCACGGACTTGCTTATTGGCTGGACAAGAACGGCCAGGCTCCGTTCCTTACAGGATTCTCCCTGTATAACGCGTCATGGTTCCTCATCCTGTTCTGTGTGCTGTATTTTTTCCGCCACGCCAAAGTGTACTACAGTGCCGTTATCCTGCTCACGATCGCGGCGGGCACGATTTCATTTTTTACCAGGGATACCACAAGGGTCTTCAGCCTCTTGACCTGGTTCATTCCCATCCACGCTTTCCTGACTAGCCTTCAGTTAATGACGGAAAAGGACCTTGCCGATCGACGAGTGGCCAAGGTCCTTCTGTTCATCTGTCTGGCGCAGTTTCTGATCCCCAAATACTATTCCTGGGACGGGAAGCTGTACGAACCCGTGTATTTTTTCAATAATTTCCTGCGGATTGTTTCGTCGATTCTGGAAACAGCGCGAACGTGAACTCCAACCGCGCGGAAGCTTTTCGTGGATATTACAGAGGTGCGTTCGAACAGCTTGTGACAGGTTTTTCTGCAGGCTGATTGCTGACATCTGATAGCTGACCGCTAATGATACGGATTCTTCCTCCACTTGATCGAACATCCCATTGACGGATGCTGTATTGCGTCGACAGGCTCCCCCTCTGCCAGGTTCCTGACTGCTTGTTTCAATTCCTCTCGCGTCACGCTCTTTTCATCCTGCCAGTTATCATCTACTCGTCCGTGGTACACCAGTCTGTTCTTCACATCAAACAAATAAATGTCCGGCGTGCACTGCGCCTTGAATGATGCCGCCACTTCCTGAGTCTGGTCGATCAAGTACGGAAACGGTATTCCCCACTCTCTGATCTTCTCCTTCATGACTTCGGGGGCATCCTCGGGATAGTCCTGATGAAGATTCGGATTGATGGCGACCGTACCGATACCAAGGGCTTTCGCAGATTCGGCAATCCGAATTGTCCGGGGCCAGACGGCCTTCGCATACGGACAGTGGTTGCAGGTGAAAATGACGAGCAACCCTTTCGACCCTGCCAGCATGTCGCTTTTGTGCATTCTTCCCTCTGGATCCATCAACTCAAACTTCGGCATCGTTGTTCCCAGGGGAATCTCAATGGAATTGATCGCCATCCTTCTTCTCCTTTCCGAAAGAACGTCTTGATAGAGTCTGTTATCGTCCTTAGATTTCACACAACCGATTGCGACAACTCCTGAACAACTCCGTCAGAAATTTCGTTTCCTTCCATGAGTATTGAAGCCAGAGATTTTGGTTCAACCGGACTGAAGGTTTCCCCTCTCGGCCTCGGATGCGGTAATCTTGGTCGTTCAGATGTTTCAGAAAAAGCCGCCGAGAATTTGTTGCAGACGGCTTTGGACCTCGGCGTCACTCTGATTGACACAGCGCGAGGGTACGGGCGGTCCGAAGAAAGAATAGGGAAATATCTTTCAAAACGCAGGACAGAATTCATTCTCTCAACAAAGGTCGGCTACGGTATTCCCGGATACCGCGACTGGACGCCCGAGTGCGTTGTCGCCGGCGTGCACGAGGCCCTGCGACTCTTGAAAACCGACCGCATCGACATCGTCCACTTTCACTCCTGCCCAAAGGAAACGCTGCAACAAGACGGAATGATCGACGCGCTCCTTTCCATGGTCGAACAGGGAAAGATTTCTGTCGCGGCTTACTCCGGAGAGAACGAACATCTTGAATACGCAGTCGGTACCGGCCGCTTCAGAAGCATGCAGTGCTCGATCAATGTCTGCGACCAGCGGACCATCGACCATCCATTACCGCAAGCGAAGGAGCGCGGCATGGGCGTGATCGCCAAGAGGCCGGTCGCAAACGCACCGTGGCGTTTTGCCAAACGTCCGGTCGGACAGTATGTCGACGAATACTGGAAACGCTGGAAGGCTATGAATCTGGAATTCGGAATGGACTGTCAGGAGCTTGCACTCCGGTTCGCCGCTTTCACGTGGGGTGTTGATTCATGCGTTCTCGGAACCACAAACGCGGAACATCTGCGGCAAAGCTCCGATGCAATTCAGAAAGGTCCGTTGCCGAAGGAAATCTATGCCCAGATCCGGGACGCGTTCCGAAAGCACGATTCGGGCTGGACTGGCCAGATCTAGCGCACGACACATGAAGACCCCCGACCAAACACCCTTCATTGCTCACCTCGACCTTGATTGTTTTTATGTCTCCGTCGAGCGAACGAAGAATCCGGATCTTATTGGCAAGCCGGTCGCGGTGGGAGGAACTCCGAGCGGACGCGGTGTCGTGGCATCAGCGTCTTACGAAGCGAGGAAATTCGGCGTCCGTTCCGCGATGCCGACCGGCAGGGCCTTGAAACTCTGCCCGCAACTCATCGTCGTACGCGGACACTACAGCGACTACACGGATTATTCAGACCGGCTCTACAAACGCATGTGCGACTTTGCGCCGGTGATCGAGCGCGCCTCCATCGACGAGATATATATGGATTTTACGGGATGCGAAGGGCTGTATGGAAACGACCTCCCGGGGTTGATCAAAAAGCTCAGGCAACTTGTGTGGGATGAATTTGGATTGCCGTGCACCATTGCGCTGGCTTCGAGCAAGGTTGTGGCGAAGATTGCGGCAGGAACGGTGAAACCCAACGGAATCTGCACAGTACCAAACGGCGGGGAGAAGAAATTTCTAGCGCCGCTGCCGATCGACGTTATTCCGGGCATCGGGAAGAAGACTGCTGCGGTGCTACGCGATCGGGGTTTCGATCTTGTGTCGGACATCCAGGCGGTTCCCAAAGAGCAGGTCGTCAAGATCCTCGGGAAGCATGGGCTTTGGATCTACGGCGCAGCCAACGGCACCGGCTATAGCGATGTCGTTCCCGACCATTCACGGAAAAGCATCTCGCACGAACAGACGTTCGCCCACAACCTCCAGGAAAAGGGCGAGCTCGAGCACCTGCTGCATGAACTCGTGGCAGACGTCTGTTCCACCATGCGCGGAAAGAACTGGAAGACCAAGACCATCACGCTTAAGCTCCGCTATGCTGATTTCAAAACCATCAGCAGGGCGGAATCCGTCAAGCCGACGAACGACGACAAGGTCGTCTTCGATACGGTCAGGAAGTTGTTCCACGAAGGATACACGCGCCCGATGCCACTACGATTGCTGGGAGTCCGGCTCTCTCACTTCCTCGATGACAGTCAGATGAAGCTCGCTCTTTCTCCGAAGGACGAACAGAGACAGGAGATTCTCACGGCGGTCGACAAACTCAGGGACAAGTTTGGAGACAAAGTCATCCATCTTGGAGAAGCGTGAGTCAGTAATGTCTCACGTTGTTAATATTTCATAACGCAGAGACCTGCGCGACGTTTTGAGATCTTGAGGGCAGGCGGGCCTCTGCGTTAAGAACCTATAGCCAGCCTGAGACACTACCCGTGAGTCTCGCGCGTTGTACTTTGGGAGATTTTTTCATAGCTTGCGCACGATCAAGCGATATCAGTTGAAACCTTAAATGTGAGGAGATCTAATTGACGACAAAGGCGTTCGATCACTTGAGTTTCCTGCCATTGTGCGCTATAGCAGTACTGATCTACGCTCAGAACAACGAAGCAATGGCAAGCGAATACACAACGGAAAAGAGGGTTACACATCGAAGCTTCGGTGCTGACCTCATCGCCCTTGGGTCGACCAACGAGATCGAAAGTGACTCGACAAGACGGGAATCCAAGCTAGTCGCCAACCTCCGGTCCCAGCTGAAATACAAGTTCGTTCTCGATTTCCTGGAAAAGAACCAGCCTGAGCGACTTATTCTCGGCGAGCGGCTCATAGAAAAATGGGGAAAAGACGAAGAATCGTTCAGGCTCCTTCCAAAGCGAGACAGCAACGAAATTGAAGCATTCAGATACTTCCTACCTTACCATCTTTACCCAGTCAAGACATTTGACGGCGAAGGGCCTTACTATTTGTTATCCCTCTCATCATTGGGACACGCAGAGTATTTCCTGCTGAGCGAGCGGGAAACGGGTGCGCTCCTGGATTCTCTGGAATTTAGCTTCAAGGCTGATCCCAAGATGGAGTTTTTTGAGCTGAACCACCACAATTTCATACGAATAAATCAGTCCCTTTGGGGAAGCGGTGCTCGCACAAATCGTGAAGACATTGTTGGTATCGTTTCTGGACGATTCGTCAATTTCTTCACGATTTTTTTGTTGGATGCAAATGACTGGACGATGGCACCTGAAGACAGAGGCGACCATTTTACACGAAAAACTCGATTGGCCCACTACCTCGACCTCAATGAAGACGGATTTCTCGACATAAAGGTTGAGGGTTCCGAAGATGTCATTCTTATGCAGGATGACTCTTGGGAATTTCAGAAGGGAAAAGTGATAAAGCACATTCGAAGCTGGATGGAAGTCTATCTCTGGGACGAGAAGACATCCACCTTCAATCTAGACAAGAAACGCAGCACGATGGAAGAATAAGGAATCTGAAAGAGTCTCGTGGATTCTAACACGAGCAAACCGTCACTTAGACTCGACCTTTTTCATTTGAGGTATCTCATCAAAACCCAATCCCCCTTTTCCCCTGCTCCCGCAACACTTGGCGGTCAGAAACCACACGTCGACACCATCCAGATCCAGAACCACCCTATTCCACGATACGTCGGCGAATTCTGGACCTCGAAGCAACGGCAGTCATCTTCACTTCATGAGATCTCGTACCGGGCATGCTTCAAGGCCCAACTCCCGGCATTCTTCATGAACCTGCTGACGAACGAGGGAGACACCGTCTATGACCCGTTCAGCGGCCGCGGAACAACCATTATTGAGGCCGCATTGCTCGGCCGAAAATCTGTTTCGAACGACATCAATCCCCTGAGCAGAACACTCTGTGAACCGCGGCTTCATCCGCCGACGCTTAAGGATATCAGATCAAGACTCGACTCAATCCAGATATCCGGCGAAGCAAGAGCCGACATCGACCTCTCGATGTTCTATCACACGAAGACCGAGGCCGAGATCGTTTCATTGAGGAAGTATTTGAGTATGAGAGAGCAGAACGGCGACGAGGACCACCTCGATCGCTGGATCCGGATGGTCGCAACGAACAGGCTGAGCGGACATTCCAAGGGATTCTTTTCCGTCTACACCCTCCCACCCAACCAGGCAATCACCGCGGAGCGCCAAAAGCAGATTAACAAGCGGCTTCGGCAGAAGCCGGAATACCGCGATACGCGGGAAATCATCCTCCGGAAGAGCAGGAGCCTGATGAGAAACCTCACGGAAGCGCAATTCACCAATCTCCAGAAGGCGAGAAGTGAGGCGAAGTTTCTTTCGACTGACGCGAGAAGCACGAAAAGCATCACGGACCAATCGATCGCGTTGACCGTGACCTCTCCCCCTTTTCTTAATATTGTTGACTATCAGGGTGACAACTGGCTTCGGTGCTGGTTCAACAGCATCGACGTCGACAGGATCTCAAAGAAAATGACGATGGCGCCAACAGTGGACAAATGGACGAGGGTGATGGAAGCGGTGTTCAGGGAACTGTTCAGAGTTACGGCGTCGGGCGGATGGGTCGCGTTTGAAGTGGGAGAGTTAAGAAACGGCAGGGTCCGCCTTGACGAACTGGTCGTACCCCTGGGCATTTCAGCCGGATTTCAATGTGCGGGGATCCTGATCAACTCGCAACGATTCACAAAAACCTCCAACATCTGGGGAGTCAGCAACAACTCCTCCGGAACAAACACCAATCGCATCGTTCTGTTCCACAAGAATGGACGTCAATATTCATGAATTCATCAATCGTCAAAGTCATGCTCGGATGCTGTTTTGTCTTCCTCCTCCAATGCTCTTCATGCACATCCAGTTCACTCCTCAAAGACGGTGAACGGATACTTTTCTTCGGCGATTCCATTACCCAGCTTGGAGTCAAACCGAACGGGTTTATTACCCTCATGGGCGATTCTCTTTCGAAACGGTTTACCTCCACGCAGCTCATCGGCGGCGGCATCAGCGGAAACCGGGTTCCTGACCTGCAGAAGCGACTTCGCACGGATGTTCTCGACAAAAAACCGACCGTTGTCTTTATCTACATCGGCATCAACGATGTATGGCACTTTGCCTTAAATGGCCATGGGACCCCAATCCAGGAATACGACGCCGGACTCAGGGAGATGTGCAGCATCATCGGATACTATGGCGCCCGGGTCATTCTCTGCACCCCGACGGTGATTGGAGAGAAATACGACAGTTCGAACGTACAAGATAAGCTGCTCAATGAATATTGCGGCGTCACAAGAACGGTCGCAAAGGATCTGAGAATCCAGCTCTGTGACCTGCGCACCGCGTTCATTGAGTACCTGAGGGCCCACAATCCCGAAAACAAAGACCGCGGCATTCTCACGTACGACTCCGTCCATTTGAGCGATGAGGGCAATCGCCTCGTTGCGCAGGAGATGCTCAAGTCTCTGGGGAACTGAGCCGGCGCGGTTGCATCTCCCCTCGATAGTGGTTAATTTCCTCAGACCACCTGTCGTTCATGGAAATCTCATGCAAAGCAGACGAAACGTTCTGGGAATATTGGGACTCGGGGCCGTGGCGTCACAACTTCCCGCCGGGCTGTGGTCGTGGCCGCTGGAATCGGCCATTCTCAAGCCACGGCGCCTGAAGCGCGGCGACACGGTCGGCCTGATCAATCCTGCCGGGCCAACCTTCGAAAGCGTCGATATTGAGATTGCCGAGGAGTCGATTACTGGCCTCGGCCTGAAGTTCAAACCGGGCGCTCACCTGCGCGACCGGTACGGCTATCTGGCGGGAAAGGACAGCGATCGCGCAGCCGACATCAATGCCATGTTTGCCGACCCCGGGGTGCAGGCAATCATCTGTGTCCGGGGAGGATGGGGCTGCAACCGACTTCTTCCGCTGCTGGATTACAGTGTGATCAAAAAGAATCCGAAGATTCTGATGGGATACAGCGACGTGACCTCGCTCCTGGTCGCCATCTATGCCAAAACCGGCTTGGTCACGTTCCATGGACCGGTCGGGTCATCGACCTGGAACAGGTTTTCCATCGACTACGTTCAGAGAGTTTTGTTTGACGGGGAACGCGTCACGATGCAGAATCCTGTAGTTCTTGGAGACAATCTCACACAAACCAGGGACCGGGTGGACACGATCACGCCGGGCAAGGCGCGGGGAAGGCTTGTAGGAGGCAATCTCTCGGTGCTCTCGGCCATGATCGGATCCGAGTACCTCCCGGACTGGAAGGGTCACATTCTTTTTCTCGAAGACACAGACGAACAAATCTACCGCATCGACAGGATGCTGACACAACTCAAGCTGGCGGGCGTGTTGAACCATGTTTCGGGTGTGGTGTTTGGCAAGTGCACCAACTGCACTCCGGGCGACGGGTTTGGCTCTTTGACGCTCGAGGAAGTGTTTGACGATGTACTCAAGCCGCTGAACGTGCCATGCTGGACCGGCTCCATGATCGGCCATATTGAAAACAAGTTTACCGTTCCGCTTGGCGTTCAGGCGGAAATCGACGCCAACAACGGCACAATTCAACTACTGGAATCGGCGGTGGCCTGAGACCATGATGAACTTGCAAGGATTGCCATGAGAACTTCCCTCATCTTCTTTTTGGTTCTGTTTACCGCCGCTCCTTTGTCCGCTCAGAAGAGCGGCACGGCTGCCGATCAGCAGCGAAAGACCATTGCCCCCTCGGACGAGCAAGTCGACCAGTTCATTCTTGACTCCGGCCTGAGAAGAAACCTCACCAATATTAAATCCACGCTTGAATCTGAGATGTCGGTGAAACAGGGTGGAGCAGGTAACCAACGCCAGCTCGACCGGATTGCCGTCGAGGCTTTCCAGCCAGATTCGCTCGAGGTCAGTGCCTTTCGGTTTCTCAAGGGCCGGATCGACAGCACGCAGATGATCTTGATCCTCCGATGGCTCAACTCACCGCTCATGAAGAAGTTCAGGTTCCTGGAGGACACTGTGTTCATTCCATCTGCCGCGAAAAAAATGGAACGCTACGTGAAGGTCCTGAAATCGAGACCTCCCATGGAGCGTCGGTACGTGCTGGTCAAGAGGCTTGAGGACGCCATGCGCATGACCTTCCGAATGCAGGACCTTCTTGCCGTCATGCTGCGCTCTTCCATAGCAGCAATGAACGCTTCCGCTCCCCCTGAAAAGCAGATCGCTGCTCCCATGATTGACCAGATGATCGGACAAATGAACCGGGAAACGACACAAAACTACAGGGTGAGATCGTATGTGGCACTCCTCTATGCCTATCGAACGGTGAGCGACGAGGAGTTGCTGCAATACATCCAATTCTACGAGTCCACGCTGGGTCAATGGTTCGTCGACAGTGTCCATGGGGCTTCGAAACGGGCCGTGACCGTTGCGACAGAGAAAATGCTTGCCCAGGCTTCGCCGATCATGAAGGAGGAGATGAAATAGAGATCTCCATGTCGGGCTTCATCATTCCCCGCCTGCGTGCTATACCGCGCACTCCAGCGGGCAGGCATCATTCCACCATTCACCATTCCATCATTCCACCATTCCATCATTCCATCATTCCAACCTAGCCTCCACCCCATGCCCCGCGTAAAGCTCGAACTTCCCTCAGAATTCGATTTCACAACCGAACTTCCCATCAGAATAACGGACATCAACTACGGCGGCCACCTCGGGAACGACACGGTACTCTCCTTGCTTCACGAAGCACGCGTGCGCTTCCTGAAACATCACGGCTACACGGAGCTCAACATCGAGGGAGCCGGATCGATCATGTCCGACGCAGTGATCGTCTTCAAATCCGAAGCGTTCTATGGTGATGTAGTCGTTGTGGAGATCGCGCTCGGCGATTTTGAACGAAAGAGCTGCGATTTCCTTTACCGGATCTCCAACAAGGAAACGGAAAAGGAGATTGCCCGCGCAAAAACAGGAATCGTGTTCTTCGATTACCAGCAGCGAAAACCCCTTCAGGTTCCCGATCGATTCAGAGCGAAGTTCGCCCGGGACGAATCAGCAGTCTGATCGCTGAACGCTGACCGCTTCCTATGACTTCCCCTCCGACCAACAAACCTCACGTCGTCATTCTCGGCGCCGGATTTGCCGGCGTCTACACAGCGATCCACCTCGAAAAACTCCTCGGGGCACGGGATGATTTCGAAATCATTCTTGTCAACCGCGAAAACTATTTTGTTTTCCAGCCGATGCTTCCGGAAATCATTTCAGGGAGCATTGGCATACTCGACACCGTCAGTCCGATCCGCAGGCTGCTTCCTAAGACGACGCTCTTTGTTCGCGACGTTGAAGCGATCGACCTCCGACAGCGGACCGTCACACTGAGCCAGGGGTTCCGCCCCAGGCCCTACCTCCTTTCGTACGATCATCTTGTTCTGGCACTCGGCACGGTTACGGACTTTCGGGGAATGACCGGCCTCAGCGAGCACGCCATGCCATTCAAGAATCTCGCCGACGCAATTCATCTGCGCAATCACCTCTTGCATGTTTTGGAGGAGGCGGCCATCGAACAGGATGCAGAGCTTCGTGACCGGCTGCTCACGTTTGTGGTTGCGGGAGGAGGGTTTTCCGGAGTGGAAGTAGCTGCGGAGCTCAATGACTTTGTGCGGAACGCTGCAAAACATTATCGGGGGATTGATCCCGGACGGATTCGCACCGTCCTCCTGCATTCCGGCGAACGGATCCTCGACCGTGAGATGAGCAGCGAGATGAGCCTTTATGCTCAGCGACTTCTTCAAAAACGCGGACTCGAAATCCGGCTCAGGTCCCGGCTCCGTTCCGCCAGCCCCGATGCTGCAATTCTCCAAAGCGGCGAGCGAATCCCGACAAAGACGCTGGTCTCCACAGTCCCCTCTTCCCCGCATCCACTCATCGATTCCATCGACCTTCCCAAGGACAGAGGGAGAATCAAGGCGGACCTTACTATGAAAGTGGAAGGAAGAGACGATGTTTGGACAGCCGGAGATTGCGCGCTCATACCGAATCCGGACGGCAGTGGATTCTGTCCTCCAACCGCCCAGCATGCAACGCGGCAGGCAAGAGTCGCAGCACACAACATTGTTGCGTCGATCCGGCACGGCAGTTTCAGGAGTTTTGACTTTAAGGGATTGGGAAAGATGGGATCGCTGGGATACAGGAGTGCCGTGGCGGAACTCTTTGGAAGAGTCAAGCTCTCCGGATTCATTGCCTGGTTCCTTTGGCGGACCATTTATTTGTTCAAACTTCCCGGGCTCGAGCGAAAACTTAAGGTGGGACTCGCGTGGGGGCTCGATCTGCTGATTCCTCCTGAAATGGTTCAACTAAAACTTGGCGAGGCGCGTGGAGTCTCACAGGCACATTTTGAACCGGGAGAGGTTGTCTTTCGGCAGGGAGACCTTGGCGACACTTTGTACATCCTGCTGAGCGGCGAAGCCGAGGTTGTTCGGGAGGACAACGGATCGGAGGAAGTAATTGCACGGTTGCATCCGGGGGAGTATTTTGGGGAAATGGCTTTGCTGAACCAGCGGACTCGCGGGGCGACAATCCGCTGCGTGGAGGCGATGGATGTTCTGTGTCTCCACAAAGGCGATTTCCGAGCCCTTGTCGCAAACCTTCCCGATTTACGAAAGAGTTTTGAGCAGGTCATGGCCAAACGCATGGCCCAGAAGTGACCTCCAAAGGTTTGTAAGTCTATCATTTTCTCTTATATTACGACATGCCGACACAAGCTCTGAACGTCGATAAAGCGACGATTTTACGCCTGATTGACGAGGTTCTGAAGGAAACCAATGCCCATTCCTGCTGTGCGGATGGGTTTTGCAGCGACAACCTCTGCGTTGTTCATAATAAGGAGGGTGTCAGCAATATCGTCCGAAGCGGCGCAGACCGGATTTCAGCCGGCGTGGGACTGGCTGACGGCAGTTTCGATACGACGATCGCCAGAATGATCGACCACACCCTCCTCCGTCCGGACGCAACACTCCAGGAAATTGAGAAACTCTGCTCAGAAGCGAAACAATACAGCTTCGCGAGTGTCTGCATTAACCCTTCGTACGTCAAGACTTGTGCCCGTCTTTTGCGCGATACGAGCGTGAAGGTATGCACGGTCATCGGGTTTCCCCTTGGGGCAACCTCCACCGAGAGCAAGGCCTTCGAGGCCGACCAGGCCCTTCGGGACGGCGCCCGGGAAATTGACATGGTCATTAACGTCGGCATGCTGAAATCAGGCAATTATGACTATGTGGAGCAGGACATCTCGGCTGTCGTGAGGACATCCAAAAGGTATAACGCGCTGACGAAAGTCATTATCGAAACCGGTTTGCTCAGTGATGAAGAGAAAGTGAAGGCCTGCATGCTCGCCAGGCGGGCCGACGCGGATTTCGTAAAAACCTCCACCGGATTTGCAAAAGGCGGGGCTACGGTCGGGGACATCGCTCTCATGCGAAAGGTGGTGGGCAAGGAGCTTGGCGTTAAAGCGTCGGGGGGGGTTCGTTCTCAGGAACAGGCCCGGGCTCTTATCGCAAGCGGCGCCGACCGGATCGGCGCGAGCGCGAGTGTCAAAATCGTGACGGGCGAAAAAGAATCCACACCGACCACCTACTAGAGACCCGGCTCTGTGAAGACCTCCCGCGTCCTGCTGTCAGTCCTCCTTCCCGGAATGTGTTTTCTGTTTGCCGCCTGCGTCCTGCTGGAAGAAACAGGTTCCGGGCAGCGCACCGGCAACCCACAACAGACTCCCACCAGGATCGACACATCGCGGCACCTCGCAAGATTCGACACAACCCGCAAAGCGCCCATCGATTCCGCAGCGATGAAAAAGCGCGCTCGCATCGCGCCGAGATTCAAATCGACACAGGATACGGTCCGGGCATCGCTCACGAAAGGAACAAAATCGGCAGCGCGGCGCCGGCCGATCGTGCGCCCGGAGAACCCGATGTATACGATTCAGATTGGTGCGTTCGGCAAGGCTCCGAACGCGCTGCGGAATCAGAAACTCGCCAAGGAACGATTTGCGGATCAGCCGGTGTTCAACAACTATTCCAAAGCTGATAATATCTATCGCGTGAGCGTGGGAAAATTTGAGGAGCAGAAATCCGCCGAATCGCTCCGAAAAATAATTATGAAGAAGTTTTCGAAGGACTACGCGGAATGCTGGGTGAATTACATCGCCAAATGAAGAACTGCAGAACCTTCCTGCTGATCGCCGGATTTCTCCTGGTCGGATGCGCGCCCTCCAAGCCGACCCTCGAGGAACCGAAGCAGGAGAAAAAAGAATTGAAGTCTCCGCTCGCCGACTACGAAGCCACGCTCAACCCTTCGGACTTCGACGAGGAAGTCGAGGAAGTTCAGAAGGTCCACACCGAAGAGAAACAGTCGCAGCAGCTCGAGATCCCAAAGGATAGCACGGTCGTCCGCGAGGATATTCTGCAGGGATTCCGCATTCAGATTTTCTCCTCTTCCAACATCGACGACGCGAACAACATGCGGATTCTTGCCCTCGACAAGTTTCAGGCGGATTCCGTCTACCTCGTGTATGATCCTCCGGTGTACAAGGTCCGTGTCGGAGATTTTGTAAACCGGTACGAGGCAAACCAGCACCTCCCCGAGTTTATCGACAAAGGCTACCCTGACGCCTGGGTCGTCCCCGACCGCGTCGTGCAGAGAAATCTCATCGCCGTTCCCAAAGCGGCGAAGAGAGTGGAGTAGAAGGGCCCCCGCTTTTCCCCCGCAGTCCAAGTAAAATTTCGTTTTCGTCATGACTGAAGTGTTCAATCTGTCATCGATGACAGAAGCGCGAAAGCTTCTTCGCCGAGGCATGCCTAAGGCCGAGAAGATTTTGTGGTCGAGGATTCGAAAGAGGCAAATTCTGGGTGATAAGTTCAGAAGGCAATACAGCGTGGGACCGTTCGTTATAGATTTCTACTGCCCAGCATTGAAACTTGCGATTGAAATCGACGGTGAAAACCATTTCACGAAAGAAATGATGCAATACGATAAAGAGCGGCAAGAATACATTGAAGCATTCGGAATAGAATTCTTACGGTTTACAAACCAGGAGATTTTCGAAGAACTCGAGGGAGTGATCTCAAGAATTACTGAGAGGGTTCTTAAGATGAAGGAGCGGCGAAAATAATGGGGAGTCGACCCCTCCCCGCCTCCCCTTTTCAAGGGGAGGAGTTCAGCGGAGGATTTCTATTCCCCCTTCTCAAGGGGGAATCAAAAGGGGGTTGGCTCATCGACGGGGCACTTCTTGCGTAGTTCTACTTCAGGCGAGGCTCTCTATCGAATCGACTCCATCCCCTCTACACCACATCCGCATACATCTTCTCAATAAGATTCGCGTACTTCTGTTCGACGACTTTCCTCTTCACCTTAAGCGTCGGCGTAATCTCACCATTTTCCACCGTTAACGGCTGCGCAAGAAGCTCAAACCGCCGCACCCGCTCGAAGGTCGGAAGGTCGCGCTGAAGGTTCTCAATCTCGTCCTGATATAACTTCCGAATGTGTCCGACATCGATCAGGTCGGTCTCGCTGGAGAACGTAATTCCCATGGTCGCGGCGTGCTCTTTCAGGATTTCGAACTCAGGAACGATCAGCGCGGTACAGAACATGCGCGCATCACCGATGAGCACGAACTGATCGATAAACTTGCTCTGCAAAAAGAGGTTTTCGATCGGTTGAGGTGCGATGTTCTTTCCCCCCGAGGTCACGAACAAATGCTTCTTCCGGTCCGTGATCATCAGGTGACCCTCACTGTCAAACATCCCAATATCCCCGGTATGGAACCAACCCTGCTTGTCGATCACCTCTTCCGTGGCTTTCTTGTTGTTGTAATATCCCTTCATGATGTTCGGGCCTTTTGCAAGGATCTCTCCATCCTGCGCAATCTTGATCTCCACTCCCGGAATCTGCTTTCCAACTGTCCCAAACTTGAAATCATCCAACCGGTTCGCTGCTAAAACCGGTGAGGTTTCCGTCAGTCCATATCCCTCAATAATCTTGATCCCGATCGCCTCAAAGAATTCCCCCAGCGCGCGTGGCAATGCCGCACCTCCGGAGACAAAAAACCGGATCCTTCCACCGGTCCGCTCGCGGAGCTTTGAATAGACCAGTTTGTCGGCAAGAACATGTTGCATCTTCAGTCCCGCCCCGACAGTTCCCCTCTTTGATTCCTTTGCATACTCCTTCCCCACACGTACCGCCCAATGGAAAATCTTCCGACGCACTGCCGGGCCGCCATCCACTTGTTTCATCAAACGGCTCTGAATTCGTTCGAATAACCGCGGTACCGTGGTGACAATCGTGGGATGGACCTCAAGGAGATTGTCCCGCACGGTTTCAATGCTTTCAGCGTACGCAACCGTGGCGCCGCATGCCATGGCCGTGTAGTATCCAGCCATGCGTTCAAAAGAGTGACAAAGGGGAAGAAACGAGAGCAGCGTATCTTTTTCGCCGAACGGAATCACGTCCGCGGAGGCCTTGATGTTCGTGACCAGGTTGTTGTGGGTCAGCATCACGCCTTTGGGATTTCCCGTCGTGCCCGACGTGTAGATGATTGTCAGCAAATCTTCGGGCTGCGGTTTTGCGATGCTCTCCCGAAAGAACTTCGGGTTGACCTTCTCGAATTCCTTGCCGAGCTCGTACACCTTCGAATATCCGATGACCATGTCGTCTTCAATCGGTCCCTTCTCGGACATAATGATGATACGGCCGAGGGATTTGACGTCACGCCGGATCTTCTGAATTTTGTTCAGCTGAAACATATTCGACACAATAATGAGCTTTACTTCGGAGTCGTTGAAAATAAATTCGAGCTGTTTCGGCGTGAGCGTCGGATACACGGGAACATCCACCGCACCGAGTGTCACCACTGCCATGTCGGCGACCACCCATTCCGGGCGGTTCTCGGAAATGATCCCAACCTTGTCGTCCTTCTTGACTCCCAGCGAAGCAAGACCCAGCAGAAACAACTCCACGTTGCGTCGGTACTCTGCGTAGGAAATTCCGCGGTACTCCTTGTCGAACTTCTGCATCAACATCGGACGCGACTCGCCAGCGAATTTCGTCGTGATTCGGTCGAACATTTCACTGATGGTGGAGAACGGGACTACGACCGACATGGTGCGACCTCCTTGTGGCAGAAATTGTGAGCGTTCCAGCGGGAGAAAAATTTACGCTATCGGGGTATGAGAAGCAAGGCGACCCGGTTGAACTCCTTTGCCCTCCGGGCCCTCAAAACTGCCTGAGGTCATGACGTCCAACCTCTTTTGCAGTTGCCATTAGTGGATTCCGAATGAAGAGAACTGAGTTTCGTGACGCTAAGCCATGACCAGCAACGAACTAACGCCCGTTGAAATCATTAGACTTAAGATGATGTCAAGTTAATTCTCTCATATGATATATGTATTTTTTCCTCTGTTTCATTTTTAACTTGACAAAGGAGGTGCAACCCGCTATATTCACAACCAGTTGCGTCACGAAAAGGACCTAAGCGCAGTTGGCCTTCCCACCTTGTTTCAAGAACCTGAAGTGACGAAATGGTCCCGACGCAACGACCTCTGTTCCCTATCAGCGACCTAGCACGAATTTAGAACATAGAGCCATCCCTGCACGCCCGAGCGAGCATGTGATGGTTTTTTCCTGATGGAAAGATTCCCGGGATCTTGCGGTAACCTGGCAGGATAAGGTTCCGGGAATCTTTCTGGGACAGCACAGAGTTTCACAAATCATTTTTCATTCAAGACTAGTTGAGAAGGAGGTTCGCAATGCTTGACTCACCTGTGGCCAACGTATCGGCAAAGACCGAACGCGGCAACGGTAACGGTGAACGATCAGGGCTGATATTCCAACGCTACTTCACCAAGCCCGGAGTCCACCCGTTCGATGAAGTGGAGTGGGAACTACGCACCGCCACCATTTCGAACGAAAAAGGTGAGAAGATTTTCGAGCAGAAGGATGTCGAGATTCCGAAATCGTGGTCGATGACGGCGACGAATGTGGTCGTGTCGAAGTATTTCCACGGACAGCTCGGCACGCCCGAGCGCGAGCGAAGCGTTCGTCAGCTTATTAAGCGCGTCGCATGGACTTATTTTAAGTGGGGGCAGAAAGGCGGCTACTTCGCAACTCCGGAAGATGCCGACATCTTCTATCATGAACTTTGTTTCCTCCTTGTCAACCAATACATGGCGTTCAACAGCCCGGTGTGGTTCAACGTAGGCGTGGAAGAGAAGCCGCAATGCTCCGCCTGCTTTATCAATTCCGTGCAGGACTCCATGGACTCGATTCTCACTCTTGCGAAAACCGAGGGAATGCTCTTTAAATGGGGCTCCGGCACCGGCTCAAACCTATCCACCCTTCGTTCATCGCGCGAGCATCTCTCTGGCGGCGGGACCGCTTCAGGACCCGTTTCGTTCATGAAAGGATTCGATGCGTTTGCGGGCGTTATCAAGTCGGGCGGAAAAACACGGCGTGCTGCAAAGATGGTCATCCTGAACATCGACCATCCCGACGTCGTCGACTTCATCAACTGCAAAGCGGACGAGGAAAAGAAGGCCTGGGCACTCATCGATGCCGGTTACGACGGCGGATTCAACGTGCCCGGCGGCGCCTACGATTCTATTTCCTACCAGAACGCCAACCACTCCGTGCGCGTCACCGACGAGTTCATGAAAGCCGTGCTCGAAGACAAGGATTGGTACACCAAATCCATCATGAACGGCTCCCCGATGGAGAAATACAAGGCGCGGGACCTTATGAAACAGATGGCGGACGCGTGCTGGATTTGCGGCGACCCGGGGATGCAGTACGACACGACGATCAACAATTGGCACACCTGCTCCGGCACCGCAAAAATCAATTCCTCCAACCCGTGCAGCGAATATATGTTCCTCGACGATACGGCGTGCAATCTCGCCTCCCTGAATCTGATGAAGTTCAGGAAAGAGAGCGGAGATTTCGATGTTGAGTCCTTTAAAAAAGCGGTGCAAGTGACGATCACGGCAATGGAGATTTCGGTCGACAACTCCAGCTATCCGACACCGGCAATCACGCAAAACAGTTTCGACTACCGTCCACTCGGCCTCGGCTACGCAAACCTCGGCGCTCTTCTTATGTCCCGCGGTGCTGCCTACGACAGCGATGAGGGCCGCGACCTCGCGGCTGCCATCACCTCACTGATGTGTGGAGAGGCATACAAACAGTCCGCCTTGATCTCAAAGGAAATGGGACCCTTCAAGGGCTTCGCTGCAAACAAAGAACCGATGCTGAAAGTGATGGCGAAACACGGTATCTATGCAGAGAAGATTGAAAAGATCCACGTGCAGGAGGATCTGTGGCAGGAGCAGGTAAATGTATGGAAGGATGTGGTAAAGCTGGGCACGGAACACGGTATCAGAAATTCACAGGCGACGGTCCTTGCCCCGACCGGTACCATCGGGTTCATGATGGACTGTGACACAACGGGAGTCGAGCCGGATATCGCCCTGGTCAAATACAAGAAGCTGGTCGGTGGCGGACTGATGAAGATCGTCAATCAAACGGTTCCGGAAGCCCTCCAGAAGCTCGGGTACGATGACGAACAGATTGAGCACATCATTTCCTTCATTGACAGAAATGATACCATTGAGGGTGCTCCGCACCTGAAGGAAGAGCATTTGTCCGTGTTCGACTGTGCATTCAAGCCGGCGAAGGGGTCCCGTTCGATTCATTACATGGGACACATCAAAATGATGTCCGCCACACAGCCCTTCCTCTCTGGCGCCATTTCAAAGACCGTCAATATGCCGACGGATGTGACTTCGGAAGACATCATGCAGGCATACACGGAAGCTTGGCGGCTTGGGCTGAAGGCGATCGCGGTGTATCGTGATGGCTGCAAACGGACACAGCCGCTGAGCACGTCCCTCGAAAAAACAGTGGAAAAGACAAAGGCCAACATCGCGCGGCGCCGCTTGCCGGATGAACGGCAGTCAATTACGCACAAGTTCAGCATCGGTGGCCACGAAGGGTATGTCACCGTCGGGATGTTCGAAGACGGCACACCGGGTGAGATTTTCGTAACGATGTCGAAGGAGGGCTCGACAATTTCCGGCCTGATGGATTCGCTGGCGACGTCGGTTTCCATCGCACTCCAGTACGGCGTTCCGCTGAAGGTCATGACGGACAAGTTTGCCCATGCCCGGTATGAGCCGTCGGGATTCACAAACAATCCGGACATTCCAATTGCGAAATCGATCAGCGACTACATCTTCCGGTGGTTGGGGAAGAAATTCCTTACAAAGGACGAAAAGACGGGAGAAGTGGTCGAAACATCCCCGGTGACAACGGTCGACGCAAAACCGAGAATGGCTTCCCTGGGTGAATCGAAAGCGCAATCCACAATTGAACGGAACGAAAAAGTGGTCTTCGAAACCCAGTCCGATGCACCGCCGTGCCATGAGTGCGGAAGCATTATGATTCGGAGCGGAAGCTGCTACAAGTGCCTGGAGTGCGGTTCGACCAGCGGCTGCTCGTGAGTTCAGCAGGCTTTGACGGGGAAGAATCCGGGCGAGCAATAACAAACCTGGTTGATAAACTTGAACGCCGATGGTTGAGAGATCATCGGCGTTTTCTATTTATGAGACTATGAATATCGACGACATCATAAGCTACGCTCATCTCGTTGCTGAGGAGAGAGTGAATCTTCAGAAAGGGATGAACTTCGGCCTTGGTAAGGATTATTCTATACTTCTGATGTCGACAAGGAGGGGCGCACCTTATGCCGACGAAGTGGACAAGAAGACCGGAACGTTGATTTACGAGGGACACGACCAACCGAAAACAAAAGGACTGGCTGATCCCAAAGCAGTAGACCAACCTTTGACTACCCCGAAAGGGTCGTGGACTGAAAACGGTAAATTCTTTCGCGCGGCGATGGATTACAAGAGTGGACTAAACAACAAACCAGAATTAGTAAAGGTGTACGAGAAAATAGCGCGTGGGATCTGGTCCTACAAAGGTTTTTTCGAACTTGTGGATGCGCGCGTCGTTTTCGATGGTAGGCGGAAGGTGTTCAAGTTCCACTTGAAACCAATTCAAAAAAAGACATTTGGAAAAAACATTGAACTTTCACATACGCGACTTATCCCAACTTATGTAAAGCTTGAAGTCTGGAAACGCGATCATGGGAGGTGTGTTATCTGCGGATCAGACCAAAACTTGCACTACGACCACGATATCCCTTTCTCGAAAGGGGGAAGTAGTCTTGTTGCGGAAAACGTTCGCTTGCTTTGCGCTAAACATAATTTGGAGAAATCTGATAAGATTATGTCAATCATTTTTTGGCTTTCTTCAGGCGCTGCCGCGGCAAATTCAGTTCGAAACTGACCTTCTTCCAGACCACTTAGAAAAACAGTCTGCCGCAGCTATCGCATTTGACGAACTCTTTCGGCCGGATCGAATGCACGCCAACCGCGACGAGACTCGTGTTCGAGTTGTTCGACAAACAACTTTAGAGATCTTGCTTTGATGTCCGTTGAAGGTTCTTCCGTTTGTTTAAGCGAGTCAAACTCGTGAAAACAATGGTCATCGACTGTGACATCCCCCTTCCCAAAAAGAAAGACTTCAGGAAGACTGACTTGATCAGCAATGAATAGGCAACCCGAATCGCAAGCCTTGCGGATTCGGTCAGTCGCTTCTTGAACAGTAATTTCATCTGGATTGCTGAATACAACCTCTCCCCGCGCTTTGTAGTTACCCGCGTCGCGATAAAGATAGTCGAGCTTCATTCCGGTTATCATATTTCACCCTCTATTAGTGTGCGAATGGCGCACCAACCGTCCTGGGGGCTCCAGACGTGATTCTTGTTCGTTGTCCCGTGCCCAATGCAACAAATCCTGACACGTCTCTCTAAAATAGTAAATCCTCAAGCAGTTTCAAGAAAATATGTCATCCAATGTTGATCGCACAAAGAGTGAGGGATTTGCGTTTTTCCTCCAATTTCTTTTTGCTCATGTTGACACTACCGACACACCAAAGC